>NZ_JBHWJZ010000017.1:0-173046 GCF_042731085.1 Streptomyces sp. NPDC059875
CCCCGGTTTCCGGGGTGCGGGCCCTCTCGCGTGGCCTGTCGGAAAACCAGGCTCCTCGAGGCCAGAAGTGGCCTTGTGCTGCTTCTGTGCCAGGTGCCTAATGAGTCACTCCGATGTGGTTCCGTCTCAGGGGGAAGCGTGGAAACAACAGGGGCATCGACGCCGGAGCAGCCACCCAAGCCGGCGACGCCACCACAGCCGCAGCGTCCGCCGGGACCGCCTCCGGCCACTGCTGCAGGCCTGCCGAGCTCGATCGAACTGAGCGTCACCCGACGGCTGTTGTGGGTGGGTCGTGCCGTCTATCCGCTCCAGAACGTCGCTCGCGTGTACACCTTCGTCCTCCACCCGCGACGCAAGGAAGCCGTGCTGCGCTTTCTGAAGCGCTCGGCTCTCACGCTCCTGGTGGCGATGGCGTTCACCCTGTTCGGCGGCATTGCGTCGTTCCTCTCGAGGGAGGAAGGGACGTTCGGCGGGATCATCCAGTTCATCTGGACGGTGAGTGTGGGCGGCCTGATCTACTTCCTGGTGGACATGCTCATGGTGGTGTCCGCGTCCTCCCACTTCGTGCTGGCCGTCGAGTCCAACGGGCAGTCGACCGCCCTGGTCACCGGGCGCCCCGATCACCTCAACCAGCTCGTCGACTCGATCGCGTACGCCATAGAGAACCCGGAGACGGAACTCCAGGTCCGGGTGGAGCGGCTGACCATCAGCAATCCCAGCAACTACTACTTCGGCGACACCGTCAACATGTACGGCGGCAACGGCAACGTGGGAATGAGCAACGGATGAGCGGCGACAGCAACTACTACTACGGCAACACCGTCAACATGCACGGCGGAACGCACAACACCGGCATGGTCAACCACCAGCACGGGACCGTCGGCGCCCAGGCTTCCTCTCCCGAACTCGACGCGGCCGTACGAGAGTTGCGTCAGCTGCTCCAGGAGCTGCGGGGGCAGGTGAACGACCCCATGACCGCGCAGTCGATCGACGACTCCCTGCCCGCCCTCGCCGCCGGGCCGGAGGCCGAGCCGCAGGAGCGGCACCGGGCGCTGATGGCGGTCGCCGGGATCGCCGCGACGGTGGGGGCCGTCGGTGCGCCCGTCGCCGAGGCGGTCCAGCGGGTGCTGGCGCTCATCGGGGCCCAGTAGGAGCCGGCGCCCGGGGCGCGCCCCGGGCCCCTGTCTTTCAAGCGCGCGGCGCCGGACATGAACCAACCCGGCGTCCACGCCCTCTATGGAGGCGACAAGGCTCCGATCGGCAGGGACGACATGAGCAACCTCGCTCCACACCTCCGCGATCCGGCGCGGACACACGTGGTGGTCGCCGAGGACGACGCCAAGCAGGCCGAACTCGTGCGCCGATACCTGGAACGCGAAGGCCATCTCGTCACCGTCGTGGGGGACGGGATGGCCGCGCTCGAGGAGGTCAGGCACACCGCGCCCGATCTGCTGGTGCTCGACGTGATGATGCCGCGAGCGGACGGACTCGACGTGGTCAGGGTCGTCCGGTCCGAGCGACGTGAGCTGCCGGTGCTCATGCTGACGGCCCGTACCAGCGAGGACGACCTGCTCCTGGGGCTGGATCTCGGCGCCGACGACTACATGACCAAGCCGTACAGCCCGCGCGAACTCGTGGCGCGGGTGCGTACGCTCCTCCGCCGCGCCGACCGGACCGCGCGAGCGTCCGAGCCCGTCCCGCAGGACGGTCGGCGACTGACGGTGGGGACGCTCGTCGTCGACCTGGTGCGACACGAGGTGTCGGTCGACGGAAGCACGATCGACTGCACGCCGGGGGAGTTCCGGATCCTTGTCGCCCTGGCCACCGAGCCCGAACGCGTCTTCAGCCGCAAGCAGTTGCTGGCACACATCCACGGGATCGACCAGTACATCAGCGACCGGACCGTGGACACGCACATCGTGAACCTGCGGAAGAAGATCGAGCCCCTCCCGCGCCATCCGGTGCGCCTGCTCACCGTTTTCGGAGTGGGCTACAAGCTCACCGACCCCGCGAAGGCCTCCACCCGTGCGGCGACCCGGTAGCCGGGGGGACACGGGGCTCCGGCCGCCGTGGTTCCGCACCCCGGCACTCCGCGACGACCGGCGCAGTCGACCTCGGCGACTGCCGCTCCGCAAGAGCCTGCTCGGCCGACTCCTGGCCGTATCGGTGCTCGTCGCGGCCTGCTCGGTCGCGGCGACCGCCTGGCTGGCCGCCCAGACGACATCCGGCGCGATCAAACAGGAGCAGGGGCAGAACCTCGCCGCCGACACCCGGATCTACCAGACGCTGCTCGCCTACGCGGCAAGCCACCCGGAGTGGGACGGTGTGGCCGCGCCCCTGCGCGACCTCGCCGCGGAATCCGGGCGCCGGGTCGTTCTGACCACCCCGCACCGGCAGATCATCGCCGACTCGGCCGCCCACGGGCCCGCTCCGGAACTTCCGGTCCGGGCTTCGGCCGTCGTCGACCCGCTGTCCGTGGACACCACCGTCTCGCCGAACCCGACCGGCCCGAGCACCCTGGTGGGCGGTACGGCCGGGGACAGCGCCGGGGACCGTATCGATCCGCGGGCCGTCGGACCGTTCAGGCTGCCTCCCGCGGAACGCGCGAGGCTGAAGCGGGCGGCCGACGACGCGGCGGGATGTCTCCACCGGTACGGGATCGCGTCGGACATCGTTCTCGGCCCCAGTGGACGTCCTCGCCTTCACGTGATCGGCAACGAGCCCGACCAGATCCACGACACCGGGTGCGCCACATCCGCACTGGACGAGCCGACACCCACCGAGAAGACGGCACTGAGCGCCCTCAGCAAGCTCGTCGACGCCTGTCTCGCACGGCAGGGCAAGAAGAGTGTGCCCATCACTCTGGATCTGAGCCGGCGAACCGGTTCAGCCCTCCCCGTCCCCGTCCTCGTCCCCGTCCCCGTCCCCGGACGCGATCGCGCCGCTGTCGCGACTCCGGCCCCGGCGGCCCCCGGGACACCGCGGGCCGGTGGCGACGACCGGGCCGTCGCCTCCTGCCTGGAGACGGCGCGACGAGAACAGCTCAGCACCTACGTCGCCGCCCCCGCGCTCCTCTTCATCGGTGACACGGCCGACGGCACCGTGCCCGGCATCGACCTGTCGCCCGCGAACACCGCACGCATCGTGGGCGCCGCGACGATCGTCCTCGCCCTCACCGTCGGCGTCTCCGTGTTCGCCGGTGTGCGATTCGTCAGACCGTTGCACGCACTCACCGGCGCGGCGCAGCGCATGCGGGACGGCGAGAACACCGAAGCCGTACGCGTCACGGCGGACAACGAGATCGGGCGACTCGCCGCGGCCTTCAACGACATGACCGCGCACCGCGCACGCCTGGAAGAACAGCGGAAGGCCCTCACCAGCGACATCGCCCACGAACTGCGCACCCCGCTGAGCAACATCCGCGGCTGGCTCGAGGCCGCACAGGACGGGCTGGCCGACCCGGACACGGCGTTCGTCTCCTCGCTCCTGGAGGAGGCCCTGCAACTGCAGCACATCATCGACGACCTCCAGGACCTGGCGGCGGCCGACGCGGGCGCCCTCCGCCTGCACACGCGGCCCGGAGTTCGTATCGAGGAACTGCTCATCCAGGTCTCCGCCGCACACCAGGCCCGGGCGGAGGCCGCGAAGGTCACTCTGTCGGTGCGTCCCGCGAAGCCCGGATCACCCGCCCTCACCGTCACCGCGGACCCGGTACGGCTGCGCCAGGCCGTCGGCAACCTCGTGGCCAACGCGGTGCGCCACACACCGGCGGGAGGCCGTGTCACCCTCCGGGCGTACCCCGTCGACGACGATCGGCGCCAGGTGGCCGTGGACGTCGCGGACACCGGAACCGGCATCGCGCCCGAAGACCTGCGGCACGTCTTCGAGCGCTTCTGGCGAGCCGAGAAGTCGCGCAGTCGGCGGACGGGCGGCAGCGGTCTCGGCCTGGCCATCGTCCGCAAGCTGGTCGAGGCCCACGGAGGCACGGTGCACGCGGTCAGCGCGATCGGCGAAGGGTCGGTGTTCATCCTGCGGCTTCCGGGTGAGCCGACGAGCACCACGGACGGGCAGGGGACGTGAGCGCGTCAGACGCTGATCGGCTCATGACGTCGCCCTGACACGTTCCCCATAACTCCCCTTCAGTCTGGCGGGAGCCCGGTGGCCGATCCGAGCCGGCGCTTCCCCCGCGATCCATCCAGACCGAAAACGGAGTTCTGCATGTCTGTCCGTTCGACCCTTCGCGTCACCCTGCTCGCCGCCGTCGCCGCCGGCGCGGTGCTCACCCCCTCGGCCGTGGCGTTCGCGGACGGTGGTACTCCCGCGCCCGTGGCGTCCACCCCGGACCGGTCCGCGCGGCCGACCGTGGACACCCGCACCACCCCGGCGCCCGCGCAGGTCGGCGAAGCGACGCCGGCCCCTCGCGGCGGAGTCGCCGCCGGTGAGAAGCCGGCGGCCGGTGAGGACACGTCGTCCCTCGTCTACGGTTCGGCCGTCGGCGCCGCCCTCCTCGCGGGCGCGGGAACCATCGTTCTGCGCCGCCGGTCCACCCGCTGACCGCACCGGCCGACCCCATGCGATGACGTCGCCCGTGCTCGGGCGGCGTCATCCCTCCTTCAGCCTCCACGCCATCCGGGAGTCACCGTGCCGCCTCTACGCGAAGCCGTACGCCGCAGCGTGCTGCCGCTGCTCTCCTGCGTGCTCGCAACGGCCCTTGCCGCCTGCGGGTCCGCGGGCCCGGCGACCGCCTCCCGGCCCGGGCCCTCCCACGCCGCCGCCGACGGGGGCACACAGCCTGCCGCACCGAACCCGCCGACGGCATCCGTTCCCGTTCGGGTGACGATCCCTTCGATCGGGGTGAACAGTTCACTGCTGCCGTTGGGACTGAACGGCGACGGCACGGTCGAGGTCCCGCCGGCCGAGGAGGGCATGACCGCAGGGTGGTACACGGGCGGCGCCGTGCCCGGTCGACGAGGAAGCGGCGTGATCATCGGTCACAACGACACGCGCTTCGGCAGAGCGGTCTTCCACGACCTGAAGAAGATCACCAAGGGTGCGGAGATCCTGATAGACAGTCAGGACGGACGCACGGTCCGCTTCGTCGTGACCGGGAGCGAATCGGTGGGGAAGGCCGCCTTCCCCACCGCGAGGGTGTACGGCGAGTCCACCCGGAGCGTCCTCCGCCTGATCACCTGCGACGGGGCATTCGACGCGCAGGGCCACCCCGTGAACAACCTGATCGTCTACGCCGCTCTGACCGGGTCGCGTTCCGCAACTCTCCAGCCGCCGGACAGGCCCTAGTCGCGGTAGAACTCGCCCGGCTCCCCGTCCAGCATCGGGAAGACCAGCAGGCGCTCCCGGCCCTTGAAACGGTCGATCACCAGATAGCCGGCCGTCCCGCCCCGCTCGCACTCGGGGTCCGAGGAGTCCGGGTCCGGCGTCCCCGGGCCGATGACCAGGGGCGTGCCGGAGCCGGCGAGGATCGCCGTGGAGCTGCAGCTGACCGAGTCGGGCGTCGTGTTGCCCTCGTCGTCGAGGCGCGGGTAGCCGTGCACATGGCGGAAGACGGTGGCGCCGACCGGGCCCTGGGTGATGGTCACCTGGTCGAAGTAGCGGTCGGCGTTGTCGCCGTAGATCAGCCGGTCGTTCTCCATCTTCCACGTGCCGACGAACTGCGCCGGCACGATGCTCGTGCCGGTCCGGGCCTTGCGGAAGGTGGCCTTCACGGCTCCCGAGGTCCACTCCAGGACGTCCGGGGAGCGCAGGGTGAGGGTCTGGTGGGCGGCGGGTGTGCAGCGCTGGGCGGGGACGCTGGTGGTCACGTCGGACTCACCGAGGACCACCTTGTCCTCGTCGGCGGAGACGAGCCGGGAACGGCCCATGCACAGCCGCTCCTCGTTCACCTGGACGTAGACGGCGGCCTTGGCGCCCGCGGCTCCCTGGCCGATCTCGATCCGGGTGGTCTCCCGGGGGTGGTCGGCCGAGCCGCGCTGGAAACCCTCCCAGGCACCGAGGAAGGCCGCCGGCACGATCCCCGCCGGGCGGGCGGACACGCTGCCGGTCTCTCCCTGCGGGCGGTTCTTCTGCTCGTCGCGGCCCTTGTTCGGGTCCGGCCAGAAGACGTACGTGAGGGAGGCCGCGGCCGCCACCACGAGCGCGGTCGCCGCGGCGACCAGTCCCGTACGGCGCCGGCGCGGCGGCTTCGGTGCCGGCTGCGGCGTGGGGTCGCCCGAGGTGTCGCCGGCGGCAGCGCCCCCGGAGGCGCTCGCCGTGCCCGTGCCCGTGGCCGTCGTCGCGGCCTCCGCCTCGAGGAGACGGGCCGCGTGGCGGCCGAGGCGGGCCAGCACGTCCGCCGGGAGCCAGGGGTCGTCGACCGTGATCGTCTCGGCGAGTTCGGCGGCCGAGGGCCGGCCGGCCGGGTCCTTGCCGAGGCAGGCCCGCACCAGGCCGGCGAGCTCGGGCGCGAGGTCCGTCAGGTCGGGCTCGTCGTGCGCGATGCGGAACATCGTGGCGTGGACGCCGCTGTCCGCCGTACCGAACGGGGAGCGGCCGGTCGCCGCGTACACGAGGACCGAGCCGAGGCAGAACACGTCGGAGGCCGGGGTCAGCTTCTCGCCGCGCACCTGCTCCGGGGACATGAAGCCGGGAGAGCCGACCACCGCGCCGGTGCTGGTCAGGCCGCCGTCGGTGATCGTGTCGACGGCGCGGGCGATGCCGAAGTCGATGATCTGCGGACCGTCCACGGTGAGCAGGACGTTGGACGGCTTCAGATCGCGGTGGACGAGCCCGGCGGCGTGCACATGGGTGAGCGCCCGCGCGAGCCCGGCCGCGAGCGCGCGTACGGTCGCCGGCGGCAGCGGCCCGAACTCGTCGCCCACCACGGTGCGCAGCGACGGCCCCGGTACGTAGCCGATCGCCACCCAGGGGGCCTCGGCCGCCGTGTCCGAACCGAGCACCGGGGTCGTGCCCGTGCCGCCGACGCGCTCCAGGGCGGCCACCTCGCGGGCGAACCGCCGCCGGAACTCGTCCTGCGCCGCCAGCTCCGCGTGCACGACCTTCACCGCGACCGTCCGGCCGCCCGCCGAGCGTGCCAGGAACACCCGGCCCATCCCGCCGACTCCCAGCCGGCCGAGCAGACGGAACGGGCCGATAGTGGCCGGGTCTTGCGGGTTCAATGCCTCCACGTCGAAAGAGGATGCCAGACGTGCGTTCAGCCGTCGCCGCAGATCCGCAGGCCCTTGGGCGTCGCGCACGGCAGGTGTCCGTGGGTGCGGATGACGTCCTGACCGCTGCCCCGGCTCAGATAGGTGAGGAAACTGGAGGTCAGCGAGTCGGCTGGGGGCTCGCCCCAGGTGTACGCGTACTCGATCTCCCGGTACGGGTACGTCGACTCGCCGATCTCGTCCACGTTCGGCACCCGGCCGTCGATGGCCACCCGGTGCAGGCCCTTCAGCCCGCTCCCGGAGCGCAGTTCGGTGTACCCGATGGCGCCGGGCAGCTTGGCGACGGTCGACAACACCTGGTCGGTGCTGTCGAGTTCGCAGCGCACGACCGGGGCGTGCACATCGTCCTTCGTCACGCAGTCGAGTGAGGAGTTGGCGGGCTCGTTGCGGCCGAGGACCCGGCGCTGGAAGACCTCGCGGGTGCCGGAGTTGGCGTCCCGGCTGACCAGCAGGACCGGACGGTTCGGCCCGCCGGGGATCTGGTTCCAGTTGGTGATCTTCCCCTCGTACAGGCGGCGGACCTGGTCGAGGGTGAGGTTCGTGACCGGTATCCGGTCGTTGAGGACGAGGGTGAAGAGGGAGACGGCGACCATGCTCTCGCGCAGCTGCGGATAGCCGCCGGGCTTGCGCCCGTCGGAGAGCGCCACGACGGCGGGGGAGCCCTTGCCGCTCGCGGCGCCGGCCGCCGCCAGTGCCCGTATGCCCGCGGTCGAGCCGTGCGCGTCCACCACGATGGTGGATCCCTCGCAGTCCTTCTCGTACTTCTTCGCCAGCTCCCGCACGGCCGGGGCGAACGCGGTGGAGCCGGTGACCGTGAGCGTGCCCTGGGCGCATCCGATGGGCGGTGGCTTCTCGCTGCGGACGATGATCGTGGCGAGGGCGACCACACAGGCGGCGAGGACGAGGGTGATGTTCCGGGCGGCGGGGCTGAACGTCGGCCTGCGGTCGTCGACGCTCATGCTCTTGTTGTGGTGGACGTCGACCGCGTCGCGATTCAGGCCGGTGATCTGGATCGCGCCCTCGGTCACGCTGCCGTTGAGCAGCACGAGCAGCTTGAAGTACTGCTTCCGCTCCAGCGACACCTTGGGCATGAGGACGGAGCTCTCGCGCTTGCGCAGCCCCAACCCCTCCGACATCTCGGTCCGCACCTCCCCGAAGGCCTGCGGAATGGTGGCGACGACGGCCTGCACCGTCTTGCCGTTGAAGCTGACCTTCAGCCCCTCGTGTTCGTTCGACTGACCGTTCGACGAGGTGTAGTCGCCGTGGTTGATCTCGCGCAGGCCGTCGTTCTCGATCCGGATGAGCACGAGGGTGGAGCTGTTGGAATCGCCGATGTCGCCGTCCCACAGGGTCAGGTCGCCGGCGGTCGCGCCCGCGTCGCGGAGCGGCGTGTTGAGCTGCACGCGGTAGCCGAGCCTCCTGCCCCGCTGCAGGAAGCGTTCGTAGGCGACCACACCGGCGGAGACGAGGACACCGAGGAGCGCGGTGACCACGGCGATGACGTTCTCAGCGGTAACCCAGTCCACGCACGAGACGGTACGGACGGGTGTGCGGTTCTGTGGGGGAGGTCGCATCCCGCCACCTGGAGTTCTCCCTTCGTTCAGCGGCGGTCGTGGGACGGCACGGGTTGGCGGAGCATCTGTTGCCCCGGGTGAGGACCGTGGGTGTAATGGCCACGAGGGGGCCCGCAGGAAAGGAACCCCATGCGTGTCGTCGAAGTGACCGCCTACGGCGGCCCTGAGGTCCTGAGCATGGCCCGCCGGCCCGAGCCCGAGGCCGGAGACGTTCCGGGACGGGTGCGGGTGCGGCTGAAGGCCGCTGGTGTGACGCAGGCGGACCTGCGGATCCGCGCCGGCAAGTACGCCCATGCGGTCGGCGCTCTCAAACCCCCCTTCGTCCTCGGGACGGACTTCGCCGGCAAGCTTCTCGATCCCGTGCCCGGAATGGCGGCCGGGACCCGCGTGGCCGGTTTCGTGCCCTGGTTCGAGGAACTGTCGGGACACGGCACCTACGCGGAGGTCATCCAGGTCGACCCGGCGTGGCTGGCGCCCATTCCGGACGACGTGGAGTTCACCGTGGCCGCCTCCGTCCCCCTGGCCGCGATCACCGCCCAGCAGGCCCTCGACCGGCTGGCGCTCCCGGAGGGGGCGACGGTGCTCGTCACCGGCGCCAGCGGCGTGGTGGGCCGGTTCGCGGTCCAGTTCGCGGCCGCTGCCGGACTTCGGGTGGTGGCTGTCGCGCACGAGGGTGACGAGCGCGAGCTGAAGGGCCTCGGTGCCGAGCACACGATCCCGCGCGGCGAACCGCGGGAGGTGTTCGACAGGCTGCTGGAGCTCTTCCCGGAGCGGGTGGACGGGGTCTTCGACGGGGCCCTCCTCGGTCCCCTCGCTCTCACGGTTGTGAAGGACGGCGGCGCCTTCGTCGCCCTCGCCGTCGACCTGACGCCGACGGCCGAACGGGACATCCGCGTCGAGACCGTCTTCGGCAGGCCGGACGCCGCCCAGCTGAAGGGGATCCTGGAGAAGGTGGAGGCCGGGAAGCTGATCACCCGGGTGGCCGACGTCATGCCGCTGGCGGAGGTCGCGGAGGCCCACCGCAGGGCGGAGGCGGGCCACCGGCCGGGCCGCATCGTGCTGATCTTCTGAGATCTGGGGCCCGGCCGGTCCTGGACCCGTCCGCTCGGCGGTCGGGCGGTCAGGCGCCTAGTGCCGCAAGTTCTGCGTTGGCGCGCTCGGTGACCAGCGCGAGGACGCGGCCGGCGGTGACCAGATCCTCGGTGGGTATCCCGCCCCAGATGCGGGCGCTGATGGGGGCGGTCTCCGCGCCGACGGCGGGGATCAGCTCGCGCCCCGCGTCCGTGGGGCGAAGGTGTGCGCCGTCCGCGACGAGCAGCTGCTTGGCCAGCAGCTCGTCGAGAGTGGCGTGGATGTCGGCCGGATCGGCCTTGAGGGAGTCCCGGACCTGGGTGACGAGATCGTCCGGTGTCTGCGGGGCGTCGGCAATGACGGCGGCGCGCAGGGCGACCTGCTGCTGGAACGTGATGCCGTGCCGGGCCAGGACGTGCTCCAGGACGCCGCGGGCGGCGTAGTGGGCCAGGCCGACGGCGCGGGCGTCGGCGGCGCGCGCGTCGGCGAGGGGTGCGGTGGTGGTGGATGCGGTGGTGGTCATGGTGTTGCCCCCTGAGTTCTGGACGTGATTCGTTCGCCCATCCAACGTTCGTCACTCTAACGTTTGTGGTGCTAACGAAGCTACATCGTTCGGACCACTAACGCAAGGGGTAATCTGCGGGCATGACGACGGACAGCGGAGGCGACGCCTCCGAGATGAGCGAGGGTCAGACCCCGGCCCGCCTCCGCGGCATGCCCAGCCGCCTCCTGGCCCTGACCGCCGCCCGTGCGGACCGTCTGGTCACCGCGGGCCTCGCGGAAGAGGACGCCCGCAAGTGGCACTACGCGGTGCTCGCCTCGCTCGACGAGTACGGATCGACCAGCCAGGCCGGCCTGAGCCGTCGCACCGGCATCTACCGCAGCGACCTCGTCGCCGTCATCAACGAACTCGCCGAACGCGGACACGTCGAGCGCACCCCCGACCCCGAGGACCGCCGACGCAACGTCATCACCCTGACCGAGCAGGGCGGCAGGCATCTGGAGCGCCTCGACGAGGTGCTCGCCGGAGCTCAGGACGAGCTGATGGAGCCCCTGTCGAAGCTCGAACGCGAGCTGCTCACAAGCCTGTTGGAGCGCGTACTCAAGCGCTGACGGAGCGCCCATGGGGGCTCTGCCCGAGAGTGACCGCCGTCTGTCACAAGTGTTGGTCTAGACCTTGACAGGTCCAGACCAAAGACGCTTCGCTTGCCTTCCCCCACGGAAGGACGAGCGCATGTTGCGACGTCTGCTCATTCTCGTGTCCGCACTCTGTACGGCCGTCGGGCTGGCCGTGTTCCTCCCCGCCGCCACGGCCGGCGCGGCGCCCGCCTGCGTGACCGCCTGGAACTCCGGCAGCGTGTACACCGGCGGCATGACCGCCTCGTACAACGGCCACAACTGGTACGCCAAGTGGTGGACCCAGAACGAACGCCCCGGCTCCTCCGACGTCTGGCGCGACGAGGGCGCCTGCGGCGGCGGCACGACCCCGCCGCCGTCGTCCGGATTCGTCGTCTCCGAGGCCCAGTTCAACCAGATGTTCCCGAGCCGGAACTCCTTCTACACGTACAGCGGTCTCACGGCGGCCCTCAGCGCCTATCCCGGGTTCGCCAACACGGGCAGCGACACAGTGAAGCGCCAGGAGGCCGCGGCCTTCCTCGCCAACGTCAGCCACGAGACCGGCGGCCTGGTCCACATCGTGGAGCAGAACACCGCCAACTACCCGCACTACTGCGACAGCAGCCAGCCCTACGGCTGCCCCGCAGGCCAGGCCGCCTACTACGGCCGAGGCCCCATCCAGCTCTCCTGGAACTTCAACTACAAGGCCGCGGGTGACGCCCTCGGCATCGACCTGCTCAACAACCCGTACCGCGTCGAGCGCGAGGCGCCCGTCGCCTGGAAGACCGGCCTCTGGTACTGGAACACCCAGAACGGCCCCGGCACGATGACCGGCCACAACGCCATGGTCAACGGCGCGGGCTTCGGCCAGACGATCCGCTCGATCAACGGCGCGCTGGAGTGCGACGGCAAGAACCCGGCGCAGGTCCAGAGCCGCGTGAGCAAGTACCAGCAGTTCACGCAGATTCTCGGCGTGCCGACGGGTGCGAACCTGTACTGCTGATGCGTGACTCAGGGGGCCGGCCCGCGGAACGACCGCGAGCCGGCCCCTTCGTCGTCAGTCCTGCCAGGCGAGGAACGCGGTCCAGGTCGTGGGGGCGACGGCGAAGGTGGGGCCGTCGGTGACCTTGGAGTCACGGAGGCGGACGGTGGTGTCGCCGCCCGCGTCGAAGGCCACTTCGACGCAGCTGCCGCCACCGTCGTCGCTGTAGCTCGACTTGAACCAGCGAAGGGTCTCGCTCATCTCTGTGCTCCCGCCAACCGTTCGATGAGGCCCAGTGACTCGCGCGGGTCCAGGGCCTGTGCCCGGATCTTCGCATACCGCTGGGCGTGCGTACTGACCTTTGCCCGGTCGCTGATCAGCAGGCTCTCGCCCTGGATCTCCAGGAAGGTCAGACGGTCGTGGTCCGGAGTTTCGGCCATCTCCAGAGTGCCACGTGCGCCGGCGTACTCGCCGCTGAGTCCGGCGTTCTTCGGCAGGATCTGGAGGTGGACATTGCGGCGCCGGGCGCACTCCGCCAGGTGCAACAACTGCTCCCTCATGACCTCCTCGCTCCCGAACGGCCTCTCCAGCACCGACTCGTCCAGCACCAGCTCGATCAGGCACGGCGGTGTCCGCTCGATCAGCACCTTGCGCGCCATCCGCGCCTCGACCAGCTCCTCCACCCGTTCCGGGGTCGGCTCCGGATAGCCACCCGCGATCAGCGCCCGCGCGTACGCCTCCGTCTGGAAGAGCCCGTGCACCACGTGGTTCGCGTACAGGCTCAGGCTCACCGCCTTCTGCTCGATCGGCGCGTAACCCCGGAACTGCGACGGCAGCTTCTCCAGCCGTACGAGCTCCCGCATCTCCTCGAAGATGCCCGTGCCCTCTCCCAGCACCCTCTCCAGCTGCACCAGCATCTCGTCGCTCACCGGCTGCGCGAGGGTCTCCATGGCGCTGATCGCCGCGCCGGTGTATCCCATCTGCGCCCCCAGTTGGTCCTGCGTCAGGCCTTTCTTCACTCGCAATCTCTTCGCCACCACGGCAGCCATCCGTGCCGCGGGACCCGCCGTTTCCTTGTTCTCCGCTCGCGCCATCGCGATCCCCATTCGGACTCAACCGATCTCAACCGGTCTCAACTGCTCCCCGCCGAATTCGACTGCCTGCAGAGGGCGTTGGCGCAGGTCAAGGGGTTGCCGACGCGCCCTCCTCAGTCGTGGAAAACGCTAGCTGCGACGCGGGAACATGTCCTTGTGAATGCAGAGAATCGACAGGTAAACCTGGATTGGATTCCAGTTTCCGGATTCCAACTCCGCAAGGCCGGCGTGCAATTCGACGCCGTCCGCGTCGACGGCGTCGACGGCCGACGGCTCGCCGACTGGATGGAGCAGCTGACGGCCGGCGATCCCGGTCCCGTCGTCACGGAGGCGAACGGGCGCCAAGGCGTCTACTTCCTCGTCCCGGCCGGTACGACCGCCCACCGTTCCTGGCCGCGCGGCGTGACCCGCCTCAATGCCGGACCTGCCCATGTGAGCTACGTACCGGTACCGGCGTTGACGGGTCGGACCTGGCCGCTGGCCTGGCGGTGTCCGCCGACCGGGCCGGGGCGGTTCGTCCATCCGCTGCTCCTGCGCAGCGCGGCCACGGAACTGCTCGCAATAGGACAGGATCTGACCTCTTTGGCCTCTACCTTCGAGGCATGAGCGAGAGCGAGAACACGCAGCCGCGGAGTCAGGTCCAGCCGATTCCCGAGGGGTACACCACCGTCACCCCCTGGATCATCGGCCACGACACCGCCGGGCTCATCGATTATCTGGAGCGCGCTTTCGGGGCCGAGGATCTGGGCCGTGTCGTCATGGACGACGGGAAGATCGGCCATACCGAGCTGCGGATCGGGAACGGGCGGCTGATGGCCTTCGACAGTCCGCCGGGCTGGGAGGCGACGCCCGCGTTCATCCGGCTGTACGTGGAGGACGCGGAGGCCGTGCACCGGCAGGCCGTCGAGGCGGGCGGTACGTCGGTCACGGAGGTGACGCACCTCTTCTTCGGCGACAAGGTCGGCCGGGTCCGCGATCCGTTCGGGAACCTGTGGTGGATCCAGACCCACATCGAGGACGTCGACGAGGCGGAGATGGGCCGCCGGATGACGGACCCCGAGTTCACCCGGGCGATGGCGTACGTGACGGGGGCCCTGGCCGACGGGGTGTGAACCCAACGGAACCCGCCCGCCGGGGCCGGCGGGTCAGCGGTCTCAGGGTTCCGCGGTCTCAGGGTTCCGGCAGGGGCTCCTCGGTCCCCACTGCCTCCAGTGCCCGGGAGAGCCGCTCCAGGACCCGTACGGTCTCGTCGAACTCCGCCTGGCCGCCGAGGGCGGCCGCGAGCCGGGCCGCGAGGTCCGCGTGGCCCGGGTCGATGCGCTGGATCGCGGCGCGGCCCTCGGGGGTGGGGGTGAGGAGCTTGGCGCGGCGGTGGGCGGGATTCGGTTCGTACGCGGCGAGGCCCCGCTCCACCAGCAGGTCCGCGATTCGCTGGACGCTCTGGCGGGTGATGCCCATGACCCGGGCGATGCCGGCGACCGGGAGCGGTTCGGGCAGGACGGCGCCCAGGACCTGCCACCAGGCGGCGGTGAGGCCGGCCGGCTCGGCCAGTTTCTCGGACACGGCGAGGAACTGACCGTTGAGGCGGAAGACGCCGAGGGCCGTACGGGAGAGGGCGTCCTGCTGATCGCGGCTCACGCGTTGAGCTCTTCGTACGCCGCCGGGTCCGAGTCGTGGAAGAGGCGGTACCAGGCGTCCAGCTTGGCGCCCTCGAAGGCGCCCATCTTCCCGAGCACCTCGCGGGCGAACGCGACCGGCTCGGTGGGTCCGGCGGTGATCAGGTCGCCGTCGGTGACCGCGTCCGTGTCGACGTAGTGCTCGCCGCCCTTGTAGCCGGTCGCGGCCAGGTAGAACGAGACGGCGCTGGTGTGCGGACGGTCGTCGAGGAGGCCCTCGCGGGCCAGTCCCGCCGTGGCGCCGCAGATGGCGGCGACGGGGACGCCGGCGTCGAGGAAGCGGCGGGCCGCGGCCGCGAAGGGGGCGAGGTCGGCGCTGGTGTCCCAGAGGTCGGCGCCCGGGAGGATCAGGAGCGCGCTGTCCTCCGGGCGGAGGTCCTCGAGGGCGAGGTCGGGGGTGATGCGGAGGCCGCCGATGGACGTGACGGCGTCGGTGGTGGGTCCGACCGTACGGATCTCGTGGCCGGTCCTGGCGAGCCAGGCGGTGGCGTGGCCCGCCTCCCAGTCGGCGAGGGTGTCGTAGACGGCGAGGTGGACGGTGCGGGGCCTTTCGGGGCCTCCTGCGGTTGTCGGTGCCGTTCCTTCTATGACAGAAGGCTGTCATGTCGACAGGATGCTGTCAATGGTCGGGGTCAAGGTCGAGGTCGCGCTCGCCGGAGCGCCGTCCCGTGCGCGCGGCAACCTGTCGGGTCCCTCCCGGTCTCGGTGGACAAGATGGTCATGGCCGCTCCGACCTGCGGGTACTTACCCTGGGCGCATGACCCCTCATGTCGTACCCGATCCCCAGGCCGGCGCGGCCGTGAAGGCCGCCGACCGCGCGCATGTGTTCCATTCCTGGTCCGCCCAAGGCCTGATCGACCCGCTCGCCGTCGCCGGTGCCGAGGGTTCGTACTTCTGGGACTACGACGGCAACCGCTACCTCGACTTCACCAGCGGCCTCGTCTACACCAACATCGGCTACCAGCACCCGCGCGTGGTCGCCGCCATCCAGGAGCAGGCCGCGAAGCTCACCACCTTCGCGCCCGCCTTCGCCATCGACGTACGCTCCGAGGCCGCACGCCTCATCGCCGAGCGCACCCCCGGCGACCTGGACAAGATCTTCTTCACCAACGGCGGCGCCGAGGCCGTCGAGAACGCCGTACGGATGGCCCGGCTGCACACCGGCCGCCACAAGGTGCTCTCCGCCTTCCGCTCGTACCACGGCGCCACCTCCACCGCGATCAACCTGACCGGCGACCCGCGCCGCTGGGCCTCCGACACCGGCTCCGCGGGCGTCGTGCGCTTCTGGGCGCCGTTCCTCTACCGCTCGCCCTTCTACGCCGAGAACGAGCAGCAGGAGTGCGAGCGCGCCCTCGCGCACCTGGAGGACACCATCGCCTTCGAGGGTCCGGCCACCATCGCCGCGATCATCCTGGAGACCGTCCCCGGCACCGCCGGCATCATGACCCCGCCGCCGGGCTACCTCGCGGGCGTCCGCGAGATCTGCGACAAGTACGGCATCGTCTTCGTCCTCGACGAGGTCATGGCGGGCTTCGGCCGCACCGGCAAGTGGTTCGCCGCCGAGCACTTCGACGTCGTGCCCGACCTGATGACCTTCGCCAAGGGCGTGAACTCGGGCTACGTGCCTCTCGGTGGTGTCGCCATCTCCGCCGAGATCGCCGCGACCTTCGACAAGCGGCCCTACCCGGGCGGCCTGACCTACTCCGGTCACCCGCTCGCCTGCGCCGCCGCCGTGGCCACCATCCAGGTCATGGAGGACGAGAAGGTCGTCGAGCACTCCGCCCACATCGGCGAGACCGTCCTCGGCCCCGGCCTGCGCGAGCTCGCCGAGCGCCACCCGTCCGTCGGCGAGGTGCGCGGCATGGGTACGTTCTGGGCGCTCGACCTCGTCAAGAACAAGGAGACGCGCGAGCCGCTCGTCCCGTACAACGCGGCGGGCGAGGCCAACGCCCCGATGGCGGCCTTCGGCGCGGCGGCCAAGAAGCACGGTCTGTGGCCCTTCATCAACATGAACCGCACCCACGCCGTCCCCGCCTGCAACGTCTCCGAGGCCGAGGCCAAGGAGGGTCTCGCCGCCCTCGACGCGGCGCTCTCCGTGGCCGACGAGCACACCGCGTAACAGGCACGCGTAACGGCGCGACAGGCACGTGTACCGCGCAAGCTTCGCGTAAGGGTAAGAAGCGTCACGGAGCCGAACCCTCCGTCTGGTCTAGGGTGTCCGAAGCCGGACGGAGGGGGCCGACCAACATGCCCGCGAGCGGAGCTGTCACCCGCAACACCCTGCGGCGGCAGATCGCGGACGCGCTCCGTGACGAAGTGCTCGCTGGGCGTTTGCAGCCCGGCGAGGAATTCACCGTCAAGCAGATCGCCGAGCAGTACGGGGTGTCGGCGACGCCCGTACGCGAAGCCCTCGTCGACCTCTCCGCGCAGGGGCTCCTCGACTCCGACCAGCACCGCGGCTTCCGCGTGCACCAGTTCACGATCGACGACTACCGCGGGATGGTCGAGGCCCGGATGCTCGTCGTGGACGGCATCTTCCGCCGCCACGATCCCGTCGTCCATCCGCCCGGTCCCGACGTCTCGCGCGGGGTCGCGCTCGTTTCCGTACGGCGCCGGGGCGAGGCCGCGGCCCGGGCGGCGCGCGCCGGTGACCTGGACATCCTCATCGGGTACGACATCCGCTACTGGCGCGAGCTGGCTCGCCTGGTGTCCGACAACGACTACATCGCCGACTTCCTGCACCGACTGCGGGTCCAGGCGTGGGTGTTCTCCGTGCCGTATCTGCGCTCCGACCGCGATCTGCTCGGCTGGCTGTGGAGCGGGCACGTGGATCTCGTCGACGCGCTCACCCTCGGCGACGCGGAGGCGGCGGTCGCGGTCGTCCAGGCGTACAACACCCAGTCCCTGGCGTGGGCGGACCGCCTGGAGCAGCGGGCGGGTTGACCCGGGGCCCCGTGCGGGTGTCGGCGGGCGTGTCGAGGGGCAGGTCCCCAGCGGGTGTGCGGCGCGGACCGCGCCGACTACCCTGGCCGTCCCTGCAACTGACGGAGAGAGAGCCTCCCTTGGCCTGTGACCTGTGGCTGGTCCCTCTTGTCGACGTGCTGTGCCACAGCCCCGACAATCCCTTCGCCGAAGAGATCGCCGCCTACGACAAGGCCCTGACCGCGTCCGGTCTGCCGACCATCCCCGTCTACGCCTACATGCCGGGGCTCTCCGGCGACGTGGCGCCCGTCGCCGGATTCGACTACGAGGCCCTGCACTTCCTGCGCCGCGCCTATCTGCTGCTGATGTGCGGACTCGCCGTCGAACCGGTCGACGAGCTCGGCGGGGACTACGAGCAGCTCCTCGAGATGTTCGAGGCGACCGCACAGCAGTCCCACCTCGTCTGGCACTACGACCACGCGGGCGCGTACGTCCCCGTGGACTTCCCGGCCCCGCTCTCCAGCGACGAGCTCCTGGAGGGCGGCGGTCCGCTGGGGTCCTCGCACGGGCTGCTGCGGGAGCTGGAGTTCGTCGCCCCCGCGATCGGGATCGACCCGGCCAACCCGCCGGCCGCTCCGCTCCCGCCGGAGCGGCCGACCTCGCTGGAGGAGCCGGCGGGAGCGATCGCGTACGACGACAATCCGTTCGCGCGTGAGCGCCATGTGTGGCTGGGGCTGCACGCGGCGGCGACACGGAGCCTCGGTCAGGGCTCGATGATCATCCTGAGCTGATCCTGCACTGAGCCGATCCTCCGCTTGTGCGGCGGGCGCCCCTCCGGCGAGGGGCGCCCGTCTCAGCGCGGCTCCGGCGGCCGCTGCCGCGGCATGTTCGGGCGGGTGCCCGGGGGGAGCGGGAAGCGGGCCGAGGGCTGCGTGCCCTCCGGGCGGGGCGTTCCGACGCCCACCGACTGGAGGGCCAGCGGCGCGGGGCCCGAGCGGAACTCGACCATCCAGTCCGCCGTCTCCGCCCGTACGAGCTCCGTCACGTCCTCCGAGAACCGCCGCAGCACCCCGAGGCACCGTTCCGCCGCCTCGCTCGCGGTGCCCTCCGTGGGGCCGAGGACCTCCCGTACGCTCTCCGACGCCCAGTCGAACTGGAGGGCCTGGAGTCTGCGCTGTACCGCCTGGGCCGTCGCCACGTCCCTTATCCAGCCCGAGGTCAGCCCGAAGTACCGGTCGCAGGCCATACAGGCGGCGCCGAGCAGCAGTGACAGATACCCCCAGCCCGCCGCCCCGTCCGCCGCCACTCCGGTGAGGTCGAGCAGCGGCAGCGCGGCGCCGGCGATGACGCCCAGCGCCGTACCGACCCGCAGGGCCCGCGCGCAGCGGCGCTTCCAGACCCGGTCGGACAGGTACCACTCCGCCGTGCGCAACGCGTTGGACTCGACCCAGCGGTAGAGCTCGTCCAGACGCTCCGCGGGCTCGCCCCAGTCGCCGAGCGGGAACGGCGTCCCGGTCAGATCGCGGCTCGCGGCGGGTCCCCCGGGCTGTCCCGGCTGCCCGGGCGGCGGCTGCGGCGGCTGCATCTCCGGCTGCTGGCTCACCGGGGCACTCCTCTGTTCAGCTCAGCGCTCGTGTCCTTCTGTGACGTGCGGTGCACGTGGTGCCTGCCCTTCCTACCGCCGAATGGTGGGCTGTGGGCCCGGAATCCCGGGATTTCCGCCCACAAGGGGGTCTTGATCAGGTAGAGGAGCCCGCAGTTTCTCACTCGAAAGAGTTGTGGCGGCAGGCCGGGCATGGACCACGTAGGCTCGGCATACCGACATACCGAACATCAGGAGTGACCGTGATTCCCGGTGGTGGCCAGCCCAACATGCAGCAGCTCCTCCAGCAGGCCCAGAAGATGCAGCAGGATCTCGCGCGTGCCCAGGAGGAGCTCGCCGCGACCGAGGTCGAGGGCCAGGCGGGCGGCGGCCTGGTGACGGCGACGGTCACCGGCTCCGGCGAGCTGCGCGGCCTGGTGATCGACCCCAAGGCCGTCGACCCCGAGGACACCGAGACGCTGGCCGACCTGGTCGTGGCGGCGGTCAAGGCCGCCAACGACAACGCCCAGCAGCTCCAGCAGGACAAGCTGGGCCCGCTGGCGCAGGGCCTGGGCGGCATGCCGGGCCTGGGCTTCTGAGCTGCGCTTCCGAGCCCCCCTTCCGGGCCCTGCTTCCGAGCCGTTCCCGTGCCTGGGCTTCTAAGGCGCCCCGGCAGCCACTACCGTAAGAATCAAGCACTTCTGAGAAGGGCGTTCCGTTGTACGAAGGCGTGGTTCAGGACCTCATCGACGAGCTGGGCAGGCTGCCCGGCGTCGGTCCCAAGAGCGCGCAGCGGATCGCCTTCCACATCCTCCAGGCCGAGCCGACCGACGTCCGTCGTCTCGCGCACGCGCTCCTGGAGGTCAAGGAGAAGGTCCGGTTCTGCGCGGTCTGCGGGAACGTGGCGCAGCAGGAGCAGTGCAACATCTGCCGCGACCCGCGCCGGGACCTGTCGGTCATCTGTGTGGTCGAGGAGCCGAAGGACGTCGTGGCGATCGAGCGGACGCGTGAGTTCCGCGGGCGCTACCACGTACTCGGCGGCGCGATCAGCCCGATCGAGGGCGTCGGCCCGGACGACCTGCGCATCCGTGAGCTGCTCGCGCGGCTCGCGGACGGGACGGTCACCGAGCTGATCCTGGCGACCGACCCGAACCTGGAGGGCGAGGCCACCGCGACGTACCTGGCGCGGATGATCAAGCCCATGGGGCTCAAGGTCACGAGGCTGGCGAGCGGTCTGCCGGTCGGCGGCGATCTGGAGTACGCCGACGAGGTCACCCTGGGGCGTGCCTTCGAGGGGCGGCGACTGCTAGATGTATGACGACAGGGTCCGCGCGCCGGCCGCGCCCGAAGGAGGCACCCGCGATGTCTGACGCCACACTGCACGCGATCACGCAGGATCCGGACGACTTCGCGGTCCAGATCGCCGACTCGATCGAGTCCTTCATCGTGGCCACCACGGAAGTGGCCAAGGGCGACGAGCCCGACAGCGCGGTGCCCTTCCTGCTCCTGGAGATCTCCCAGCTGCTGCTCGCCGGCGGCCGGCTGGGCGCGCACGAGGACATCGTCCCGGACGAGCGGTACGAGCCCGACACGGGTCCGGAGCCGGACGTCGACGACCTGCGCGAGCGCTTCGCGGTGATGCTGGACCCGGTGGACGTCTTCTCGGAGGTCTTCGACCCGTACGAGCCGCGCAAGGCGCCGGTTCCGGCCCGGATCTCCGACAACCTCGCCGACATCGTCACCGACCTGCGGCACGGCCTCGCCCACTACCGGGCCGGGCGCACGAGCGAGGCGCTGTGGTGGTGGCAGTTCTCCTACTTCTCCAACTGGGGTCCGACGGCATCGGCGACCCTGCGGGCGCTGCAGTCCCTCGTCGCCCACGTCCGTCTCGACCAGCCGCTGGCGGCGCTGGACGGTCTCGACACGGACGAGGACCTGACGGAGGAAGACCTCGCGGAGGAGGCGGGCCGGGTCATGGCGGAGGAGATCGCCGGACCGCTGGGCCTGGGCACGCTGAAGAAGTAGCCGCGGTCACGCGCCGTCCGCCTGCCATCATGGGTCCATGACAGGTGGGGGACGGTCAAGAACGTTGTTGTGGACCGGCGTTGGCGCCGGGCTCGCCGGGATCGTGGCGCTGGTCGTCGTGGCCGTCGTCGACCTCGGGAAGGCCGACCAGATCGCGAGCGTGGTGGGGGTCGTGCTGGCCGCCGCGGGTCTGGGGCTGTCGCTGTGGTCGCGGTCCGCGGGGGCTTCCGCTGTCGGGTCCTCCTGCGCGGTGACCGCCTCCGGCGAGCGGTCCGTCGCCGCAGGAGGGAACATCGGCTCCGTGACCACGGGGAACGGCGCGCAGGTGCCGACACCGCCCGCGCCGCCCGCACCCACTACGCCGACACCCACCCCGCCCGCGCCCGCGATGCCGTCTGTGCCGTCCACCGGGTCCGTCACCGCCTCCGGGGACCGGTCCGTCGCCGCCGGTGGTGACATCGGGAGCGTGTCGACGGGCGACGCGTGAACGGCATCGAAGCCGCCGGAGATCGGTCCGTCGCGGCCGGCGGGAACATCGGGCGGGTCGCGACCGGGGACTACGTCACCCAGGTCGAGCGGGCGATCCTGCTGCCGCCGGAGGCCCTGGCCCCGGCGGAGTGCCCGGACGGGCTGGTCAAGATCCCGCGCACGGCCGTGCGGTTCGTCGGCCGTGAGCGGGAACTGGGGTGGCTGGACACGCACTTCGACACCCCGGACCGCCGCGTCGTGGCCGTCCGAGGGCTCGGCGGCATCGGGAAGTCGACGCTCGCGGCCCACTGGGCGGCCCTGCGCGCCGAGTGCCACCGGCCCACCTGGTGGATCACCGCCGAGAGCCGCGCGGAGCTCGACGCCGGGCTGGCCGACCTCGCCGGCGCCATGCAGCCCGCGCTGATCGACGTACTGCCGCAGGAGGCCCTGCGCGAGCGGGCGTTGCAGTGGCTGTCCACGCACGACGGGTGGCTGCTCGTGCTCGACAACGTCACCGAGGCCGCCGACGTCGAGTCCCTCCTCTCGCGCGTCGCCCGGCGCGGCCGGATCCTGATCACCACCCGCCAGGCGGGCGGCTGGCACGGCCTCGCCGAGGTCCTGGCCCTCACGGTGCCGGACGTGGACGAGTCGTACGAGATGTTCACGCAGGTCGTCACCGGTCTCGGCCCCCGGGACGCCTGCGCCGTGGAGACGCTCTGCGCCATGCTGGGCCACCTGCCGCTCGCGGTCGCCCAGGCTGCGGCCTACTGCGCCGAGACCCGTACGACGCCCGGCGAGTACCTCGATCAACTACGGCAGTACCCGAGCGAGTTGTACGAGATGCCGGGCGACGGGCGGCAGGCAGTCGCCCGGACCTGGCGGCTGACCCTGGACCGGCTCGTGGCCGCCGATCCGCTCACCGGGACCATCCTGCGGGTCCTCGCCTGGTGGGGCCCCGACCGGATCCCCCGGCACCTGCTCGATCGGCTCGGCCCCGCGCACGTCGTGCGGCGCGCGGTCGGCCGGCTCGCCGCGCACAGCATGGTGACGTTGCACGAGGACGGCGCCGTCTCCGTACACCGGCTCGTGCAGGCCGTCGCGCGCACGGCGGACGGGAGCGATCCGCACCGGCGCGCCGAGGACATCGACGCGGCCCGCGCTCTCGCGGAGGAGACGCTGACGTCGGCCGTGCCGCAGGGTGTCGCGGGCGCGGCGGAGTGGGGCGCGTGGCGCGAGCTGTTCCCGCACGTCGAGACGTACGTCGAGCACGTCGACCCGGCGGCCGACACCGCGCGCACGGCCGCGCTGGTGGACCGGGCGGCCTGGTTCTTCCTGCAGCACAGCGACACGCTGCGGGCCGCGCACTGGTTCGACCGGGCCGTCGCATGCCGGGAGCGCGTGCTCGGCGAGGACCACCCGGAGACCGTCGGCAGCCGCGAGGGCGTCGCCGAGTGCTGGGCCATCGAAGGGGAGCTGTGGGCGTCGGCCGACCTCCAGGAGCGGGTCGTCGCCGATCTGGAGCGGGTCCTCGGCGAGGACCGGGCCGAGACGCATCTGGCCCGGGGTCGGCTCGCGGTCACCTGGCGCAAACAGGGAGACACGACGAGTGCGGTCACCCTGCTCGAGAAGGCACTTGCCGGGCTCGAACGCCTGCGGGGCCCCGCCCACCGGGACACCCTGCGGGTCCGGAACAACCTGGCCGTCGCCTACCAGGACGACCTGCGCCTGGAGCAGGCCATCGCGCTGCACGAGCAGACGCTCGGCGAGCGCAGTCGGCTGCTCGGTCCCGACCACCCGGAGACGCTGACCTCGCGGCTGAACCTGGTCCGGCTCTACGAGGCGGTGGGGGAGGTCGAGCGGGCGGCGGCCGAGTTCGACGCGGTGGTCGCCGACACCGTACGGGCGCTGGGGGAGGAGCACCCCTTCACCGCGCACCTGCTGCACGTCCGGCCCCCGGGGAGCCCCTGGTGACCCCCGACGCGCCCGGGGCGGTGCACCGGAGCAGTGGGCCCGTCGCGTGTGAGCCCGCGCACACCTCCGCGTACCCCCGCCCCGTCCGGGCAGGGGGACTCCCGCGGGCGGCCCGGCCGCCCGGCCGAGATCACTTACTGAGCGGGACATCTCAGGATGTGATATACGGTCGGCGATTCCGGGCCGCTCGTTAAACTGAGCCGACCGCAGTAATGACTGCGGCAGAGACTGAGCGAGGAGCGCACGTGGGCCTTGTCGTGCAGAAGTACGGAGGCTCCTCCGTTGCGGATGCCGAAGGCATCAAGCGCGTCGCCAAGCGGATCGTGGACGCCAAGAAGAACGGCCACCAGGTGGTCGTCGTGGTTTCCGCGATGGGCGACACGACGGACGAGTTGATCGATCTCGCCGAGCAGGTATCCCCGATCCCTGCCGGGCGTGAGTTCGACATGCTGCTGACCGCCGGAGAGCGGATCTCCATGGCCCTGCTGGCCATGGCGATCAAAAACCTGGGCCACGAGGCCCAGTCGTTCACGGGCAGCCAGGCCGGTGTCATCACCGACTCGGTCCACAACAAAGCGCGCATCATCGATGTCACGCCGGGCCGGATCCGTACCGCCCTCGACGAGGGCAACATCGCGATCGTGGCCGGCTTCCAGGGCGTGTCCCAGGACAAGAAGGACATCACCACGCTGGGTCGTGGTGGGTCCGACACCACGGCCGTGGCGCTGGCCGCCGCGCTGGACGCCGAGGTCTGCGAGATCTACACCGACGTCGACGGTGTGTTCACGGCCGACCCGCGTGTGGTGAAGAAGGCGAAGAAGATCGACTGGATCTCCTTCGAGGACATGCTGGAGCTCGCCGCCTCCGGCTCCAAGGTGCTGCTGCACCGGTGCGTCGAGTACGCACGCCGTTACAACATCCCGATCCACGTCCGCTCGTCCTTCTCGGGGCTGCAGGGCACGTGGGTCAGCAACGAACCACAAGGGGACCGCAAGGTGGAGCAGGCCATCATCTCCGGTGTCGCCCACGACACCTCCGAGGCGAAGATCACCGTCGTCGGCGTGCCGGACAAGCCGGGCGAGGCCGCGGCCATCTTCCGGGCCGTCGCGGACGCCGAGATCAACATCGACATGATCGTGCAGAACGTGTCCGCCGCCTCCACCGGCCTGACGGACATCTCCTTCACCCTCCCCAAGGCCGAGGGCCGCAAGGCCATGGACGCCCTGGACAAGGCGAAGGGCGCGATCGGCTTCGACTCGCTGCGCTACGACGACCAGATCGGCAAGATCTCCCTGGTCGGCGCGGGTATGAAGACGAACCCGGGCGTCACCGCCTCCTTCTTCCAGGCGCTGTCCGACGCCGGTGTGAACATCGAGCTGATCTCGACCTCCGAGATCCGCATCTCGGTGGTCACCCGCGCGGACGATGTGAACGAGGCCGTGACGGCCGTCCACACCGCCTTCGGTCTCGACAGCGACTCGGACGAGGCCGTCGTCTACGGCGGCACCGGCCGGTGACGAACCGATGACCCGCAAACCGACGCTCGCGGTCGTGGGAGCGACCGGGGCCGTCGGCGCGGTCATGCTCCAGCTCCTGTCGCAGCACGCAGATGTCTGGGGCGAGATCCGACTCGTCGCCTCCCCGCGTTCGGCCGGCCGCAAGCTGGCCGTGCGCGGGGAGGAGGTCGAGGTCCTCGCGCTGAGCGAGGACGTTCTGGAGGGCGTCGACCTCGCCCTCTTCCTCGCGCCCGAGGACATCGCGGCGCGGTGGGCGCCGATCGCCGCCGCCAAGGGCGCGGTGGTCGTCGACACCTCCGTCGCGTTCCGGGCGGATCCGGACGTGCCGCTGGTGGTCCCGGAGATCAACCCGCACGCCGTACGGGTACGGCCGCGGGGCATCGTCGCGAGCCCGGGCTGCTCCACGCTGGCGCTGATCGTCGCCGTGGGCGCCCTGCACGCGGAGTTCGGCCTCGGTGAGCTGGTGGTGACCGCCCAGCAGGCCGCGAGCGGAGGCGGGCAGGCGGGTGTCGCCGCCCTGCGCGAGCAGCTGTCGCTGGTGGCCGGGACCGAGCTGGGCAACCATCCCGGCGACGTACGACGGGCCGTCGGCGACGACACCGGGCCCTTCCCCGGGCCGGTCGCGCTCAATGTGGTGCCCTGGTCCGGGTCCCTGGGGGCGGACGGCTGGTCCTCCGAGGAGCTGCGGATCCGCGAGGAGACGCGCAAGATCCTCGACCTTCCCGGGCTTCCGGTCGCCGCCACGTGCGTGCGCGTCCCGGTGGTGACCGCGCACTCCGTCTCCGTCCACGCGCGCTTCGAGCAGCCGGTCAGCGTCGCGCGGGCGCACGAGATCCTGGCGACCTCTCCGGGTGTGGTGCTCTACGACGATCCGGCCGCGGGCGACTTCCCCACGCCCGCCGACGTCGTGGGGACGGATCCGGTCTGGGTGGGGCGGGTGCGTCGCTCGATGGACGACGAGCGAACGCTCGAGTTCTTCGTCTGCGGCGACAACCTGCGCAAGGGCGCGGCGCTGAACGCCGTACAGATCGCGGAGTCGATCATTCGCCCGGACCGTCCGGTTGGTCCAGACCATCTGGATGATCGCGAGCGCCCCTGAGTGTCCACGAGCGTCCGGAAATCGGCGACGGCCGACCGGTCAGCTTTGTAGGATCTGTGAACGCCTTGTGAGCAAGTCGGCGTGAGATGCCCCTTGAACTGGGGTGACGCCATGTTCGACGATGCTCTTCCCTCTTGCTGCAACCGGTAGTTGGGTGGGGGGCGTCTCTGCGTGCGCCCTGGTGGCGTGTCGCGTGAGGTGCTGTGAAAACGGGGCATTGGGGATGATCGGGTACGCATGATGGCAATTGACTCATCGTCAAGAACGGTGGCGTGCTCGTACAACCCTGACGGGGGGAAGCGTGTCCAACAGGCGTGGCAGAGGTACTCGACATCGCAGCGGTCGTCCCGCTCCGTGGCGCGGCAGTCGTCCCCGTGCGGGGCGCGATCGCGATCCCCGTACGCGGCACCGCGGTGCGCCCGCTCAGGCGTCCGCGTCCGGCCGGCGGCATGCCGGTGATCACCCCCGTGCCCGCTCCCGTGTCGACTTCCGCGTCCACCAGGACCCGGACATCCGGTGTGACCGGCATCCCCGCACCGCGCGAGAGCGCTGAAGGCATCGTGGCCGCGGGCACCACCGTCGATCACCTGACCGAGACCTACCGGGCGCACTACCGCTCGCTCCTCGGCCTCGCCGCGCTGCTCCTCGACGACACGGCCTCCTGCGAGGACGTGGTCCAGGAGGCGTTCATCCGCGTCCACTCCGCCCGCAACCGCGTCCGGGACCCCGAGAAGACGCTGGCCTACCTGCGGCAGACGGTCGTCAACCTGTCCCGTTCCGCGCTGCGCCGCCGCATCCTCGGGCTCAAGCTGCTGTCCAAGCCGATGCCGGACATGGCGAGCGCGGAGGAGGGCGCCTACGACCAGCTGGAGCGGGACGCGCTCATCAAGGCGATGCGCGGGCTGCAACGGCGGCAGCGCGAGGTGCTGGTACTGCGATACTTCGCGGACATGACGGAGGCGCAGGTCGCCGAGACGCTCGGCATATCCCTGGGCTCGGTGAAGGCGTACGGCTCGCGTGGCATCGCGGCGCTGCGCGTCGCGATGGAGGCGACGGCATGAGCTCCGACGGCAAGGGCCACGATCGTGAGGGCTCCGACGCGACGAGCGGGCTGCCCGACAAGGGTCGCGACGACATGGGACACAGGATTGTGAACGGGCCGGACAACGACGGACCGCGTGACTTCGGAGCGCGTGCCGATGCGCCCGCGCCTGACAACGGGCGGGGCGGCGACGGCCGGGCCGCTGGTGGGAGCCTCGGGGGCGACGACCTCTTCTCGGGGGACGATCCCTTCGCGGGCGACGAACTGGCGCTGCGGCGACTGCTCCACGGCGCCGTGGCGGACCTCCAGCCCTCCGAGGGCGCCCTGGACCACCTGCGCCGTGCGGTGCCCGTGCGGCGCACCCGCAAGCGCCAGGCGATCGTCGGCTTCGCGGCGGCCGCGGTGCTGATCGGCACGGCCGTCCCCGCCTTCGTCCACGTCGCGAGCTCCGGCGGCATCAGCGCCGACAAAGCCGTGAACGCCGGGCACGGCGAGCAGGCCCAGGGCGGCACCGGCACCGGATCCGAGACCGGTGTCGAGGGCGGCCAGCAGGGCATGGGCACCCCGACCGGAGCCGCGAGCCCGAGCCAGGGCGCGGCCGAGGGGGCGGGCAAGCCCGCGCAGTCCGCGACCGGAGAAACGGGCGGCGAAGGCACCGGTTCGAAGCCGCCGACGGACTCCCAGCCGGACTCCTCGCCGGTGTGTGAGGCCGGACAGCTGGGCGTCAGCTCGGTACAGGCGGGCGGACCCGACGCCGAGGGCAAGGTCTACGGCACGTTCCGCATCGCCAACGTCTCCGGCAAGGACTGCGTGGTGAGCGGTGGCGGCAGCGTCGGCTTCCAGGCCCAGGGAGCGGCCGACAGCTCCAAGATCACGGTCGTGGCGCACACGCCCGGCGACGCGGCGAGCGGCCTTCCCGACCCCTCGCAGGAGTCGCCCACGCTGGTCCTGAAGCCGGACAACGCCTACGAGGTGAAGTTCGCCTGGGTCCCCACGGAGACCTGCCCGACCACGCCCCCCTCGCCGGACCCGAGCACCTCGACGGACGGCGCCGGCGGTACGTCGGCGGGGGCCACGGGGTCGACCGGCGACGGCACCACCACCGCGGAGGGCGCGACTCCGCAGCTCGGCACCGACGGGACGCCGGCGGACGGCAGCGTCGCGGTCAGCCACACCGCGGAGCCGGGCGCCCCGCAGGCGGCGACGACCATCCCGAACGCCTGCGCGGGCACGATCTACCGCACCGGCGTGCTCGACGCGTCCTAGGGCCTGCCCGACCCTGATCCGCCGGACGGGCCCTAGGACGTGAGGCCCAGCGCCTCGTCCTGCCGGGCCTCCACCTCGCGGCGCAGGAGGCGGAACCACATGAAGACCACGAAGCCGGCGAAGACGAACCACTCCGCCGTGTAGCCGAGGTTCTGGAACGCCTTCAGGTCCAGCGACGTGCCCGCCGCGGCCGCCGCCGGGACCGGTGTCAGTCCGGCGGGGGAGTCCACGACCGTGACCCACGCGTCGTAGACCTCGTCGGACACCAGGTTGATCAGGGAGCCCGCGCTGATCATGCCGAGCTGGCCCTCCGGGAGCCCGCCCGCCGCGTGGACGCCCTTCGTCCCCGCGTTCTCGGACGCCTGGAGGGCGCCCACCACGGTGACCTCGCCGGACGGCGGGGCCGGCGCCTGCGCGCCGGCCGGCAGCCAGCCCCGTACCACCGGCAGCGACTTGCCGCCGTCCGTCTTCAGCATCGTCAGCACATAGCTGCCGCGGCGGCCGTCCAGCTCACGGTCCGGCACCAGGAACTGCTCCCCGTACCGGCCGCTCGCCTCCGCGTGCCGACCCGAGGTCTCCTTGTCCACCGGCAGCAGCTCGTCCAGCGGCTCGGTCCTCAGGGTGCCCGGGTCCGGGGCCCGCTCCGCCTCCCGATGGGAGTCGACGCGGTCCTCGAACTTGCCCATCTGCCAGGTCCCCATGAACAGACAGAACGGGATCGCCAGCAGGACGAAGACGTTGATCCCCCACCAGCGGGGCGTTTTCAGGAACCGGTACACCCCTCCACGGTACGCAGCCGCCTCACCCCCCGACCGGCCGGGTCCCCAGGTGACGCGCGGCGAAGGCGAGCTCCAGGCGGACCTGCTTGATCCGCTCCTCCACCACCAGGGAGCCGTGCCCCGCGTCGTACCGGTACACCTCGTGCACCGCGCCCCGGGCCGCCAGCCGGTCCACGTAGTTGTCGATCTGCCGGATCGGGCAGCGCGGGTCGTTCACGCCCGCCGAGATGTAGACCGGAGCCGTGACCTCGTCCACGTACGTCAGCGGGGACGAGACCTCGAACCGGTCCGGCACCTCCTCGGGCGAGCCGCCGAACAGCGTCCGGTCCAGCGCCTTCAGGGCCTCCATCTCGTCCTCGTACGCCGTCACATAGTCCGCGACCGGGACGGCGGCGAGCCCCACCGACCAGGCGCCCGGCTGTGTGCCGAGCCCGAGCAGCGTCAGATACCCGCCCCACGAGCCGCCGGACAGGACCAGCTTCGCCGGGTCGGCGAGACCCGAGGCGACCGCCCACTCACGGACCGCGGCGACGTCCTCCAGCTCGATCAGGCCGACCCGGTGCTTGAGCGCGTCCGTCCACTCCCGGCCGTAGCCCGTCGAGCCCCGGTAGTTGACCCGGACCACCGCGTAGCCGTGGTCGAGCCAGGCCGCCGGGCCCGAGGCGAAGGCGTCGCTGTCGTGCCAGGCCGGGCCGCCGTGCACCTCGAAGATCGTCGGGAACGGTCCCTCGCCCTCGGCGGGGCGCTGCACGAGGGCGTGGATCCGGCCGCCGGGCCCCTCCACCCACACGTCCTCCACCGGCACCGAGCCGGGCGCCTTCGCGCCCGGAGGGTCGAGCACGACCGCGCCGCCCGTCGAGCGCACCACCGGCGGCTGCGCGGCCGAGGACCACAGATACTCCACGCTGCCGTCCGGGCGGGTCGTGGCCTCCGACACCGAACCGGCCGGGGTCTCCACCCGCACCAGCGCGCCGGTCGCGATGTCGTACCGCCACAGCTCGCTGCGCGCCTCGAAGCTGTGCACGATCAGCAGGCCGGTGCCGTCCGCGTACCACTCCGCCGACACATCGCCCGGCAGGTCCAGCCGGAGGTCGGTCTCCTTGCCCGTCGCCACGTCCCACAGCAGCGGCTCCCAGCGGCCCCGCCGCTGGTGGCCGACGAGCAGCCGGGTGTCGCCGTCCACCGGTGCGAAGCCCAGCACCGCCAGGCCCAGCTCCTCCGTACCGCCCTTGGAATCGTCCAGCTCGGCCACCACCGAGGAGTCCTTGGCGCGCAGCACCCGCAGCGCCGAGTGCATGGCGTCGCCGTGCTCGGTGTGCTCGATCGCGATCAGGGAGCCGTCGTGGGACAGATCGCCCACCCCGGCCGACTCCCGGTGCCGGTAGACCTCCACCGGCTCCGCACCGGAGCGTACGAGATGGACCGTCGACCCCTCCTCGTCCGTCGAGCGGCCGACGACCACCGTGCCGTCACGGCCGATCGCAAGCCCCGCCGGGTACGAGGGCGCGAGCCCGGGCACCGCGGGCTCGTCCGCGCCGCCGCCGAAGGGCTGGCGCATCCACACCCCGAACTCGTCCCCGTCCTTGTCCGAGAACCACCAGATCCACTGCCCGTCCGGGGACAGCGTGCCGTCCGTCGTCCCGTTCGGCCGGTCCGTGACCTGCCGCTGCGCGCCGGTCGCCCGGTCCCAGGCGTACAGCTCGTACGTCCCCGTCGCGTTGGACACGAACAGCGAACGGTCCGGTGCCTCCTCGGCCCACTCGGGCAGGGACACGCGCGGCGCCCGGAACCGCTGCTCCCAGGCCGGGATCTCCGGCGACGGGCCGCCCGTGCCGCTCGGGCCGGACGAACCGGTCGGGCTGTCTGTGATCTCGTTGGTCTCAGTCATGGCCCCCATGATGCTCCGATCCGCCGACAATCCGTTCGCATCGTCCTCAACCTGTGGATAACCTCCCGGGCCGGCCGCGCATCCCGCTGATGCACGCGCTCAAGGCGTCCCGCGGACGTTCGGCCGTACGTGGTGGATGCGGCGGCCGTCGGAGCCCAGGACCTGCGCGCCCAGCTTGCGGACGCGCAGGGACAGGGCCGTCCCCGTGACGCGCAGCGCCGGCCGGCCGCCCGGTCCAGGGCTGGGAAGGCGATCTGGCCCGCGCGGCGCGGCATGCCACGCGCGCCCTGCGCACCCACCTCCGGCTCGGCTGCGTCGTGGGCGCGTCCTGCGCCGCCGAACTCCTCGCCCAGCTACGGATCCTGAACGGTCGGCCCCTGGCCGCGGCCCATCTGCTCGGGGCCGTCGACCTGTTGCGGGCCTCCGCCTTCGACGAGTCGTACCGCACAGCGCAGTTCTGCGCCCCGGGCCGGCAGCGCAGCGACCGGGCGCTGCGCGGGGCGCTGTCGGTGGGTCTGTCTACGATGACCAAATGATCGCTTTCGGCGTGGCCGCCGTCTTTCTGACGTTCTTCGGTGCCGGCGTGCTGCGCGATCGCCGGCGCTTCGGCAACGCCGTGTACCTGGGGCTCGCCGTCACCTTCCTCGGCCTCGGGCTGCTCGCGGAGATCGACGAGGCGCCGCCGGGTGTGGCCGAGTCGGTGATGATCGTCGGGCTGCTCGTGCTCGGCCTCGGCCCGGTCGTCCTGGCGGGCCTGCTCTGCGCGAACGGCGTGAAGATGGTCCGCAAGGAGGGCAGACGCCCCGCCAATCTGCTCTCGCTCCTCGCCGGGCTCGGCATGTTCGGTGTGATGGCTCTGATGGTGGCGGCGGTGGTCACCCACTCGTGGACCCTGGGCCTGATCGTCGGCACGACGCTGCTGGTCCTCGGCTATGTCTCCTTCCTCTTCCTCTGCTTCATCGGGTACGCGTTCCTCTACGGGCGGATGCGGCTGCGCCGTGACGCGGACTTCGTGGTCGTCCTCGGCTCGGGGCTCATCGGCGGGCGGCGCGTGCCGCCGCTGCTCGCGAGCAGGCTGGAGCGCGGGCGTGAGGTGTACGAGTCGCTCGCCGCGCGTGGCGAGCGGCCGCCGGTCCTGATCACGTCCGGGGGCCAGGGCCCGGACGAGGAGCTGCCCGAGTCGCACGCGATGGCGCAGTACCTCGTGGAGCGCGGTTTCCCGGAGGACCGGATCGTGCGCGAGGACCGCTCGCGGACGACCGAGGAGAACATGCTGTTCAGCAGGGAGCTGATGGAGGAGGCCGCCCCGGGCGCGGAGTGCGTGATCGTGACCAACAACTTCCACGCCTTCCGGGCGGCGTTGACGGCCCGTCGGGTGGGGGTGAACGGCCAGGTGGTCGGCTCTCCGACCGCGGCCTACTTCTGGCCGAGCGCGACCATCCGCGAGTTCGTCGCGGTCTTCCTCCAGTACAAGGTGGTCAACCTCGGGATCTGTCTGACGCTGATCCTGTTGGGGGTGCTTGCCTGGCTGGTCCGTTGATCGTCTTCGACAGACGGTTGCGGACGACGGCGGTGCCGATGGCGCCGGCGAGCGCGGCGGCGCCGAGGCCGAGAGCGAGGGCGGACGGGCCGGAGTCGGAGACGACGTCGGCGGGAACGGTGGCCGCCGCTTCGGCGGCTGTCTGAAGGGGGTGCATGTCCCCAGGGGAACGGACCGGGGCGCGCCGGGCCACCTGGCGGGCCCCGTTCGGGGCCGCGGGCAGTGAGCCGGGGGCTCAGGCGGTACGGCGGGCGAGGTCGCGGAGCCGGGCCTCGCTGAGGCCTAGGACAGCCAGGCCATGCCGATGAGCAGAAAGACCACGAAGGCTATGCCGCCGGCCACGGCGGCGGTCTTCCTGGGACGGCGCCGGGAGAGGGCGGCGAGACCGCCTTCGCTCCGGCGCGCGGCCTGGGACCGGGCCTGGGACCGGGTCTGAGGCCGGGGCTGAGACCGGGGCGCCGCGCGGGGTACCGGCCGGGGCTGCGGACGCGGCGACGGCGGCGTGTGGCGGGCCTGCGCGTGATGGTGCGGGTGCGGGTGCGGCTGCGGCTGCGGCTGGGGGTGACCCCGCCAGGCACCCGAGGCGAACCAGTCCGCGATCGCCTGGGCGGGCGGTCTCTGCTCCGGCTCCTTGGCCAGCAGCGTCAGGAGGTACGCCTCGAACGCGGCCGGCAGCCCCACCCCGAGCTGCCGGGGCGGAGCGGGCGGCGTATCGATGTGCTGGTACAGCAGGGCGGTCGCCGTGTCGCCCTGGAACGGAGGCCGCCCGGTGAGGAGTTGGTAGAGCACGCAGCCGAGCGAGTACACGTCCGAGGCCGGCGACGCGGGCCGGCCGAGAGCCCGCTCGGGGGCGAGGTAGAGGCCGGTGCCGACGATCTGCCCCGTGGTGGTGAGCCCGGCGGACGGATCGTCGACGAAGCGGGCGATGCCGAAGTCCGCGAGCTTCACCGTCCCGTCCCCGTCGACCAGCAGGTTCCCGGGCTTGATGTCCCGGTGCACGACCCCCTCCCGGTGCGCGGCGGCCAGCCCGGCGGCGGCATGGGCGGCGACGACGGCCACCCGCTCCGCGGGCAGCACGCGCGGTGCCCGGGTGTCCCCGGCGAGGCTCTCCCCGTCCACCAACTCCATGACGAGGTACAGCTTTCCGTCCCACGTACCGAAGTCGAAGACCCCCACGACGTGCGGATGACTCAGCCGCGCCGCCGTCTGCGCCTCCAGCCGGAACCGATCGGCCGCCGAGGGATCGGTCCCGTGCCCGAGCATCAGCTTCACGGCCACGGACCGCCCGAGCACCTCGTCGGTGGCCTGCCACACCTCGCCCATACCGCCACGCCCGACACACGAGTGGAGCCGATATCGGTCCGCGACCAGCACCTGAGACCCAGCCTTTCGACGGTCGACAACCTGACGGGAAGCACGCGTCGCCGTACTCCGCCGTCCGGCACCGATGCCGTATCAGGGTAGAGCCGCTTGATCGACTTCCCGCACACACCCCGGCTGCCCAGCGGATCCCCGGAAACCACTCAGGGGCCCGACCCGCTCTCGCGGATCAGGCCCCTGACCTGGTGTTTCAGCTGTCGGGGTGGCGGGATTTGAACCCACGACCTCTTCGTCCCGAACGAAGCGCGCTGCCAAGCTGCGCTACACCCCGATGTCGCTGCTCTGTGCTTCACGTCGCGGCGACATCGATTACTTTAGCCCACCCGCGCCCGGAGACGAAATCCGGTTTTCGCGGCCCCGCGCCGCAGGTCGGATGCGGTCCAGGACCACGATCGCCGGACCGAGGGCATGCGCCCACCCCGAAGGGCCGAATGCCTCAGTCGCGCGCGGTCAGCGTCAGCAGCGTGGCCTCCGGCGGGCAGGCGAACCGTACCGGGGTGAACCGGTTCGTGCCGCAGCCCGCCGAGACGTGCAGGAAGGAGGTCCGGCCCTCCACGGTGTGCGTGGAGAGGCCCTTCACCCGGTCCGTGTCCAGGTCGCAGTTGGTCACCAGCGCGCCGTAGAAGGGGACGCACAGCTGACCGCCGTGCGTGTGGCCCGCCAGGATGAGCCCGTAGCCGTCCGCCGTGAAGGCGTCGAGCGTCCGCAGATACGGGGCGTGCACCACGGCCATCGAGAAGTCCGCCGACAGGTCCGGGCCACCCGCCACCCGCTCGTACCGGTCCCGCTTGATGTGCGGGTCGTCCAGGCCGGTGAAGGCCAGCTCCAGGCCGGGCAGCTTCAGCCGGCCACGGGTGTTGGTCAGGTTCAGCCAGCCCGCCTCGTCGAAGGCGTCCCGCATCCCCTCCCACGGGTTGTGCACCGCGCCCACCACCGGCGGGTTGCCGTTGAGGCCGTGGCGGCCATGGGCCTTCTCCTTCAGATAACGGGCGGGGTTGCGCAGCCGCGGCCCGTAGTAGTCGTTGGAGCCGAAGACGTACACGCCGGGGAACTCCATCAGCGGGCCGAGCGCGTCCAGGACCTCCGGGACCGCGTCCGTGTCCGAGAGGTTGTCGCCGGTGTTGACGACGAAGTCAGGGCGCAGCCCCGCCAGCGACTGCAGCCACGCCCGCTTCTTGCGCTGGCCGCACACCATGTGGATGTCGGAGACCTGAAGGACCCGCAGATCCTGCATCCCGCGCGGGAGTACGGGAATGGTCACCCGGCGCAGCCGGAACGAGCGGGCCTCGAAGCCCGCCGCGTAGACCAGCCCGGCCGCCGCCGTCGCCGTAAGACCTGCCGTGATCTTCAGGGGGATCCCGTACCGTGCGCGCATCCCCCCATCGTCGCAGACCCGATGGAGGGAAATGCGCGGGCGGGTAGGGCGGGGCACCTGACACACTTGGGGCATGACCACGCTCAAGGCCAAGCTTCAGGACGACCTCAACGCCGCCATCAGGGAGCGCGACGAGCTGCGCTCCTCGACGCTGCGGCTCACCCTCACCGCGATCACCAAGGAGGAGGTCTCGGGCACGACCAAGCGCGAGCTCTCCGACGACGAGGTGCAGAAGGTGATCGCCAAGGAGGCGAAGAAGCGCCGCGAGGCCGCGGAGGCCTTCGCCCAGGGAGGTCGCGCCGAGTCGGCCGAGCGGGAGAAGGCCGAGGGCGTGCTCCTCGACGCGTACCTGCCGAAGCAGCTCGGCGACGACGAGCTGGAGCAGATCGTCGCGGCCGCCGTCGCCGAGGCCAAGGGCGCCGGCGCCGAGGGCCCGCGCGCCATGGGCGCCGTCATGAAGATCGTGAACCCCAAGGTCGCGGGCCAGGCGGAGGGCGGGCGCGTGGCGGCCGTCGTGAAGAAGCTGCTCGCGGGCTGAGTTCCCGTACGGACGACTGAGGGCGCCTCCCGCCGTACGGGAGGCGCCCTCAGTCATGTCGTCACCGCGGTGCTAGCGGCCGTTGCCGCCGCCGTTCCCTCCGCGGCCCTGACCGCCGCCGATCAGGTCCGGCGGGATCGTGATCCCGCCGGGGAAGGGGCTGTCGCCCTCGTCCCCGTCGCCCGGCTTGTTGCCGTCGCGGGGCTTGCCCTTGTCCTTCTCCTTGTCCTCCGGCTTCTCGCCGCGCGGTACGGAGATGGGGGCGAAGGACGGCGTCTCGGATGCGTTCAGCGCCCCGGTCATCGCGATCTTCCAGATCGGGCCCGGGAGGCAGCCACCGCAGACCTTGTCGTAGTACTGGCCGCCGATGGTGATGTCGTACATCGACTGCTTCTCGCCGACGTCGTCACCGACCCACACCGCCGTGGAGAGGTTCGGGGTGTACCCGACGAACCAGGCGTCCTTGCGGTCGTTCGTCGTACCCGTCTTGCCGGCGTTGTCGCGATCGCTCAGACCCGCCTTCGTACCGGTGCCGTCCTCGACGACGCCCTTCAGCATCTGGTTGATGGTGTCCGCCGTGCGCTCGGTCATCGCACGCGAGCACTCCGTCTGGGGCACGTTCAGGCGCTCACCGTTCGCCGTCTTGATCGACTCGATGGCGATCGGGGTGCAGTACGTGCCGCGGTTGGCGAAGGTCGCGTACACCGCCGCCATGTCGAGCGGGGTGGCCTCGATCGAGCCGAGCGTGATCGACGGGCTCTCCTTGACCTTCCTGCCCAGCTCCCGCTCGTACCCGACCTTCTTCGCCATCTGCACCGTCTCGCACAGACCGGCCATCTGCTCCAGCTTGGCAAAGTAGGTGTTGATGGACTTGCCGAGCGCGCTCGTCATGTCCCAGGTGCCGGTCTCGGACTTGAGCTCGTTGCCGACCTTCCAGTCGGCGTACCCCGCCGGCTTGCCGTCGCAGCGCGTGTACGAGTTCTCCGGCACCGTGATCTCGTACCCGGAGGAGAAGCTCTGCGCCGGGCTCAGCCCCTTCTCCAGGGCCGCCGCGGCCGTGATCGGCTTGAACGTCGAACCGACCTGGAAGCCGTAGGTCGTGCCGCCCATCTTGCTGCCGACGGCCAGGTTGAGCGTGGTCTGGTGCTGCTTCTGGTCCAGGCCGTACGGGCGGGACTGGCCCATCGAGAGGATCTTGCCGCTGCCCGGCTGGACCTGGACCACCGAGGCGGCGACCTTGTCGTCCTCGCTGATCTTCGCGACGGCCGCCTCGTTGGCGGCCTCCTGGGCGCGCGGGTCGAGCGTGGTCCGGATGGTGAGGCCGCCCAGGTTCCACAGCTTCTGCCGCTCCTCGACCGTCTTGCCGAAGACCGGGTCGGTGAGGATCGTCTTGCGGACGTAGTCGCAGAAGAAGCCGGCGCCGTCGACGGCGGTGATGCAGCCGTTCTTCGGGGTCTTCACCCTCAGCTTGATCGGGGCCGCCTTCGCCCGGTCCGCCTCCGCCTGGCTGATGTCCTTCACGTCGGCCATGCGCTGGAGGACCACGTTGCGGCGCTTGGTGGCTTCCTCGATGTCGTTGACCGGGTCGTAGCGGCTCGGCGACTGGACGAGGCCGGCCATCATGGCGGCCTCCTCCAGCTTCAGGTCGGCGGCGCGCTTGGAGAAGTAGCGCTGGGACGCCGCCTCGATGCCGTAGGCCTGCTGGCCGAAGAACGTGATGTTCAGGTAGTTCTCGAGGATCTTCTTCTTCCCCAGCTCCTCCTCGACCTGGATCGCGTACTTCAGTTCGCGCACCTTGCGGCCGATGGTCTGCTGGGTGGCCTGGGCGACCTTCTCGGGGTCGTCACCGGCCTCCTCGACGAAGACGTTCTTCACGTACTGCTGCGTGAGCGTCGACGCGCCCTGGGCCACGCCGCCCGACTGGGCGTTGCGGTTGATCGCGCGGAGCACGCCCTTGAGGTCGATCGCCCCGTGCTCGTAGAAGCGGGAGTCCTCGATCGCGACGATCGCCTTCTGCATGTACGGGGAGATCTTCTCCAGCGGCACGACCTTCCGGTCGCGCGAGTACACGGTGGCGAGGTGGCCGCCCTCGGAGTCGAGGATGGTGGTCCGCTGACTCAGCGGCGGAGTCTTCAGGTTGGACGGGATTTCGTCGAATCCCTCGACCGTCCCCTTGGCGGCCAGCCCCAGTGCTCCGGCCGCGGGCAGGGCGATGCCCGCCAGCACGGCTCCGGAGAGCACACTGACACCGAGGAACTTGGCGGCCTGCTGGGTCCCGGTCAGACCTCCGCCCGAGCGCTTCTTTGCCATGGGGGGCAGCCTAATCCGTAGTGATGAGCGTTCCGTAGGAGCGGGGGCTTCTCGGAGCGTTCGCGTACCAGACCGTGACATCCGATGGAGCGCCTCGCTCGCCGCCAGGGGCCGACCGATCGGTGAGGCGGCTACGTTCTGATTCGCCGGACAGGCGTATATGCCTTGGCCTAAGCTGCTCTCAACTGTCACAGCAGTGTGGTTCTGCATCAAGGCCAGGCGTGACGTCGGCATGAATTCCCTTGACCCCGAAGCCTGGGAAGCCATGCCCGATTCCGCCCCATGCGTCACTCGACGCCCCAAGTGACTCCGTCACAGTCGGGCGAACTGTACCGGTTCGCCGGATTCGACACGCATGTCCACCGGTCACTCCCCTGGGTGATCTGCCGCGTACGCATAGTCCGTTCGGGCCATTCAAGATTGGGCCCGAAGGGGGTGTTGCGCTGTGCCCACCTTCCGTAACGTCACCAACTGGCAGCGGTGAATATGCCGCTACCGCCGTGGGGGAGCCTCGATTCGGGAGAGGACGGCGCCGGTATGGGCTGGGTAGCTGACTGGAGTGCGCAGGCGGCCTGCCGCACTACCGATCCGGATGAACTTTTCGTACAGGGAGCGGCACAGAACAGGGCGAAGGCGGTGTGCACCGGGTGTCCGGTGCGGACCGAGTGCCTGGCCGACGCCCTGGACAACCGCGTGGAGTTCGGTGTGTGGGGCGGTATGACGGAGCGCGAGCGCCGTGCCCTGCTGCGTCGGCGGCCGACCGTCACCTCGTGGCGGCGACTGCTCGAGACCGCGCGCACGGAGTACGAGCGGGGAGCGGGCCTGCTGCCCGTGGCGATCGAGGACGACGCGACGTACGAGGCGTACGCGGCAGTGGGGTAGCCCCGCCGGCGTTCGAGACACACGTACGTGGCAGTGGGGCCGGTCCCTGCTCGCGTTCGAGACAGACGTACCCGGCAGTGGTCAGCCCACCGCCGGCGTTCGTGCAGCTCAGGCCGACGGCATCCGTCCGGCCGTGAGCCGGTCACCGATGGCCCGCAGTCCTGCGAGATCGTGTACGTCGCCGGGCAGGGCCGCCACCTCGGCCACAGCCACCTCGGGGTGGAGCGCCGTGAAGCGGTCACGCGTGTGCTGTTCGCGCGCGAGCACCTGCATCCGCTCGGCATGGAGACGGAGCAGTCCTGCGGTCAGCTGCTGAATGTCCTGCGGGTCGGTGTCGGCTGTGGGGGCAGCCTCGTCGTGCGACGGTCGTGCGGAGTCCTGCGAAGAACGTGCGGCGGCGGTGGCGGTGTCTGACGGCTCGGGGGGCGTGGCCAGGGAGCCACGAACACCAGTCTTCCCGCCCCCCTGATCCACAATGCGCCCCTCGTCAAGATTTTCCGCGGCGGCCCGCGCCCGCTCGGCCGACAGCCGGGCGGCGCCGCTGCCATGGACCCGGTTGAGGACGAGGCCGGCCAGCGGCATCTCCTCGGCGGCCAGCCGCTCCACGAAGTACGCGGCCTCGCGCAGCGCGTCCCGCTCCGGCGTGGCCACCACGAGGAACGCCGTGCCCGGGGCCTGGAGCAGCTTGTACGTCGCGTCCGCCCGGGTCCGGAAGCCGCCGAACATCGTGTCCATCGCGGCCACGAAGGTCTGTACGTCCTTCAGGAACTGACCCCCCAGCAGCTTCCCCAGGGTTCCCGTCATCATCGACATGCCGACGTTGAGGAACTTCATCCCCGCCCGGCCGCCCATCTTCGCCGGGGCCATCAGCAGCTTGATGAACTTCCCGTCCAGGAAGGACCCGAGCCGCTTCGGCGCGTCCAGGAAGTCGAGCGCCGAACGGGACGGGGGAGTGTCGACGACGATCAGGTCCCACTCGTCGCGCGCCCGCAGCTGCCCGAGCTTCTCCATCGCCATGTACTCCTGCGTACCGGCGAAACCGGCCGACAGGGACTGGTAGAACGGGTTCTCCAGGATCGCCCGCGCCCGCTCGGCGTCCGCGTGCGCCTCGACGATCTCGTCGAAGGTCCGCTTCATGTCGAGCATCATGGCGTGCAGCTCGCCACCGCCCGCCCGTCGCCCACCACCACCCTTGCTCGAATCGCTGCGCGATGCCTCTTCTGAATTCCAGCCCTTGATCCCGTCGACCTTGCGCGGGATGTTGTCCAGCGAGTCGATCCCCATCGACTGCGCGAGCCGCCGCGCCGGGTCGATCGTCAGGACGACGACCTTCCTGCCCCGCTCCGCCGCCCGTACGCCCAGCGCCGCCGCCGTCGTCGTCTTGCCGACGCCACCCGCGCCGCAGCAGACGATGATCCGGGTGCCCCGGTCGTCGATGAGCGGGTCCAGGTGCAGGACGGGTACGGAGTCCAGACCGTTCGCCGAGGCGTTCACCGAACCCGTCACGCGCCCACCCCTTGCTTCCGCAGGTCCTTCGCCAGCCGGTACAGGCCCGCGATGTCCGCCCCGTCCCCGAGGAACGGGAGTTCGTACGTCGGTACGGCGAGCCCCGCGAGCACCGCCCGCTGCTCGCGCTCCAGCTCCACCCGCTGCGCGTGCTCGGCCGCCTGCTCAAGGAGCGGCTCGACCAGCTTCGTGCCGCCGGCGATCCCAGCGGACGCCAGCGTCCGGGCGACCGCGTCCCGGTGGTCGCCGGAGGCGGCCCGTACCGCCGCCTCGTCGAGGACGTGCGGACGGACCATGTTCACGATGACCTCGCCCACCGGAAGTTCGGCAGCGCGCAGCTCGGCGATGCCGTCCGCGGTCTCCTGGACCGGCATCTCCTCCAGCAGGGTGACCAGGTGCACCGCCGTCTCCGGCGACTTGAGCACCCGCATCACGGCCTGTGCCTGATTGTGTATCGGGCCGATCCGGGCCAGCCCCGCCACCTCGTCGTTGACGTTGAGGAAGCGGGTGATGCGGCCGGTCGGGGGCGCGTCCATGACCACGTGGTCGTAGGTGTAGCCGCCGTGCTTCTCGCGCCGGCGGACCGCCTCGCACGCCTTGCCGGTCAGCAGGACGTCCCGTACGCCCGGAGCTATGGTCGTCGCGAAGTCGATCGCGCCGAGCTTCTTCAGGGCCCGGCCGGCGCTGCCCAGCTTGTAGAACATCTGGAGGTAGTCGAGGAGCGCGCGCTCGGCGTCGATGGCCAGCGCGAACACCTCCCCGCCGCCCGGCGCGACGGCGATCTTGCGCTCCTCGTACGGAAGGGCCTCCGTCTCGAAGAGTTGTGCGATGCCCTGTCTGCCTTCGACCTCGACGAGGAGGGTCCGCTTGCCCTCCGTCGCGAGGGCGAGCGCGAGGGCGGCGGCGACCGTCGTCTTACCGGTACCGCCCTTGCCGCTGACGACCTGGAGCCTGCTCACGCCTTCGAGCCTAACCACTGGTGCGCCGGGCTAAGCAGGAGGCTGCCTGTGGCAGCGGATACAGTCGGCTCCATGACCAAGTGGGAATACGCGACCGTGCCCCTTCTCGTGCACGCGACGAAGCAGATTCTGGACACCTGGGGCGAGGACGGGTGGGAGCTCGTCCAGGTCGTTCCCGGCCCGAACAACCCCGAGCAGCTCGTGGCCTACCTGAAGCGGGAGAAGTCCTGATGAGCGGCGCCGCGAACGGGACCGTCGAGGCGAAGCTCGCCGAGCTGGGCCTGACCCTGCCGGAGGTCGTGCCGCCGCTGGCCGCCTACCAGCCGGCCGTGCAGTCCGGCGTCTACGTCTACACCTCGGGCCAGCTCCCGATCGTGGCGGGCAAGCTCCAGCTGACCGGCAAGGTCGGCGGCGAGGTCACCGCCGAGGAGGCCAAGGAGCTCGCGGCCACCTGCGCGCTGAACGCGCTCGCGGCCGTGAAGTCGGTCGCCGGTGACCTGGACCGGATCAAGCGGGTCGTGAAGGTCGTCGGCTTCGTCGCCTCGGCCTCCGACTTCACCGGGCAGCCGGGCGTCATCAACGGCGCCAGTGAGCTGCTGGGCGCGGTCCTCGGCGACAAGGGCGTGCACGCGCGCAGCGCGGTGGGTGTCGCGGTGCTTCCGCTGGACGCCCCGGTCGAGGTCGAGGTCCAGGTGGAGCTCGTCCAGGACTGACGCCTCTGCGTTCGTACGTTCGTCAAGAGCCGGTTCTCCCGCCCAGGGGGAATCGGCTCTCGTGCATACGAGTAGTTGCGCATACCATCCGGCCATGTCGAATGGTCAGTGGTACCCACCGGAATGGCCCGACCGCATCCGCGCCCTGGCCGCGGGCGAGCTCGCCCCCGCGACACCCAAGCGGGCGGCCACCGTCCTGCTGCTGCGCGACGCCGCCGAGGGGCCGAGCGTCCACATGCTGCGCCGTCGCGCCTCCATGGCCTTCGCGGGCGGGGCGTACGCGTATCCCGGCGGCGGCGTCGATCCGCGCGACGTGCACCCCGTGCGCTGGGCCGGGCCTTCCCTGGAGAGCTGGGCGGAGCGCCTCGGCGTCACGGGTACGGAGGAGGCGCAGGCGATCGTCTGCGCGGCCGTGCGCGAGACGTACGAGGAGGCGGGCGTGCTGCTCGCCGGGGAGACCGCCGACTCCGTGGTGGGCGACACCACGGGCGACGACTGGGAGAAGGACCGTGAGGCGCTGGTCGCCCGCGAGCTGTCCTTCGCCGACTTCATCGATCGGCGCGGGCTGGTGCTGCGCTCCGACCTGCTCGGTGCGTGGGCGCGGTGGATCACGCCGGAGTTCGAGCCCCGGCGGTACGACACCTGGTTCTTCGTGGCCGCCCTTCCCGCCGGCCAGCGCACCCGTAACGCCTCGACCGAGGCGGACCGCACGGTCTGGATCCGCCCGGCGGAGGCGGCGGCCGGTTACGACCGGGGCGAGTTGACGATGATGCCGCCGACGATCTCGACCCTGCGGGGCCTCGAACGCTTCGGCACGGCCGCCGAGGCGCTGGCCGCGGCCGGGGACCAGGACCTGACTCCCGTACTCGCGCAGGCGCGGCTGGACGGGGACGAGCTGATCCTGAGCTGGCCGGGCCACGACGAGTTCACCAAGCACATCCCGACGGGCGGGCGGTCGGGCGCGACCGGGACCGAGACCCCTGAGGCGGGGCCGGGACGGGTCCAGGGAGCAGATCCGGGTACAGGCCCGGGTGCAGACCCGGGTGTCGGCCCGGCGGCCGGCCCCGTTCCGCATGACGGAGGTGCGTGATGAGCGACGCAGCCGCGCTGCCCGGGCAGCCCCGGGGCGGGGTGCTCTCGGGCCCCGCGACCGCCCGCGCCGTCAACGTCCTCGCGCCGAATCCGTCCGCGATGACCCTCGACGGCACCAACACCTGGATCGTCTCCGAGCCGGACTCCGACCTCGCCGTCGTCATCGACCCGGGCCCCCTCGACGACGGCCACCTGACGCACGTCGTCGAGACCGCGGCGAAGCTCGGCAAGCGGGTCGCACTCACCCTGCTGACGCACGGCCACCCCGACCACGCCGAGGGCGCGGGCCGGTTCGCCGAGCTGACGGGGACGCACGTACGGGCCCTGGACCCGGCACTGCGGCTCGGCGACGAGGGACTCACCGCCGGAGACGTCATCACCGTCGGCGGTCTGGAGCTGCGGGTGGTGCCGACGCCCGGCCACACCTCGGACTCGCTCTCCTTCCATCTCCCCGCCGACCGGGCCGTCCTGACGGGCGACACGATCCTCGGACGGGGCACGACGATCGTCGCCCACCCCGACGGGCGGCTCGGCGACTATCTGGACTCGCTGCGCCGGCTGCGCTCGCTCACGGTCGACGACGGGGTCCACACGGTGCTGCCGGGCCACGGGCCGGTCCTGGAGGACGCGCAGGGCGCGGTGGAGTTCTACCTCGCGCACCGCGCGCACCGGCTCGCCCAGGTGGAGACGGCCGTCGAGAGCGGCCACCGGACCGCCGCGGAGGTCGTCGCCCATGTGTACGCGGACGTGGACCGCTCGCTCTGGCCGGCCGCCGAGCTGTCCGTACGGGCGCAGTTGGAGTACCTGCGGGAGCACGGACTGATCTGACCCCGGCCGCCCGGCTGTTCGGCTCCGGCCGTTCGGCTCAGTCCGCCCGGCTCAGGCCGTTCGGCTCCCCCGGTCACCCCCGAGAATTCGATCTTTTGGGCTGTGCTTTACGCTCCGCTTACTTGTGACCGTAGCTCTCGGGGGAATGCGCATGTTCTTCATAGCCGTCCTGCTGCTCATCGCCGCAGCAGTGCTGTACTTCGTCGCCCGCAGCAACGACACGCGCGGGCTGAAGCTGGGCGCCCTCGGCGCCCTCATCGCGGGTGTCTTCTCGCTGCTCGGCTCCACCCTCTACGTCGTCAGCGCGTACGAGGTCGGCGTCCCGGTCGCGTTCGGCAAGGTGGGCACGCCGATGACGTCGGGCATGCACTTCAAGACGCCGTTCACCGACGTCACGACCTTCTCGACCCGCCCGGTCGACCTGAACCTCTCCGACAAGGACGTGGTCGAGGTCCGTTCCTCGCAGGGCGGCGTGATGGAGGTCGAGGTGACCGTGAAGTGGGCGGTCACGCCGACCAAGGCGGTCGAGCTCTACCGGCTCGCGGGCAGCGAGGAGGCCATCCAGCAGCGCCTGGTCTACCCGGACAGCCGGGAGATCGTCCGCAACGTCTTCGCGCGCTACACGAGCGAGCAGGGCTACGCCACCGACCGCGAGAAGATCAACGCCGAGATCGGCACGCTCATCAAGGAGCGCCTGGCCCCGCGCGGGATCGACGTCACGACCGTCAACCTGCGCAATGTGAAGCCCTCGAAGGCTCTGCAGGACCAGATCGACCGCAAGATCCAGCAGCAGCAGGCGACCGAGCGCGCCACCGAGGCGTCCCGCACGGCCAAGGCCGAGGCCGACCGGCGCCGCATCGAGGCCGAGGGCATCGCCCGCGCCAACAAGATCCTCAACGACTCGCTGACCGACAAGGTCCTGATGAACCAGTGCATCGACGCGTACAAGGAGGCCGCGGCGAAGAACCCGGTGTACGCGGTTCCGTGCGGCGGCGGGAGCGGGAACCCGCTGATCGTGGACGGTACGAAGCGGTAGTCACGTCCGTACGAGAAAGGCCGCCCGGTCCATGACCGGGCGGCCTTCTTCGTACGCGTAGGTACGGCAGTGCCTACCGCGAGCGCTTCGCGAGGCGCTCCACGTCCAGCAGGATCACGGCGCGGGCCTCCAGGCGCAGCCAGCCGCGCTGCGCGAAGTCGGCCAGGGCCTTGTTGACCGTCTCGCGGGAGGCGCCGACCAGCTGGGCGAGCTCCTCCTGGGTCAGGTCGTGGACGACGTGGATGCCCTCCTCGGACTGCACGCCGAAGCGGCGCGACAGGTCGAGGAGCGCGCGGGCGACACGGCCCGGAACGTCGGAGAAGACCAGGTCGGACATCTGGTCGTTGGTCTTGCGGAGCCGGCGCGCGACCGCGCGCAGCAGGGCGGTGGCCACCTCGGGGCGGGCGTTCAGCCAGGGCTGGAGGTCGCCGTGGCCCAGGCCCAGCAGCTTGACCTCGGTCAGCGCGGTCGCGGTGGCGGTGCGCGGGCCCGGGTCGAAGAGGGACAGCTCACCGATCAGCTCGCCGGGGCCGAGGACGGCCAGCATGTTCTCCCGGCCGTCGGGGGAGGTGCGGTGGAGCTTCACCTTGCCCTCGGTCACCACGTACAGGCGGTCGCCGGGGTCGCCCTCGTGGAAGAGAGCGTCGCCACGGGCGAGCGTCGCTTCACTCATCGAGGCGCGCAGCTCCGCGGCCTGCTCGTCATCGAGCGCCGCGAAGAGCGGGGCGCGCCGCAGAACGTCGTCCACGAGTTCTCTCCTATGTCGACCTGCTCAGGGGACCTTGATCCCATGATGCCGGACGCACAAAACAGTGCGATCAATCACAACAAGTTTGACGTACCGAACCACCTCTCCGTACGTCAGGGGCCCGATTGGGTCGTGATCGGCCGTGCCCGGGGCGGATGTCGGTGGTGGCCCTTAGGCTGGCCGGGTGTCCAACTCGCCGGTGAGAGCGCAGGCCAAGGGGGCTGGGAGAGTGTCGACCAAGGGCAATTCCGCTGTGGGCGAACAGGGTGCGCCGAAACGGGCGAATGTGGCAAAACGCCCGACGAAGGCCACTGAGAAGGCCGCTCCGAAGGCGGCTGCGAAGCCCGCGAAGGCCCCCACGAAGGCTGCTGCGAAGTCCGCGAAGACCACGACGAAGGGTGCTTCGAAAGCTGCGAAGCCCGCTCCGAAACCCGCGAAACCGGAATCCCGGCTCGCGATGGTCCGCAGGGCCCGGAAGATCAACCGGGAGCTGGCCGACGTCTATCCGTACGCCCACCCCGAACTGGACTTCCGGAACCCCTTCGAGCTGCTCGTCGCCACGGTCCTCTCCGCCCAGACCACCGACCTGCGGGTCAACCAGACCACCCCCGCGCTCTTCGCGAAGTACCCGACCCCCGAGGACCTGGCCGCCGCCGTCCCCGAGGAGGTCGAGGAGGTGATCCGGCCCACCGGCTTCTTCCGCGCCAAGACCAAGTCGATCATGGGCCTCGCCGCGGCCCTCCGCGACGACTTCGGGGGCGAGGTCCCCGGCCGCCTCGACGACCTGGTGAAACTGCCCGGAGTGGGCCGCAAGACCGCCTTCGTCGTCCTCGGCAACGCATTCGGCGTGCCGGGCATCACCGTCGACACCCACTTCATGCGCCTGGCCCGCCGCTGGAAGTGGACCGAGAGCGACGACCCGGTCAAGATCGAGGCAGAGGTCGCCGAGATCTTCCCCAAGAGCGAGTGGACGATGCTCTCGCACCGGGTGATCTTCCACGGCCGCCGGATCTGCCACGCCCGCAAGCCCGCCTGCGGCGCCTGTCCGATCGCCCCGCTCTGCCCGGCGTACGGGGAGGGCGAGACCGACCCGGAGAAGGCGGCGAAGCTCCTGAAGTACGAGAAGGGCGGCTTTCCCGGCCAGCGCCTCAATCCGCCGCCGAACTACCCGGGCCGCCCGGCCCCACCCGCCCCCGGCGTCGCCCCCGGAGCCGAATGAGCCGCATGAGGGAACGAACCCACACACCCATCGCGTTGTGAACCACGGGGGTGCCTATGACGCGCACTGAAGAGACCGAAGCACACACCGAGGACACGACCCACGGCGTCGGGACCGGCGGCCTGCTGAGCCGGGACGGCCTGCCGGACTGGCTCGCCCCCGTCGACCGGGCCGCCCGCAGCGTCGCGCCCGAGCAGCTCAGCCGCTTCCTGCCGCCCGCGAGCGGCGCCGGCCGCCAGTCCGCCGTCCTCATCCTCTTCGGCGAGGGCGAGCGCGGACCCGAGCTGCTGCTCATGGAGCGCTCCGGCTCCCTGCGCTCGCACGCCGGGCAGCCCTCCTTCCCCGGCGGCGCCCTCGACCCCGAGGACGGCGACCCGGCCGACGGCGGCCTGCTGCGGGCCGCGCTGCGCGAGGCCGAGGAGGAGACCGGCCTCGACCCCTCCGGCGTCCAGCTCTTCGGCGTGCTCCCCCAGCTCTACATCCCGGTCAGCGGCTTCGTCGTCACCCCCGTCCTCGGCTGGTGGCGCACCCCCACCCCGGTCGGAGTGGTCGACCCCGCCGAGACCGCCCGCGTCTTCACGGTCCCCGTGGCGGATCTCACGGACCCGGCGAACCGCGCGACGGCCGCCCACCCCAGCGGCCACCAGGGCCCCGCATTCCTCGTCGCATCCGCTCTGGTCTGGGGTTTTACGGCCGGAGTGATCGACCGGCTGCTCCACTACGCGGGCTGGGAGAGACCCTGGGACCGGGCCAAGCAGGTCCCGCTGGACTGGCGCTCATGACAGGCTGACCTCCGGGCCCGGGCGACCGAAGACGAATCTGCGAGGCTATTGACGGTGAACGTGCTGGACATCCTGTTGCTGCTCGCCGCCGTGTGGTTCGCGATCATCGGTTACCGCCAGGGATTCGTGGTCGGCATCCTGTCGGTCATCGGCTTCCTCGGCGGCGGCCTCGTCGCCATTCTTCTGCTCCCGGTCGTCTGGGACTGGCTGACGAACAACTCGCAGGTCTCCACCACGGCGACGGTCGTCTTCGTGATCGTGGTGATCGTCTGCGCCTCGGTCGGACAGGCCTTCACCACCCACCTCGGGAACAAGCTGCGCCGGCACATCACCTGGTCACCGGCGCGCGCCCTGGACGCCACCGGCGGCGCGCTGGTCAACGTCGTCGCGATGCTGCTCGTCGCCTGGCTGCTCGGCTCCGCCCTCGCCGGAACGTCCCTGCCCACGCTGGGCAAGGAGGTGCGCAGCTCCAAGGTGCTCCTGGGCGTCGAGCGGGTGATGCCCGATCAGGCGTCCACCTGGTTCACGAACTTCACCTCGTCCCTCGCCCAGAACGGCTTCCCCCAGGTCTTCAGCCCGTTCGCCAACGAGCCCATCACGGAGGTCCGTCCCCCGGACCCGGCGCTCGCCGGCAGCCCGGTCGCCGCCGAGGCCAAGCGCGCCATCGTGAAGGTCGTCGGCACGGCGCCGAGCTGCGGCAAGGTCCTCGAGGGCACCGGCTTCGTCTTCGACGACCGCCGGGTCATGACCAACGCCCATGTCGTCGGCGGCGTCGACGAGCCGACCGTCCAGATCGGCGGTGAGGGCAAGCTGTACGACGCCAAGGTCGTCCTCTACGACTGGCAGCGCGACATCGCCGTCCTGGACGTGCCGAACCTGAACGTCGAGCCGCTGAAGTTCACCGAAGAGGACGCCCGCAGCGGCGACAGCGCGATCGTCGCGGGCTTCCCCGAGAACGGCTCGTACGACGTCCGCTCGGCGCGCGTCCGGGGCCGTATCAACGCCAACGGCCCGGACATCTACCACCGCGGCGAGGTGCGCAGGGATGTGTACTCCCTGTACGCGACGGTCCGTCAGGGCAACTCCGGCGGCCCGCTCCTCACCGCGGACGGCAAGGTGTCCGGCGTCATCTTCGCCCGCTCGCTCGACGACAAGAACACCGGCTACGCGCTGACCGTCGACGAGATCCGCGACGACATCATCCAGGGCCGCGCGGCCAACCAGCAGGTCGACAGTCAGGGGTGCGCGCTGTGAGCGGGCGTACGGACGAGAGAGGTTCGCTCAGTCGCGAGAGTGCCTGAGCCTGGCCGATACCCAGCGGGCCCGGCGGCGCAGGATGCGCGGGATCCCGATCTCCTGCACGGGATGCGAGCGGCCCTGCTCCTGCGGGCCACTCCTCTCGTGCGAGCCCGGCCCAGCGGTCGAGCGGCGGTTGCGTGCTGTGTCACCGTAGTCGTGCGTCCAGCCCATACCCCGACGTCTGCCCGTGGCCCAAGGTCGGTAACCGCCCAGGGGCCCGCCAATTGGAGTATGCGCCGGGCACATGGCCGTTCGTAGAACGGGAGTCCGGGTGGGTCCGGGTGAGTCCGCTGACTCCGGTGAGACGGATCAGCGGTCGGGCTCGGGATCCTTCAGCCAGTTGATGAGCTCCGTGGAGAAGGCCACCGGGTCCTCCTCGTGCGGGAAGTGCCCCAGGCCGTCGAAGAGCCGCCAGCGGTACGGCGCCTCCACGTACTCGCCCGAGCCCGCCGCGCTGCGCGTGCGCATCGCCGGGTCCATCGAGCCGTGCAGGTGCAGGGTGGGTACCCGCACCGGGCGCTTCATACGCCGGTTGAACTGGATTCCGTCCGGCCGTGCCATGGACCGCACCATCCACCGGTACGGCTCGATCGAGCAGTGCGCGGTCGACGGGATGCACATCGCCCGCCGGTAGACCGCGATCGCCTCCTCGTCCGGCAGCCCGGGGCCCGACCAGTCCTCGATCAGCCTGCCCACCAGCGCCGCCTCGTCCGCGACGAGCTGACGCTCCGGCAGCCACGGGCGCTGGAAGCCCCAGACGTACGAACCGGCGCGCGACTGCGAGAAGTCGGACAGCATCGCCGAGCGCCAGCGGCGCGGGTGCGGCATCGAGGAGACCGCGAGCCGGCGGACCAGCTTGGGCCGCATGACGGCCGCGGTCCAGGCGAGATAGCCGCCCAGGTCGTGGCCGACCAGCGCCGCGTCCGGCTCGCCGAGGGAGCGGACGACACCGGTGATGTCGAGCGCCAGGTTGGCGGGGTCGTAACCCCGGGGCGTACGGTCGCTGCCGCCCACGCCCCTCAGGTCCATGGCCACGGCCCGGAAGCCCGCCTCGGCGAGAGCAGGCAGCTGGTGGCGCCAGGTCCACCAGAACTGCGGGAAGCCGTGCAGCAGCAGCACGAGCGGCCCGTCGCCCATCTCGGCGATGTGGAAGCGCGCACCATTGGCGGCCACGTCGCGGTGGGTCCAGGGGCCGTCGATCCGTACGGGGCTGCCGCTGCCGTTGCTGCTCTCAGGGACGGTCATGCAGACGAGCGTCCCACAACAGCGGCCTTCTCCTGGACCGCGCCGGGCAGCGCCGCCCGTTCGGGGCGGGGGTGCGGCTTGGCGTTCTGCAGGACCGCGGCGGTCTGCTTGGCCGAGGCGATGGACTTCTCCGGCGGCTTGACCTTCTTGAACTTGGCGTAGGCGAGCAGCCCCAGCAGCCCCGCGAGGAGCACGTTCGCCGTGAAGGAGAGCAGGAAGCACCAGGCCAGGTTCCAGCCGCCCTCGCCGTTGTGGCCGCCGGTCCAGCCGTTGATGCCGTACGCGAGCGCGAAGCTCAGCATCGGCAGCGAGAAGAGGAGCACCGTGGCTGCCGCCACGCCGGCCGCTCCGCCGATCACGCCGCGCTTGACGTCCTGTCGGATCTCGGCCTTGGCCAGGGCGATCTCGTCGTGCACCAGCGCGGACATCTCGGCGGTCGCCGAGGCGACCAGCTGACCGAGGCTGCGCTCGGTTCCGTTGACCGGGTCGCTCATCGCTGCTCCCTCTTCTCTTCTCAGGTCCGACCTCAGATCATGCCGGACTGTCGCCGTCGTCGCGCGATGCCCCCGCCAGTTGGGCGCGCTCGCGGTGCTCGGCGGCCTTCCTCTCGTAGATCGCGGCCATCCGGAGGTGGTACTCCGGATTGTCCTCCTCGTACATGTCGGGGATGCCGTCCTCGTCCTCGTCGCGCTCCTCGTCCGCCAGCAGTGCCTCGTACTTGCGGACCCGCAGCTTGAGCAGGATCGTCGCGAGCACCGCGGCGGTGAGCGAGCCGATCAGGACGGCCGCCTTGACCTCCTCGGTCAGCGCGGCGTCGCCCTCGAAGGCGAGCTCGCCGATGAGGAGGGAGACGGTGAAGCCGATTCCGGCGAGGGAGGCGACGGCGAAGACGTCCGGCCAGGCCAGGTCGCTGTTGAGCTCCGCCCGGGTGAAGCGGGCCGCCAGCCATGTGCCGCCGAAGATGCCGATGGTCTTGCCGACGACGAGACCGAGGATCACACCGAGGGTGACCGGGTTGGTGGAGATGTCGGCGATGGTCTTCCCCGTGACGCTGACACCGGCCGAGAACAGGGCGAACAGCGGCACGGCCAGACCGGCCGAGACCGGGCGGACCAGGTGCTCGATGTGCTCGCCGGGGGAGTGCTCCTCGCCCTCGTTCCTGGTGCAGCGCAGCATCAGGCCCATCGCGACGCCCGCGATGGTGGCGTGGACGCCGCTGTTGTACATCAGGCCCCAGATCACCAGGGCGAGCGGAACGTAGATGTACCAGCCGCGGACGTTCTTGCGCAGGAGCAGCCAGAAGACCGCCAGGCCGGCGAAGGCGCCGCCGAGCGCGGCGAAGTTGATGTCGTTGGTGAAGAAGACCGCGATGATCAGGATCGCGAAGAGGTCGTCGACGACGGCGAGCGTGAGCAGGAACGCGCGGAGCGCGGACGGCAGTGAGGTGCCGATGACAGCGAGGACCGCGAGCGCGAAGGCGATGTCGGTGGCGGTGGGCACGGCCCAGCCGTCCATGGAGCCGCCGCCGATGATGTTGGTCAGGGCGTAGACGAGGGCCGGTGCGGCCATGCCGCAGATGGCGGCGATGACGGGCAGCGCGGCGGCCTTGGGGTCGCGCAGCTCGCCCGCGACGAGCTCACGCTTGAGCTCGATGCCGGCGACGAAGAAGAAGATCGCGAGGAGGCCGTCGGCCGCCCAGTGCTGGATGGAGAGGTCCAGGCCCAAGGCGGCGGGGCCTATGTGGAAGTTCTGTACCGTCTCGTAGCTGTCGTTGAGGGGCGTGTTGGCCCAGACGAGAGCGGCGACGGCGGCCACGAGCAGGAGCACGCCACCGACGGTCTCGGCGCGCAGCGCGTCGGCGACGAAGCGTCGCTCGGGCAGCGACAGACGGCCGAGGAACTTACGGTCGGTGGGACGGCTGGGTGCGGGCGTGGGCGCGGGCACGGTGGGCGACCTCCGGTCGGTTGGGCAGCACGAAGCACATGCCGACCAGACTTCCCGGCGCACCTAGGTATTTCTGTCGCGTCTCTGACGCGATCTTTACTTTACCTAACGAGCGAGGGTTGTGTCCGGTGATCTTCACTTTAAGGACAGAACCGCGCTCCGGCCCGTTGTGGACAGACCTGCCTGTTGCGGATAAAAGGGCGCCCACCCCAGGTGACCTGGAGTGGGCGCCCACAAGAGCCCGAGGCTCAGTCCTCCGCGGACGCGCTCGGCAACTTGGTCTGGATGAGGTCCATGACCGACGAGTCCGTCAGCGTCGTCACGTCACCCAGCTCCCGGTTCTCCGCGACGTCCCGGAGGAGCCGCCGCATGATCTTGCCGGAACGCGTCTTCGGCAGCTCCGCCACCGGCAGCACCCGCTTCGGCTTCGCGATCGGCCCGAGCGTCGTGCCGACGTGGTTGCGCAGCTCCGCGACGAGACCGTCGTCCTCGCTGGCCGTACCCCGCAGGATGACGAAGGCGACGATCGCCTGACCGGTCGTCTCGTCGGCCGCGCCGACCACCGCCGCCTCGGCGACGGACGGGTGCGAGACGAGCGCGGACTCGACCTCGGTGGTGGAGATGTTGTGCCCGGAGACGAGCATGACGTCGTCGACCCGGCCCAGCAGCCAGATGTCGCCGTCCTCGTCCTTCTTCGCGCCGTCGCCGGCGAAGTACTTGCCCTCGAAGCGCGACCAGTACGTGTCGAGGAACCGCTGGTCGTCGCCCCAGATGGTGCGGAGCATCGACGGCCACGGCTCGGTGAGGACCAGGTAGCCGCCGCCTCCGTTCGGGACCTCGTTCGCCTCGTCGTCGACGACGGTGGCGGAGATGCCGGGGAGCGGGCGCTGGGCCGAGCCCGGCTTGGTCTCGGTGACGCCCGGCAGCGGCGAGATCATCATCGCGCCGGTCTCGGTCTGCCACCAGGTGTCCACGATCGGGGTCTTGCCGGCGCCGATGTGCTCGCGGTACCAGACCCACGCCTCGGGGTTGATCGGCTCGCCGACCGAGCCCAGCACGCGCAGGCTCGACAGGTCGAACTTCGCGGGGATGTCGTCGCCCCACTTCATGAACGTACGGATCGCGGTGGGAGCGGTGTAGAGGATCGTGACGCCGTACTTCTGGACGATCTCCCAGAACCGGCCCTGGTGCGGGGTGTCCGGGGTGCCCTCGTACATGACCTGCGTCGCGCCGTTGGCCAGCGGCCCGTACGTGATGTACGAGTGGCCGGTCACCCAGCCGATGTCGGCCGTGCACCAGTAGACGTCGGTCTCCGGCTTGAGGTCGAAGACGGCGTGGTGGGTGTACGCGGCCTGGGTGAGGTAGCCGCCGGAGGTGTGCAGGATGCCCTTCGGCTTACCCGTCGTACCGGAGGTGTACAGGATGAAGAGCGGGTGCTCGGCGCCGAACGCCTCGGGCGTGTGCTCGGCGGACTGGCGGGCGACGATGTCGTCCCACCACACGTCCCGGCCCTCGGTCCACGCCACGTCCTGGCCCGTACGGCGGACGACGAGGACGTTGCTCACGCGGTCCACGCGGCCGAGGGCCTCGTCGACGGCGGGCTTGAGGGCGCTCGGCTTGCCGCGGCGGTAGCCGCCGTCGGCGGTGATGACCAGCTTGGCGTCGGCGTCCTCGATGCGCGTGGCGATCGCGTCGGCGGAGAAGCCGCCGAAGACCACGGAGTGCGCGGCGCCGATGCGGGCGCAGGCCAGCATCGAGACGACGGCCTCGGGGATCATCGGGAGGTAGATCGCCACCCGGTCGCCCTTGGTGACGCCCAGCTCGGTCAGGGCGTTGGCGGCCTTGGAGACCTCGTCCTTGAGTTCGGCGTAGGTGATGGCGCGGCTGTCGCCCGGCTCGCCCTCGAAGTGGATGGCGACGCGGTCGCCGTTTCCGGCCTCGACGTGCCGGTCGACGCAGTTGTACGCCACGTTGAGCTCGCCGTCGGCGAACCACTTGGCGAACGGCGGGTTCGACCAGTCGAGGGTCTCGGTCGGCTCGGTGGCCCAGGTGAGCCGCTTCGCCTGCTCGGCCCAGAAGCCAAGCCTGTCCGCCGCGGCCTGCTCGTACGCCTCCGCCGTCACGTTGGCGTGCGCGGCCAGCTCGGTCGGCGGCGCGAACCGCCGCTCTTCCTTGAGCAGGTTGGCCAGGCTTTCGTTGCTCACGACATCTCCCTTTCCCAGGGCGTCCTATGTGCCTATGTGTCCCGCGTCATAGCTCATCAGTCAGATGCCCGGGTGACAAGAGTCTCCAGGAAATTGGTTTAGACCTATGAGGTGGCGGGCGTGCGGTGGCCCCTCCCTCCCGAGCGGTGGGAAGAAGGGGCCACACAGTCTCACGGACGTCGGAAAGGGAAGGTTCAGGACGCGCGGGCAGCGGTCCGACGGTCGATCACGGTCGAGGGAACGAGGTCCTGGGCCGCCGGGACGCGGTCCTCGGTCGGTGGGACGCTGTCGAAGACGTCGTCGTAGCGGTGCTGCTCGTCCGGCCCGGCCAGCAGATACGCCTGGGCCTCGCCCACGTGGAAGTACATCCCGTGCAGCGTCAGCGTCCCGTCGGCGAGCCGCCGCGCCACCGCGTCGTGCGCCCGCAGATGCTCCAACTGCTGGACCACGTTGGTCAGGCAGAGCTGCTCGACCGCGTCGGCCGGCAGCCTCCCGGAGATCCGGGCCCAGGCGTGTCTGCGGCTCGCCATCCGCTCCAGGCTGGGCAGTCCGTGCCGCAGCCAGCGCCGCAGCGGGGTCGGCGGATCGTCCGGGGTGCTGCCGAGCAGCGCCTGCATCGCACCGCAGCCCGAGTGCCCGCAGACGGTGATCGACTGCACCCGCAGGACCTCCACCGCGTACTCGATCGCGGCGGCCACCGAGTCGTCCCCGCTCTCCTCGCCGGGCAGCGGAACCAGATTGCCCACGTTCCGTACGGTGAACAGGTCACCGGGCCCGCTCGAGGTGATCATGCTGGTCACCAGGCGGGAATCGGCGCAGGTGAGGAAGAGCTGCGAGGGCCGCTGGCCCTCGCGGGCGAGGCGCGCCAGCTCGTCGCGCACCAGCGGGGCCGTGTTGCGCTGGAACTTGCCGATGCCGCTCGCCAGTTGATGCTCGGTCGCACGGCGTGTCTCGTCGGCCGGATGGTGTTCGCCGCAGTGGTGGTTGCGCCAGGGCGTCCAGGGGCGGCAGCAGGCGTGGGACTCGGAGGTCGGCTCGGTGATCCGGGCGCCGGAGGGGCCGGTGATCTCCACCGCGCCGCCGTGCGCCGCCTGCCAGTCGTGCAGTGCCTCGTACGCCGCGTGGTCCATGAACGAGCCGTCCAGCTCGACCACCGTGGGGGAGTCGTGCGGCACCTGGTGCAGTATCCGGCTCAGCCGGGGCACCGCGAGGAACGTCAACTGCCCGCGGGCCCGCACCCGATGGCCGTCCTCCGTCTCCTCGATGGTGATCCGGGTCCTGGTCAGCCGGTGCAGCGCCACGGCGACGGCGACCGCGACGCCGATCAGCACCCCTTCCAGTACGCCGGTGAGGACGACGGCGGCGAGCGTCGCCGCGTACACGAGCATCTCGCGGTTCCTGTGCACGCTGCGCAGGTGGGTGATGTTGACCATCTGGACGCCGACCACGGTGACCAGCGCGGCGAGGGCGGCCAGCGGAATCAGGTCGAGCACCGGGACGAGCAGCAGCGCGGCGAGCACCACCCACACACCGTGCAGGATGGCGGAGTTGCGGCTGACCGCGCCCGCCGAGACATTCGCGGCGCTGCGCACCGCGACGCCGGTGACGGGCAGCCCGCCGAGCGCTCCGGAGAGCGCGTTCGCCGCGCCCTGGCCCGCCAGTTCGCGGTCGAGCCGCGCGCGCGGCACGGTGACGCCGGGCGTTCTGCGCGCCGCGACCAGCTTGTCGACGGCGACCGCGGACAGGAGCGACTCGACGCTGCCGACGAGGGTGATGGTCAGGACGGCGGCGAGCAGGCCGAGAACCGGCCCGTCGGGCAGTTCGGGCAGGGCATGGCTGCGCCAGGAGGGCAGGTCGACACGGGGCAGGCTCAGCCCGCCAACGGCCGCCACGGCGGTGGCGGCGGCCACCGCGGCGAGCGCGGCCGGGATCTTCCGTACGAACCGGCCGGCGCGCCCGGGCAGCCGGGGCCAGAGCAGCAGGACGGCAACCGTGAGGGCGCTGATGAGCAGCGCGGCCCGGTGGAGGTCGGCCAGCTGGGCCGGCAGTCCGAGGACGTTGGCCACGGCGGAGCTCTGCGGGGTGCCGCCGAGGACGATGTGGAGTTGGGCGAGCGCGATGGTCACGCCGATGCCGGCGAGCATGCCGTGCACGATCGCGGGGGAGACGGCGAGGGCGGAACGGGCCACTCGCAGTGCGGCCAGGCCGAGTTGGGCCAGTCCCGCGAGGACGGTGATGGCGCAGGTGGTGCGCCAGCCGTAGCGCTGGATCAGCTCGGCGGTCACCACCGTGAGGCCCGCGGCGGGGCCGCTGACCTGGAGCGGCGACCCGCCGATCCGGCCGGCGACGATGCCGCCGACGGCGGCGGCCACCAGGCCGGCCTGGAGCGGGGCTCCGGTGGCGAGTGCGATGCCGAGGGAGAGCGGCAGCGCGATCAGGAAGACGGAGATCGATGCGGACAGGTCGGCGCCCGCGATGCGGAAGCGGTGTCCGCGGCCTGGCGGGCTGTGCGGCCGTTGGGCGTCGGGGCGGGTGATGGTGCCGTTGCGTGGGGTGCAGAGGGTCATGAGTCCCGTCTCCTCCGGGGCAGCGCGAGCGCGGCTGGGTCACGGCGTGCAGTGGCGGGATGACCGAGCGAGTATCAACGCTCGGTAAATGGATCGTAATGGAGAGTAAAGACTGCGGCATTATTTTCGGGGCAAACAGGGCAATGATTCACCGGTTCCGGTGAATGGCACGCGAAATGCCGCTTGTCGTTTCATCTCTCCGGCGGCCGTGGTGCGACGTTGACGCCGCTCGTACGGAACCGAGGAGAGGTGGGCGGATGACAGCCGCCGGGAGAAGGACCACTGCCCGCACCAGGACGCTCGCCGTCGGCGCTCTCGCCGCCGCCCTGATCACCGGCCTCGCCGGGTGCTCGGACTCCGGGGGGACCGCCCCGCCGAAGGGTGCCCCCGGGGCGAAGAAGCCCGCCGCGGCCCCGCAGAGCGCGGTACGCCTGATCGGCGACGGCTCCACCGCCTTCACCGGCGCCCAGCCCGATCAGCCGGTCTGGCAGAAGCTGAAGCCGGGCGAACAGCCCCCGCAGTTCGTGGTCTTCTCGTGGGACGGCGCGGGCGAGGACAGCCAGAAGCTCTTCTCGCACTTCCGCAAGGTGGGCAAGAAGTACGACGCGACGATGACGTACTTCCTCAGCGGCGTCTATCTGCTGCCCGAGGAGAAGCGCAAGCTCTACGACCCGCCGCGGCACGCGGTCGGCAGCTCGGACATCGGCTTCAACGACGTCGAGGGCATCCGTGACACCGTCCGCGAGCTGCGCGGCGCCTGGCAGGAGGGCAACGAGGTCGGCACGCACTTCAACGGCCACTTCTGCGGGCCGGAGAGCGGAGTCGGCAACTGGTCGGTCGAGGACTGGAAGAGCGAGATCAGCCAGGCCAAGTCCTTCGTGAAGAACTGGAAGACGAACGCCGGCCTGACCGCCGAGCAGCCGCTCCCCTTCGACTACGACAAGGAGCTGGTCGGCGCCCGCACCCCCTGCCTCGAGGGTCGCAAGAACTTCGTCAAGGCCGCGTCCCAGCTGGGCTTCCGCTACGACACCAGCGGCGTCAACGACCAGATCTGGCCCAAGAAGGACCACGGTCTGTGGGACCTGTCGATGCAGCTGGTCCCGGTGCCCGGCCGCGCGTTCCAGACGCTGTCCATGGACTACAACTTCATGGTCAACCAGTCGGGCACCAGAACCCAGGGCGACCCGTCCCGGCACGAGTACTGGGGCGACCAGATGCGTGACGGCCTGGTGCAGGCCTTCGAGCGCTCGTACCGGGGCAACCGGGCCCCGCTGATCATCGGGAACCACTTCGAGTCCTGGAACGGCGGCACGTACATGCGCGCCATCGAGGAGACCATCGCCACGGTCTGCGTCCAGCGGGACGTGAAGTGCGTGTCCTTCCGGCAGCTCGCGGACTGGCTGGACGCCCAGGACCCGGCGGTGATCGAGAAGATGCGGACCCTGAAGGTGGGCGAGGCCCCGAAGGGCGGCTGGGCGACCTTCCTGGCCCCCCAGCCCCTGACTCCGCCCCAGCCCGCGATCAAGCCGGCCGAACGGCACTGACCCCTTCGGACGCCGTCCGTCGGTGGTGGTGGTCGTCAGCCGTGGTGGCCGTCACCCTGGTGGTCGTCAGCTGGGCTGGGGTACGGCCAGTTGCTCGCCCAGCACGAAGCCGGGGTCGACCTGCGCCGCCAGGTCCGCCCCGGTCTTCGCGTTGCCCCAGCTCTCCGCGTTGCGGAGGTGGAAGTGGACCATCTGGCGGGTGTACCGCTCCCAGTCGCGGTGGGCGTACGAGTCGTCCGCCGCGTCCTGGAGGGCCTGGAGTGCCATCCGGTTGTCCGCCTCCAGGAGCTCGAAGCGGGACGGGCGGCCCTTCTCCATCGCGCGGACCCAGTCCGAGTGGCCGACCGTCACCAACAGGTCGTCGCCCACCTCGGCGCGCAGGAAGTCCACGTCGTCCCGGCCCTGGACCTTGTTGCCGATGACCTTGAGCGCGACGCCGAAGTCCCGGGCGTACTCCTTGTACTGGCGATAGACCGAGACGCCCTTGCGCGTCGGCTCGGCGACCAGGAACGTCATGTCGAAGCGGGTGAACATCCCGGAGGCGAACGAGTCCGAGCCCGCCGTCATGTCGACGACGACGTACTCGTCCTCCCCGTCGACCAGGTGGTTCAGGCACAGCTCCACCGCGCCGACCTTGGAGTGGTAGCAGGCCACCCCGAGATCAGACTCGGTGAACGGCCCCGTCGCCATCAGCCGGACGTCACCGTCGTCGAGGTGCACGGTCCGCGCGCACGCCTCGTACACCGGGTTGTCCTCGCGGACCCGCAGCAGTCGCGAACCCTCCCCGGGCGGGGTCGTCTTGATCATCATGTCGGCGGAGGCGATCCGCGGGTTGGAACCCCGCAGGTACTCCTTGATCAGCGGCAGGTGCGCGCCCATCGCGGGCAGCGCCGCCGCCTGGGTCTCGTCGAGACCCAGCGCGGCCCCGAGATGCTGGTTGATGTCGGCGTCCACCGCGATGACAGGGGCTTCATTGGCTGCGAGGTGGCGGATGAAGAGCGAGGACAGCGTGGTCTTCCCGCTGCCGCCCTTCCCTACGAAAGCGATCTTCATGTTCACCTAGCGTAGCGGCATGATCGCGGCACGTGGTCAAGGTGCGTGAAGAAGACCACTCCAACGTGGGGGCGCGGCCCAGGGCGCGTAGCCTCCCTACTTATGAGTACGCACGCCTCTGACCCGCTGGCCGCCCTCGGCTCCCTGCCGGGCGTCGCCGAATCGGTGGACTCCGTACGCAAGGCCGTCGACCGGGTCTACGGGCACCGCGTGATGCGGCGCCGCAGCAACGAGATCACGTCCGAGGCGGCCCTGCGCGGCGCGCGGGGTTCGGCCGCGCTCTCCGGCGCCGACTGGGCGCTCGAGGAGGTCCGCCGGCGGACCGACTTCGGTGGCGACGCGGAGGCGCGGACGGTGGGCGCGGCCCTCCGGCTGGGCGCGGAGGCGGGCCAGCTGCTCTCCATCTGGCGCCAGTCGCCGCTGCGGGTGCTGGCCCGGCTGCACCTGGTCGCGGTGGGTGACAGTGATGACTTCGGTGACTCCGTCGGCAGGCCCCGGCAGGCCGGTGAGGCGGTCGACGAGCCGCTGATCGAGGCGCCGCTGCCGGACCCGGCCGAGGTCGCGGGCCGGCTCGACGGGCTCTCGGAGCTGATCATCGCGGGCGGTACGGCTCCGGCGCTGGTGACGGCGGCCGTGGTGCACGGCGAACTGCTCGCGCTGCGGCCGTTCACCTCGTACAACGGGCTGATCGCGCGGGCCGCCGAGCGGATCGTGCTGATCGGCAGCGGGCTCGACCCGAAGTCGATCTGCCCGGCCGAGGTCGGCCACGCCGAGCAGGGGCGTGCCGCGTACGTCGCGGCGTTCGACGGGTATCTGTCCGGGACCCCGGAGGGCATGGCCGCCTGGATCGCGCACTGCGGGCGGGCCGTGGAGCTGGGGGTCCGTGAGTCGACGGCGGTCTGCGAAGCGCTCCAGCGCGGCGCCGCCTAGAAAACTGCCTGGAACAGGGTTGCGGCGGTACCAGTCCTGGTACCGCCGCTGGCACGTCTGCCGAGTTACCAAGCGTCCTCGATATGTGCCCATCAAGCGGGGACTTTGCCCATCGCCTGGTGCGGCTGGCCCGTAATCGACGGGTCGACGTCGCGTGGGTGCTCAGCTTCTGTGCGTGGTCCGTGGGGCCTTCTTGCTCAACAGGTGATCCTCTCGGATGTCCTAGGTCTCGCGGGCCTGATTCCTTTCTACTCCTGTCGGATGGGAAGCGAAAGTCCTGGCTCCACTTCTTTACTTTCGTATCAAATCCGGGCAAAGCGATCGGCAAGGGCGCTCTGCCGTCGGCGGTTGGCGTACCAGACGAGTCCGGCGGTCGCCGCGGCGGCGCCCACGGCGGCCACCGCCATGAGTGCGGGGCGCGGCGGCATCCGGAATTCCGGCAGGCGCTGCTTGAGCCGGACCGGCTTCTCGAAGGCCAGGATCGGCCAGTCCCGGGCGGTCGCCTCGCGGCGGAGCGACCGGTCGGGGTTGACCGCGTAAGGGTGGCCCACGGCCTCCAGCATCGGTACGTCGGTCGCCGAGTCGCTGTACGCGTAACAGCGTGAGAGGTCGTAGCCCTCCGACTCCGCGAGCTCCCTGACCGCCTCGGCCTTGGTGGGCCCATAGGCGTAGTACTCCACCTCCCCGGTGAAGCAGCCGTCGTCGCCGACGACCATCCGGGTGGCGACGACCCGGTCGGCACCCAGCATCTCGCCGATCGGCTCGACCACCTCGGCGCCGGAGGTCGAGACGATCACGACATCGCGGCCCGCGGCGTGGTGCTCCTCGATGAGGGAGGCCGCCTCGTCGTAGATGATCGGGTCGATCAGATCGTGCAGGGTCTCGGCGACAAGCTCCTTGACCTGCGCGACGTTCCATCCTTTGCAGAGCGCGGAAAGATATTCGCGCATCCGCTCCATCTGATCGTGGTCGGCGCCGCCCACGAGGAAGACGAACTGGATGTAGGCCGTCCGCAGGACGGCGCGGCGGTTGATCAGTCCGCCTTGGTAGAAGGACTTGCTGAAGGTCAGGGTCGACGACTTCGCAATGACCGTCTTGTCCAGGTCAAAGAAGGCGGCTGTGCGCGGCAACGAGTGGTTTTCCACGAGCCGAGCATAGGTGCCCGCCATTCGGCGTACGCTCGGGCGTGTGGGTTTGCCTGAGAAGGCTCTCGGGTACACCATGGAAGTCACGGATCGTTCGCGACCGTGCTAACCCGGTCCGGCTCCTCCCCCCCCGAGTCGGCCGGAGAGACGACCCCCGCTCTCCCCCCCGGCGGGGGTCGTCGCATGTCCGGACGCGTTTTCGCTCGCCGGATCCTCATGTCTCCCCCTCCCCTCGGCCGTGCGGCCGCGGCTGCGTGATGCCTTCATTTCGTCACTCAGCGTAACCGGTGGGCTGCTCTCCGGGCATCCCCGGTATGGGGCACAGGGATATTCACAACCAGTGAGTTATCCACAGTTTTTGAGCAAGATCCACGCGATTTCCGGGATGACGGCACGGTGATTCCCGCCGCGAACTCCGCGGACGGAAGGAATCACCGATCTCGGCGGCGCGACGTGCGCCCACGGGATCACACGGACAGGGGGCGTGTGCTGTGGCGGGAACCATGACTTTCAGAACTTCGCGGCGTTCAGGGGCCGCGCGGACCGTCGGCTCGTCCGGGACGCCCGACGGGGCGACGGAGGCCGGCGGGACGGCCGGCGGGGGACACCGGGCCGGACCGCTGATCGTGACCGAGGACCTCGCGCTGCTCGACGACCTGCTGAGGCTGTGTGCCGCGGCTGGGGCCGAGCCCGAGGTGCACCACACAGTGCCCGAACACCGCGCGAGCTGGGCCGATGCCCCGCTGGTCCTGGTCGGCGACGACGCCGCGGTGCGATGCCGTGGGGCCGCGCGCAGGCAGGGGGTGATCCTCGTCGGCCGAGGCGGCGAGGACGGTGAGGACCCGGAAGTGTGGCGGCGGGCGGTCGAGATCGGCGCCGACTGCGTCCTGCGGCTGCCGGACGCCGAGAGCTGGCTCGTCGACCGGATCGCCGACGCGGCCGAAGGTGCCGGGAAGCAGGCGCTGACCGTCGGCGTCATCGGCGGACGCGGCGGCGCCGGTGCCTCGACGCTGGCCTGCGCCCTCGCGCTGGCCGGCGCCAGGACCGGGCGGCGCACCCTGCTCGTGGACGGCGATCCGCTCGGCGGCGGACTCGACGTCCTCCTCGGCGGAGAGCGGGCCGAAGGCAGACGATGGCCCGACTTCGCCGCCTCCAAGGGACGGGTGGCCGGCGGCGCCCTGGAGGAGTCGCTGCCCTCGGTGCGCGGGCTGCGGGTGCTCAGTTGGGACCGGGGGGACTCGGTTCTGGTGCCGCCCGACGCGATGCGCTCGGTGCTCGCCGCGGCGCGCAGGCGGGGCGGGATCGTGGTCGTGGACCTGCCCCGCCGGATCGACGCGGCGGTGACCGAGGCGCTGGCGCAGCTGGACCTCGGACTCCTCGTCGTCCCCGGCGAGTTGCGGGCGATCGCGGCGGCCCACCGGGTCGCCTCCCTCGTGAGCATGGTGGTGCCCGACCTGCGTGTGGTGGTGCGCGGCCCGTACGCCCCCGGGCTGGACGAGCAGTGGGTCGCGGACGCGCTGCGGCTGCCGCTCGCCGGAGAACTGCCGCACGATCACGGCCTCACGGCTGCCCTCGACAGTGGTGCACCGCCGGGCGGCGAGGTACATGGACCGCTGGGCCGTTTCTGCGCGGAGTTCTGGCAGCGCGCCCTGGCCCCGGACGGGGTGTCGTGAGCGGCGGGGCGCCCAGGGGAGGGGCCGGCGGCGCGGGGCTTCTGGAGGCCGTGCGGCAGAGGCTCGCGGAGAGCGGCGCCGAGCCGACGCCGGCGCGGGTCGCGGCAGCTCTGCGGGCCCAGGGACGGCTGCTTGGAGACGCGGAAGTCCTCGGCGCGGCCGAGGTGTTGCGGTGCGAGCTCGTCGGCACAGGACCGCTGGAACCGCTGCTCGCCGATCCCTCGGTCACCGACGTGCTGGTCTCCGCGCCCGACCGGGTCTGGGTCGACCGGGGCGCCGGTCTCGAACTCACCGAGGTCCGCTTCGACGACGCGCCGGCCGTACGCCGACTGGCGCAGCGGCTCGCGGCGGTGGCCGGGCGGCGCCTGGACGACGCCCGGCCCTGGGTGGACGCCCGGCTGCCGGACGGGACCCGCATGCACGCGGTGCTGCCGCCCGTGGCGGTCGGCTCGACCTGCCTGTCGCTGCGGGTGGTGCGGCCGCGGGCCTTCTCCGTGGGGGAGTTGACCGCCGCGGGCACGGTCCCGCCGGGCGGGGAGCGGATCCTGCGGGCGCTGATCGAGGCGAGGGTCTCCTATCTGATCTCCGGCGGCACCGGTTCGGGAAAGACGACGCTCCTCTCCACGCTTCTTGGCCTGGTCGGCGAGCGGGAACGGATCGTCCTCGCCGAGGACTCGGCCGAACTGCGACCCGACCATCCGCATGTGGTGCGCCTGGAGGCGCGGCCGGCGAACCAGGAGGGCGCGGGACTCGTGACCCTGCGGGATCTGGTCCGGCAGGCGCTGCGGATGCGGCCCGACCGGCTGGTGGTCGGCGAGGTCCGGGGCGGAGAAGCGGTCGATCTGCTGGCCGCTCTCAATACGGGCCACGAAGGAGGCTCGTGCACGGTCCACGCCAACACGGCGGCGGACGTACCGGCCCGACTCGAAGCCCTCGGGACGGCCGCCGGCCTCGACCGGGCGGCGCTGCACAGCCAGTTGGGTGCCGGACTCTCGGCGGTGCTTCATCTCGTACGGGACCGGGCGGGGCGTCGGCGGATCGCCGAGATCCATGTCTTCGAAAGGGACCGGGAGGGATTGGTGGTGACCGTGCCCGCGCTGCGGTGGGGAGCGGTCGGGTTCGAGCGGGATCGGGGCTGGGAGCGGCTGCGGTCGCTGATCGGGGGCGCGTGGTGAGCGGGGAGCAGTGGGTGCTGGCCCAGAGCGCGGCGGCGCTGTGCGCCGGGGCGGCGATGTGGCGGCTGGCCGAGCGGGAGCGGGGGCTGCGCAGGGCGCGGGTGGTGCTGGCGGGCGTGGGGGCGCTGGGCGCTCCGGGCACTCCGGAGGCTTCGTGGCGGGGGCGCTCGTTGTGGGCGGTGGGCGAGCGGTGGTGGGCCGTCGTGCGAGGGCGTCGCGCCTGGCTGTGCCTCCCGGTGGCCGTGGTGCTCGCGCTTGTCGGAGAGTCGCCGCTGCCGCTCGTGGCGGGGGCGCTCGCGGTGCCGCTGGTGGGGCGCCGGCTGCGCGCGGCGGCGCTCCGCAAGGAGCGGGAGGCGCGGTCGGACGCGGTCGTGGCCCTGTGCGGTGCGGTCGCGGGGGAGCTGAGAGCCGGCCGGCAGCCGGCGCAGGCGCTGCTCTTCGCGGTCGCGGCGACCGGGGCGCTGGGGCCCGGGGAGGAGGCGCAGGTGCTTGCGGCGGCCCGGTTCGGCGGGGACGTGGCGGGCGCGCTGCGGCGGGCGGCGCGGCAGGACGGGGCCGACGGACTGGCCGGCCTGGCGGCCTGCTGGCAGGTCGCGGTGGACGGTGGCGCGGGGCTGGCCGCGGGGCTCGACCGGCTGGAGGCCGCGCTCCGGGAGCACCGGGACCAACGTGAGCGGCTGCGGGCTCAACTGGCCGGGGCCTGGGCGACGGTGACCGTCCTCGCGGTGCTCCCGGCGGTGGGCCTCGCGCTCGGTACGGCCCTGGGCGCGCGACCGCTGCACGTGCTGCTGCACACGCCGGTGGGTCTCGGGTGTCTGGCCGTCGGGGGCGCGCTGGAGGCGGCCGGCCTGTGGTGGGCGGCGCGGATCGTCAGGGGAGGGGAGCGGGCGTGAGCGGGCCGACGGGGCTCATGGGCGAGTTCGTCCCCAGGCTGGGGATGGCGGCCGCACTGGCCGGTTCGGTCGCCTGGGCCGCCTTGGTCCTGGCCGACCGGCGGCGTGAACGGCGCACGCGCAAGCGGATCGCGGCCTTGCTGGAGGCCGAGTTCGAGCGACGAGGACGGCGCAGGGCCGGACTGCCGGGCTGGCTGCGGAGCTGGGCGGGGCCGTTCGCGGCGGCGGTCGTCGGCTGGGCGCTGATCGGTGGCACGGCCGGCCTCCTGGCGGGCGTGGCGGCGGGGTGGGGAGTACGACGGTTCCGTGCGCGCCGCGGTCCGGCGGCGGGCGACGACGGCGCGGTCGCACGGCAGCTCCCGCTCGCGGCCGACCTGCTGGCGGCCTGCGCGTCGGCCGGGGCGGGGCCCGGCGAGGCGGCGGAAGCGGTGGGCCGATCGCTGGGAGGGCCGGTCGGCGAACGGCTGACCCGGACGGCGGCGGAGCTCCGGCTCGGCGGCGAACCGGCCGACGTATGGCGGAGGTTCGGCGCGATACCCGGCGCCGAGGGCTTGGCCCGCTGTCTGGAACGGGCCGGCTCCTCCGGGGCGCCCGCCGCGGAGGCCGTCTCGAAACTCGCGGCCGACCTGAGGGCGGACCGCGCGCGGAAGGCGGCGGCCCGGGCACAGCGGGCGCAGGTGCTGATCACCGCGCCCGTAGGGCTCTGCTTCCTGCCCGCCTTCCTGGCGGTGGGGGTGGCGCCGGTGGTGATCGGCCTCGCGAGCGGACTGCTGCGGCACTGACGGACGACGAACTCGACGACGAACACGACGACGACACATGGGGGTTGGCATGAAGAGGATGAGCGCGTGGTGGCGGGCCCGGTGGGCGGCCCGGAGCGATGCGGGGATGACCACGTCCGAGTACGCGATGGGGACGATCGCGGCCGCGGCCTTCGCGGCTGTGCTGTACAAGATCGTGACCAGTGGTTCGGTCTCCGGCGCGCTGGAGTCCGTGATCGGGAAGGCGCTCGATGCGCCGTTCTGATGACCGGGGCGCCGTGACCGTGGAGGCGGCGATGGCCCTGCCGGCCCTGGTGGTGTTCACCATGGCCCTGGTCTGGGCGCTCGCCGCGGCGGCGGCACAGATCCAGTGCGTGGACGCGGCGCGGGCCGGGGCGCGGGCAGTGGCCCGGTCGGAGCCGGTGGCCGGCGCCGAGGCGGCCGCCAGGGCGGCCGCGCCCGAGGGGGCCCGGATCGGGGTCACCCGGTCGGGCGAGCTGTGGCGGGTGACGGTGGAGGTGGCGGCGCCGGGGCCCGGTGGGTTGGGGCTCACCCTGCGCGCAGGGGCGGCCGCGCTTGCCGAGGACACGGTGGGGGTGACGGCGCCATGAGCGGGGCCGGGACGGGCGGGAGGGGCAGGTCAGCCAGGGCGGCCGGGACGGGCAGGTCGGGCAGGGCGGCTCTCGTGCGCGGCGACCGGGGGATGGCGACGGTGTGGACGGCGTTCGCGGCCTGTGTGCTGTGCGTGGTGTTCGGGGCGGTGCTCGCGCTCGGGCAGGCGGTCGCGGCCCGGCACCGCGCGGGCGGGGCCGCGGACCTGGCGGCGCTCGCCGCCGCCGACCGGGCCCTGTGGGGCGAGGAGGCCGCCTGCGCGGCGGCGGCCGGGGTGGCGAGCGCGCAGGGGGCGTCGGTGCTGCGGTGCGCGGTGCGGGGCGACGTCGCGGACGTGACCGCGACGGTCCGCCTGGGGCCGTACGCGCCGGCGGTCAGGGCCCGGGCGGGGCCTCCTGAGGCTCTTCCGGGGCTTCCCGCAGCAGTTCCGTGAGGAGGCGCACGGCGCCGCGCTTGTGGAGCGGGTCGTTGCCGTTGCCGCACTTGGGCGACTGGATGCAGGAGGGGCAGCCCGCCTCGCACTCGCACGAGGCGATCGCCTCGCGGGTGGCCGCCAGCCACGCGCGGGCGGTGTGGAAGGCCCGCTCGGCGAAGCCCGCGCCGCCCGGGTGCCCGTCGTAGACGAAGACGGTGGGCAGCAGGGTGTCGGGGTGGAGCGGGATCGAGACCCCGCCGATGTCCCAGCGGTCGCAGGTGGCGAAGAGCGGCAGCATGCCGATCGAGGCGTGCTCGGCGGCGTGCAGGGCGCCTCCGAGGATCTCCGGGTTGATCCGGGCGGCGTCCAGCTGGTCCTCGGTGACCGTCCACCACACGGCCCGGGTGCGCAGGGTGCGGGGTGGCAGGTCGAGCTTGGTCTCGCCGAGGACCTCGCCGGTGATCAGACGGCGGCGCAGGAAGGAGACGACCTGGTTGGTGACCTCGACGGAGCCGTAGCAGAGGCGGCCGGCTCCCCAGGGGATCTCGGTGTCGGTTTCGAGGACGGAGATGGAGGTGGTGTCCCGGGCAGTGGTGGAGTACGGCGGACTGGCCTCCTCGACCAGGGCCACGGAGTCCTTCAGGTCGAGGGTCTTCACCAGATAGGTGCGGCCCTGGTGGAGGTGGACGGCGCCCTCGTGGACCGCGGTGTGGGAGGCGGCCTCGTCGACCGTGCCGAGGAGACGGCCGGTCGCGGCCTCCACGATCTGGACGGGGCTGCCGCCCCCGCCCCGGATGTCGGTCAGGTCGGCGGCCCGCTCGCGGCGGGTCCAGTACCAGCCGGTGGAGCGCTTGCGCAGGAGGCCGGCGGCCTCCAGCTGGGGCAGCAGCTCGGGGACGGCCGGGCCGAAGAGGGCCAGGTCGGAGTCGGTCAGCGGGAGCTCCGCGGCCGCGGCGCACAGATGGGGGGCGAGGACGTAGGGGTTGTCGGGGTCCAGGACCGTCGATTCGACCGGCTGCTGGAACAGGGCCTCGGGGTGGTGGACCAGGAAGGTGTCCAGCGGGTCGTCGCGGGCGACCAGGATCGCCAGGGCGCCCTCGCCGGAGCGGCCGGCGCGGCCCGCCTGCTGCCACAGGGAGGCGCGGGTGCCCGGGTAGCCGGCGATCACCACGGCGTCCAGGCCAGAGACGTCCACGCCCAGCTCCAGGGCGGTCGTGGCGGCCAGGCCCAGCAGCTCGCCCGAGTGCAGGGCACGCTCCAGGGCGCGACGCTCCTCGGGCAGATAGCCGCCCCGGTAGGCGGCGACCCGGCGGGCGAGGGAGCGGTCGACCTCGGCGAGGCGTTCCTGGGCGATGACCGAGATCAGCTCGGCGCCGCGCCGGGAGCGGACGAAGGCGACCGAGCGGACGCCCTGGACGGTCAGGTCGGTCAGCAGGTCGGCCGTCTCGGCGGTGGCCGTGCGGCGCACCGGGGCGCCCTGCTCGCCGTGGAGCTCGGTCAGCGGCGGCTCCCAGAGGGCGAAGACCAGCTCGCCGCGCGGGGAGGCGTCGTCGGAGACCTCCGAGACCGGCAGGCCGGTCAGCCGGCCGGCGGCGAGGGCGGGCTCGGCGGAGGTGGCCGAGGCGAGGAGGAAGACGGGATCCGCGCCGTACCGGGCGCAGACGCGGCGGAGCCGGCGCAGCACCTGGGCGACGTGGGAGCCGAAGACGCCCCGGTAGGTGTGGCACTCGTCGATCACGACGAAGCGCAGGGAGCGCAGGAAGGAGGACCACCTGGGGTGGGAGGGGAGTATGCCCCGGTGCAGCATGTCGGGGTTGGTCAGCACGTAGTTCGCGTACTGGCGGACCCACTCGCGCTCCTCGACCGGCGTGTCGCCGTCGTAGACGGCGGGCCGGATCCGGTTGCCGAGCGGAGCGGCCAGCTCGCGCACGGCGCGGCGCTGGTCGGTGGCGAGGGCCTTGGTGGGGGCCAGGTACAGCGCGGTGGTGCCCCGGCCGTTGGCGGCCTCCGAGCCGTCCAGGAGCGTGGACAGGACGGGGGCGAGATAGGCCAGCGACTTGCCCGAGGCGGTGCCGGTCGCGATCACCACGGATTCGCCGTCCAGGGCGTGCTCCGCGGCCTCTGCCTGGTGGGCCCAGGGGTGCTCGATGCCCGCCGCCTGGATCGCGCCGATCACTTCCGGCCGGATGCGATGCGGCCAGACGGCATGGCGACCCTCCCGGGCGGGCAAGTGCTCCGTATGAGTGATGCGCGCGGCCCGGCTCTCGCCCGAGGAGAGCCGGTCGAGGATCATGCCGGGAGAGGGGCGGCTGCCCGTGTCCCCGGCAGGTCGTCTGGGGCGGTGATTCTTGGCCATCGGCACCGAGTGTGTCACTGGCGTGACGGACAATGCTCCCAAGGCGTCGTGCATGGCTGCTGGTAAGTGATTGAATGCCATCGCGGCTGGCGATCCGTCCCCCGACTCCGCCGGGGAGACCCGAGGGGCGACCGCTCGATAGCAAGGTGCTGGAGGATCCGTGGACCTGTCCCTGTCGACTCGCAATGTGTCCGGCCCGAGTGGCGACCGTACGGTCGTCGAGGTCGGTGGCGAGATTGATGTGTATACCGCGCCCAAGCTGCGCGAGCAGTTGGTCGAGTTGGTGAACGACGGCAGCTACCACCTGGTTGTCGACATGGAGGGCGTGGACTTCCTCGACTCGACCGGCCTCGGCGTGCTCGTGGGCGGCCTGAAGCGCGTGCGCGCGCACGAGGGCTCGCTGCGCCTCGTCTGCAACCAGGAGCGCATTCTGAAGATCTTCCGGATCACCGGTCTGACCAAGGTGTTCCCCATTCACACCACGGTCGACGAGGCCGTCAACGCCACCGACTGACGGCCGTCCGGCGTCGGAAGAAGGAGTGGAGAACCGGGCAGTCCATGCCCGGTCCTCCGAGTTGCCCGCCCATACGTTCCTAGGGGGACCGCATGGCCACCGTTGAACTCCGCTTCAGCGCCCAGCCCGAGCACGTCCGCACGGCCCGCCTCGTGGCGGCCGCGGTGGCGCGCCGGGCCGGGGTCGACGAGGCGGTCCTCGACGAGGTCAGACTCGCCGTCGGCGAGGCGTGTTCCCGCGCGGTCGGGCTGCACCGCAGCAACGGCGTCACCACCCCCGTCCGGGTCGTGCTGACCGAGGAGGAGAAGACGTTCTCCATCGAGGTCGGCGACGAGGTCCCGGGCGCGGGGGTGGCGGCGGCCGATGCCGCCGGTGTGCCCGGTGCGCGAGACGAGGCTCCGGCCGAGGAGTTCGACGACGCCGACGGCGAGGACGAGATGGGTCTCGCGGTGATCCGCGGGCTCGTCGACGACGTCGAGGTGAGAGCCGGCGAGGAGGGCGGGGTCATCAGGATGAGTTGGCCGACCACGCCCGCGGTCGCGCTCCCCTGAGCGTCCCGTCGGGATCGTTCTCGGTGCGTTCCGTGGCGCGTTCTGCCGATCGCTCCTCAGTTCGCTCCTGAAACATCCTTCCCTCGAATGGCGCTCCCCGATCCATCGAGATCACGAGAAGAGGCCCTGCTGAGCAGGGCCTCTTTTCATTTCTCTAGATCATGGATCATGTGTCAATGCTTTTGCCCCATTACCGCTTTCGGAGGGAAGATCGAGTCAATGGGGAATTCCATTTGCGGCGCCCTGTTTTGATCAGGTTCTGCTCCCTACAATCCGTCCATCTTGAGCTCGCAACGTCAAGGAGGACGAATGGCGGGGCTCTTCAACCCAGAACTGACCGGACACCCCACTTCTCTCGCCGCGGCAGTACTCACCGACGAGAACCGAACCATCGTGATCGTCATCGCGGTCGTCGCGCTGGCAGCCCTCGTCGTCGCCCAGGTGCTGGTGCGCCAGGTGCTCGCGGCCGGTGAGGGCACCGATGCGATGAAGAAGATCGCCGCCGCCGTACAGGAGGGTGCGAACGCCTATCTCGCACGGCAGTTGCGGACCCTCGCGATCTTCGCCGCCGTCGTGTTCTTCCTGCTCTTGCTGCTTCCCGCCGACAACTGGTCGCAGCGCGCCGGACGTTCCCTGTTCTTCCTGGTGGGTGCGCTTTTCTCGGCGGCCACCGGATACATCGGCATGAGGCTCGCCGTACGGGCGAATGTGCGAGTGGCCGCGGCCGCCCGCGAGGCGACCCCGGCTCCGGGCGAACCGGAAAAGGATCTGACGACCGTCGCGCACAAAGCGATGAAGATCGCTTTCCGTACGGGCGGAGTGGTCGGCATGACCACCGTGGGCCTCGGCCTGCTCGGTGCCGCCTGCGTCGTCCTCGTCTACGCGGCCGACGCGCCCAAGGTCCTGGAGGGCTTCGGCCTGGGTGCCGCGCTCATCGCGATGTTCATGCGAGTCGGCGGCGGCATCTTCACCAAGGCCGCCGACGTCGGCGCCGACCTGGTCGGCAAGGTCGAGCAGGGCATCCCCGAGGACGACCCGCGCAACGCCGCCACCATCGCCGACAACGTGGGCGACAACGTCGGCGACTGCGCGGGCATGGCCGCCGACCTCTTCGAGTCGTACGCCGTCACGCTCGTCGCCGCGCTCATCCTCGGCAAGGCGGCCTTCGGCGACCTCGGCCTCGCCTTTCCGCTGATCGTCCCGGCGATCGGCGTGGTCACCGCGATGATCGGCATCTTCGCGGTCGCCCCGCGGCGCGCCGACCGCAGCGGAATGACCGCCATCAACCGCGGCTTCTTCATCTCCGCGGTGATCTCGCTCGCCCTGGTCGCCATCGCCGTCTTCGCCTACCTGCCGTCCTCCTACGCCGACCTCAAGGGCGTCACGGAGCCCGGCATCCAGAGCCACGCCGGAGACCCGCGGATCCTCGCCCTGGTCGCCGTCGCCATCGGCATCGTCCTGGCGGCGCTGATCCAGCAGCTCACCGGCTACTTCACCGAGACGACCCGGCGCCCGGTCAAGGACATCGGAAAGTCCTCGCTCACCGGCGCCGCCACCGTCGTCCTCGCCGGCATCTCCATCGGCCTGGAGTCCGCCGTCTACACCGCGATGCTCATCGGCCTCGGCGTGTACGGCGCGTTCCTGCTCGGAGGTGCGTCGATCACGCTGGCGCTGTTCGCGGTCGCCCTCGCCGGCACCGGCCTGCTCACCACCGTCGGCGTGATCGTCGCCATGGACACCTTCGGCCCGGTCTCCGACAACGCCCAGGGCATCGCGGAGATGTCCGGCGACGTCCAGGGCGCGGGCGCGCAGGTCCTCACCGATCTGGACGCGGTCGGCAACACGACCAAGGCCATCACCAAGGGCATCGCCATCGCGACCGCCGTCCTGGCGGCCGCGGCACTGTTCGGTTCGTACCGCGACGCGATCGCCACGGCGGTCTCCGAGGTCGGGGCCAAGGCCACCGAGACGAACCTCTCGTTGGACATCTCGCAGCCCAACAACCTCTTCGGGCTGATCCTGGGCGCCGCGGTGGTCTTCCTGTTCTCGGGGCTCGCGATCAACGCGGTGTCGCGCTCGGCCGGCGCGGTGGTCTACGAGGTGCGGCGGCAGTTCCGCGAGCACCCCGGGATCATGAATTACACCGAGAAGCCCGAGTACGGGCGCGTGGTCGACATCTGCACCAAGGACGCGCTGCGCGAACTGGCCACGCCCGGGCTGCTCGCCGTGCTGGCGCCGATCGCGGTCGGCTTCTCGCTCGGCGTGGGCGCGCTCGGCTCGTACCTCGCCGGAGCGATCGGTACGGGTGCGCTGATGGCGGTCTTCCTCGCCAACTCCGGTGGCGCCTGGGACAACGCCAAGAAGCTCGTCGAGGACGGCCATCACGGCGGCAAGGGCAGCGAGGCCCATGCCGCGACCGTCATCGGCGACACCGTCGGCGACCCGTTCAAGGACACCGCGGGACCGGCCATCAACCCGCTGCTGAAGGTGATGAACCTGGTCGCGCTGCTGATCGCGCCCGCCGTGGTGCAGTTCAGCTTCGGCGACGACGCCAGCGCCGGACTGCGGGCGCTGATCGCCGTCCTCGCGATCGCCGTCATCGTCGGCGCCGTCTACATCTCCAAGCGGCGTTCGGTGGCCGTCGGCGACGAAGCGGGTGACGAAGGCAACGCCGCGCATCGGAAGGCGGCCTCGTCGGACGCGCCGGTGATTTCGTAACACCTGGTCAAAGAGCGGGCGGACGGCATGTGATGACGTGCCGTCCGCCCGTCGCGTACGGGGACGTGAGGCGTGTCTCCCTTGGTGCGAACGGCTGCAATGTGGGATGAATCAGTCGCACGAAAGGTGGATGTCGCCCGCTCGGCGTGTATGTTCCGGGGCCGAGAGCCTTGGAAGGGACCGATCCGGTGAACAAGAAACTTGCGGCCGCGCTGTCCGGCGGCGCGGTACTCGTGCTCGCGCTGTCCGGTTGCAGCGACGACGGCGACAAGGTCAACGACTGGGCCAAGACGGTCTGCGACCAGGCGAAGCCCCAGATCCAGAAGCGGGCCGACGCTCAGCAGCTCATCATCTCGACGGCCGCGGACGGAAAGCCGGCCGACATCCAGGCCGCCGACTCGAAGGCCTTCCAGGACATCGCCGACGCGGACCGGGCGCTCGCCAAGTCCATCGAGGCCGCCGGGGCGCCGCCGGTGGACAACGGCGAGAAGCTCCAGCAGGACGCCGTCAAGGAGCTCAACGCCACGGCCGTGGCGTACGAGGATCTGAAGAAGCAGGTCGACGCGCTCGACCCGGGCAACCAGCAGAAGTTCGCGGACGGTCTGCAGGGTGTCGCCGACGGCCTGAAGAAGATCGAGAAGATGGACCAGGACGCGCTGGCCAAGCTGCAGTCCGGCGAGGTGGGCACGGCGATGGCGAAGCAGCCGGGCTGCCAGAAGGCGACGCCGTCGCCCGCGGCGGGCGGCTCGGCCTCCCCGAAGGCGGGTGCCACGCCGTCGGAGAAGCCTTCGGGCGCGGCGTCGACCAAGCCTTCGGCCAAGCCGTCGGGCTCCGCGAGCAAGAGCGCGGAGTAGGCCCGGAGCAAGACGGACGGCACGGTACGGGGCCCCGGGCGAGCACAACGCGCCCGGGGCCCCGCGCTGTGCCGGCCGAATGCGCCCCGCCGTACGCCGCATCCCGCCCGCCGCCCCCGGGCGGGGCGGTCGGGGCAATGTCGGTGGTGGCCGTCACAATAGGGGGGTGAGTACGACCAGCCTGACCTCCCGCCTCCCCGTGCCCGCGCACGCCGCCCGGCTGCGCGAAGCGCTGCTCGCCGCCGACTTCACCGCCGACGGCCTGCTCGAACTGCTCGGCGCCCCCGCCTACGCCGCGCTCGCGCGCAGTGAGACCGTGCCCGCGCTGCGGGCCACCCGGGGGGACTCCCCGCTGGAGACCCTCGTACGGCTCTTCCTGCTCCAGAAGGCCGTGGAGCACGAACGCGCGGCCGCGGCCCTGCCGCTGGAGGAGGCCCTCGCAGACGGGTGGGTGGTCCGTGAGGACGACGCGGTGCTGGCCACGGTCGACATCAGGCCGTACGGCGGGCCCGACGGACAGGACTGGTTCATCGTCTCCGACCTCGGCTGCGCCGTCGGCGGGGCCGGCGGCATCGGACGCAAGGACGAAGGCGTCGTCCTCGGCGTCGGCGGGGCCTCCACCACGCTCGCTGGCATCACCGTCCGTACGCCGGTGTCCTCCGCGCTCGACCTCGGCACCGGCTCCGGCATCCAGGCCCTGCACGCCGCCCAGCACGCCACCCTGGTCACCGCCACCGACCTGAACCCGCGCGCGCTGGACTTCACCCGGCTCACCCTCGCGCTCTCCGGGGCCCGCGAGGCCGAGCTGCTCCAGGGCTCCCTCTTCGAGCCCGTCGACGGCGACACGTACGACCTGATCGTCTCCAACCCGCCGTTCGTCATCTCCCCCGGCGCCCGGCTCACCTACCGCGACGGCGGGATGGGCGGCGACGACCTGTGCCGCACGCTCGTGCAGGAGGCCGGGGAGCGGCTCAACGACGGCGGCTACGCCCAGTTCCTCGCCAACTGGCAGCACGTCGAGGGCGAGGAGTGGCAGGACCGGCTCCGCTCCTGGGTGCCGCGCGGATGCGACGCCTGGATCGTGCAGCGCGAGGTCCAGGACATCACGCAGTACGCCGAGCTGTGGCTGCGCGACAGCGGCGACCACCGCGAGGACCCGGCGGAGTACGCGCTGCGGTACGCGGCCTGGCTGGACGAGTTCGAGGCCCGTAAGACCAAGGGCGTCGGCTTCGGCTGGATCACGCTGCGCAAGAACGCCGCCGTGGCCTCCGGCGCGGTCGAGCCGTCGATCGTGATCGAGGAGTGGCCGCACCCGGTCGAGCAGCCGCTGGGCGACACCGTACGGGCCCACTTCGAGCGCCAGGACTATCTCCGCACGCACGACGACGCGGCCCTGCTCGCCGACCGCTTCACCCTCGCGCCCGAGGTCGTGCAGGAGCAGGTCGGGCTGCCGGGCGCCGAGGACCCCGAGCACGTCGTGCTGCGCCAGAACCGCGGCATGCGGCGCGCCACCAAGGTGGACCACGTGGGCGCCGGCTTCGCGGGCGTGTGCGACGGCTCGCTCACCGCCGGCCGGATCCTCGACGCGATCGGGCAGCTGATGGGCGAGGACCCCGTCCTGCTGCGCGACCGCACACCGCAGGCGATCCGCCTCCTGGTGGAGGAGGGCTTCCTCCTCCCGGCCCGGGAGGCACAACAGGGCTGATACGGATCGAGCTGGACGAGGCCGCGCTCGGGGCGCCCCGCATCGCGATCAGCCCGCTGCGGGACGCCTGCCCGGCGGTGTCGGCTCGGTGCACGTCCACCAGGAGATCCTTCAGCTCCGCTCCACTGACCGGGAGTTCGTCCGCGCCCAGGACACCGTCTGCCACCCCGGCCCGCCCGAGCGCCTCAAGTCCCGTTGTTCGGGAACGGGATGTCCTGGAGAACGAGGCGTACGGCGTCGGCGAGGAACACCCGGCGCGCATCCCTGAACTGCCGGGTGTGCGGGGCGACGGCCCGCGAACCCTCCCTGGAGGACGCCTACATCGCGGTCGTGGCGGAGTCCGCCGCGCGGGAGGTGACGGCGTGAGGCGCGTCCTGTTCTGCCGCGCAAGGCCGACGCGCCGGCCAACCCGCTCGACACGCCCGTCCGGTTGGTGTCCGGGCTGCTCGTGCCACGGCCGCGCTCGCCGTTCCACTTCCGCACCTCCACCCGACTCGTACGCCTCGGGGGAGCGCGCTCCTACGGCGCCCTGTTCAACTGGACGACCCCACCCATGTTCATCGGAACACTGCTGGTCGAGCCGCTGCTTCGGGTTTTCTTCCTCGTCGTCCTGGGCAGAGAACCCGGTGTCGCCGACGACCGTTTCCACCTGGTCGGCAACGCCGTCCTCGCAGCTTCCGCCTCCTGCGTGTGCGGCGGCACCATGGCGATCGCGAACGTTCCTCTCTCGCCGCGCCGTCGCGTCCCGGTGTGGTCAGGACGCGTCCTCCCGTACGTACTGGACGGGCCCCCGCGGCCCGCCGGCTCTCGACGCGGCGCAGCTGGGGGCCGGGTACGCGGCCCCGGCCGTGGCGCTGCTCACCCTGGTCGAGCGCGGCGGCGAGCGCGGCAGCGGACGACGGGCCGTGCTCGTGCGATGTGACGAAGCCGAAGTGAGGGGTGGGGCACTACCGGCCATATTCGTGAACCCGTGCGGGAGCGTCCGCGTCGTTCACCCGGAATTCGCACCAGGGACGCCGGGAGGTGCCAGCCTCGGCCTCCAGGGGCCACGGGGGCCCGTGAAGCGGAAACGGGGTGCGGGCATGGAGAGCGGGCCGGCGATCTTCGCGGGAACGGCGTTCGCGCTGTTCGGAGCCGCGCTGCTGCTGTGGACGGGGGTGCGCGTGGCGCACCGCGAGCCGGTCGCGCAGGGGGTCGGCACGCCGGTGGCCGCCACGCTGACGACGATCTTCGGAATCGTGTTCCTTCTCCTCGGCGTGTGGTGCTTCGGGAGGCTGTGACGAGGTCGCTCCGTGCGGGCCCGCCCCACCGGACCGGGAGTCCGGGCGGCAGGAATGCCAGGACTCGGGTTACCGTTCGAGTGGCCGTTGCGGGCTTTTGCCGTTTGACACGGGGGCGGGTTGTACCGTCACACTCCGCAGCGACGGCAGCGTCACCGTGCGTGCCGCCGCCGAGCGTGCCGGCGGCGGAGTGCCAGCGCCGTACGTGCCACCGAGCGTCGACCGGAGAGAAGAGCGAAGTTGTCCCCGACCAGCGAGACCGCACAGGGCGGCCGCCGACTCGTCATCGTCGAGTCGCCTGCCAAGGCGAAGACGATCAAGGGCTACCTCGGCCCCGGCTACGTCGTCGAGGCGAGCGTCGGGCACATCCGCGACCTCCCCAGCGGCGCCGCCGAGGTGCCGGAGAAGTACACCGGCGAGGTGCGCCGCCTCGGTGTCGACGTCGAGCACGACTTCCAGCCCATCTATGTCGTCAACGCCGACAAGAAGGCGCAGGTCAGGAAGCTCAAGGAGCAGCTGGCCGGGGTCGACGAGCTCTTCCTCGCCACCGATGAGGACCGCGAGGGCGAGGCCATCGCGTGGCACCTCCTGGAGGTCCTGAAGCCCAAGGTTCCCGTCCACCGGATGGTCTTCCACGAGATCACCAAGGACGCGATCCAGGAGGCCGTCCGCAACCCGCGCGAGCTGAACAAGCGCATGGTGGACGCCCAGGAGACCCGCCGCATCCTCGACCGGCTGTACGGCTACGAGGTCTCGCCGGTCCTGTGGAAGAAGGTCATGCGCGGCCTGTCCGCGGGCCGGGTCCAGTCCGTCGCCACCCGTCTCGTCGTCGAGCGCGAGCGCGAGCGCATCGCCTTCCGCTCCGCCGAGTACTGGGACCTGACCGGTACCTTCTCCACCGGCCGCGCCGGTGACCCGTCCGACCCGTCGTCGCTGGTCGCCCGCCTGAACACGGTCGACGGCAAGCGCGTCGCCCAGGGCCGTGACTTCGGTGCCGACGGGCAGCTGAAGACCGCGAACATCCTGCACCTCGACGAGGAGAAGGCGCGGGCGCTGGCCGCCTCGCTCGCCGACACCTCGTTCAGCGTCCGGTCGGTCGAGTCGAAGCCGTACCGTCGCTCCCCGTACGCGCCCTTCCGTACGACGACCCTCCAGCAGGAGGCGAGCCGGAAGCTGGGCTTCGGGGCGAAGGCGACCATGCAGGTCGCCCAGAAGCTGTACGAAAACGGCTACATCACGTACATGCGTACGGACTCGACGGTCCTCTCCGACACCGCCGTCGCGGCCGCCCGCGCCCAGGTCACGCAGCTCTACGGCGCCGACTACCTGCCGGAGAAGCCGCGCGTCTACGCGGGCAAGGTCAAGAACGCGCAGGAGGCGCACGAGGCGATTCGCCCTTCGGGTGATCGTTTCCGCACCCCGGCGGAGACCCCTCTGACCGGCGACCAGTTCCGGCTCTACGAGCTGATCTGGAAGCGGACCGTCGCCTCCCAGATGAAGGACGCGACCGGAAACTCGGTCACCGTGAAGATCGGCGGCCGCTCCGCGGACGGCCGGGACGTCGAGTTCAGCGCGTCCGGCAAGACGATCACCTTCCACGGCTTCATGAAGGCGTATGTGGAGGGGGCCGACGACCCCAACGCCGAGCTGGACGACCGTGAGCGCCGGCTGCCGCAGGTCGCCGAGGGCGACCCGCTGTCCGCCGAGGAGATCACCGCCGACGGCCACGCGACCAAGCCGCCGGCCCGCTACACCGAGGCCTCGCTGGTCAAGGAGCTGGAAGAGCGCGAGATCGGCCGCCCGTCGACGTACGCGTCGATCATCGGCACGATCCTGGACCGCGGCTACGTCTTCAAGAAGGGGACGGCGCTCGTGCCGTCGTTCCTGAGCTTCGCCGTGGTCAACCTGCTCGAGAAGCACTTCGGCCGGCTCGTGGACTACTCCTTCACCGCCAAGATGGAGGACGACCTCGACCGCATCGCGCGGGGCGAGGCCCAGGCCGTGCCGTGGCTGAAGCGTTTCTACTTCGGCGAGGGCGGTGCGGAGGGTGCCTCCGGTGGCGCCGCCGACGCCGGGAACGGCGACGGCGACCACCTTGGCGGTCTGAAGGAGCTGGTGACCGACCTCGGTGCGATCGACGCCCGGGAGATCTCCTCCTTCCCGGTCGGCGAGGGCATCATGCTGCGCGTCGGGCGCTACGGCCCGTACGTCGAGCGAGGCGAGAAGGACACCGAGGGCCACCAGCGCGCGGACGTCCCCGAGGACCTCGCCCCGGACGAGCTGACGGTCGCCCACGCCGAGGAGCTGCTGGCCAAGCCGAGCGGCGACTTCGAGCTGGGCGTGGACCCGGTCAGCGGCAACCAGATCGTCGCCAAGGACGGCCGGTACGGCCCGTACGTCACCGAGATCCTGCCCGAGGACACCCCGAAGACCGGCAAGAACGCGGTGAAGCCGCGGACCGCCTCCCTCTTCAAGTCGATGGCGCTGGACACCGTGACGCTGGAGGACGCGCTCAAGCTGATGTCCCTGCCGCGCGTGGTCGGCACGGACGCGGAGGGCGTCGAGATCACGGCGCAGAACGGCCGCTACGGCCCGTACCTGAAGAAGGGCACGGACTCGCGGTCGCTGACGGACGAGGAGCAGCTCTTCACGATCACGCTGGAGGAGGCGCTCGCGATCTACGCGCAGCCCAAGCAGCGTGGCCGGGCGGCCGCCAAGCCGCCGCTGAAGGAGCTGGGCGTCGACCCCGTCAGCGAGAAGCCGGTGGTCGTCAAGGACGGGCGCTTCGGCCCGTACGTGACCGACGGCGAGACGAACGCGACCCTGCGGACCGGGGACAGCGTCGAGGAGATCACGCCGGAGCGCGGCTTCGAGCTGCTCGCCGAGAAGCGGGCCAAGGGGCCGGCGAAGAAGACGGCCAAGAAGGCGCCCGCGAAGAAGACGGCCGCCAAGAAGGCGACGCCGGCGAAGAAGACGGCGGCCAAGAAGACCGCCGCGAAGAAGACGACGACGGCCAAGACCGCCGCCGCGAAGAAGACGACCGCCGCCAAGAAGACGGCGGCGAAGTCGACGGCGGCGAAGCCGGAGTAGCAGCGCTTGATCTTGTAAGGGGCGGGGGCCCATGGCCCCCGCCCCTTACAAGTGCGGGCTCTGCCCGACGTTTGTTCGGGTGGAGGACACGGGGAGTAAAGGGGTCCGGATAGGGTGGACGGATGACGCGAGCAGAGCAGCCAGACTCCGACGTCGCGCTTGTCGCAGACTCCAGGGAGCGTGCCGTACGGGCGCTGTTGCGCCATCAACCGTTGCGACGACTGTGGAGCGCACAGTTCGTCGGCGGGACCGGGGACGCCCTCGCCCTGCTCGTCCTGGTGCTCCTCGGACTCCAGGCCGCCGTCTCCGAGGGAGCCCTCGGGGGCGGATACCGCGGGGCCGCGTTCGCCGTCGCCGCCGTGATCGGTGCCCGCCTCCTTGCCTCGGTGCTGTTCGGGGCCGTCCTCCTCGGCCCGCTCACCACGCTGACCGCGCCCGGCGGCGCGCTCGACCGGCGCTGGACCATGATCGGGGCCGACGGTCTGCGGATCGCGCTGCTCGTGATCGCGCCGCTGTGGATCGACTGGACACCCGACAAGGCCCTGTGGTTCCTGCTCGGCACCGTCTTCGTCGCCGGCGCAGCCGAACGGCTGTGGACCGTCGCCCGGGAGGGCGCGGCCCCCGCGCTGCTGCCCGCGCCGCCGCTGGAAGGCGCCGCCGTGCGGCCCCTGCCGGACCACCTGGACGCGCTGCGCCGGCTGTCGCTGCGTACGGGATTCCTCGCCGTACCGGCCGCGGCCGCCGTGCTCCTCGTCGCCACGCTCGTCGGCAACCTGCTCGGCACGGGCATCGACTGGTTCTCGCTGCACCAGGCCGCCCTCGGCGCGTACGTCGCCGCCGGACTGTTCGCCGCCTCGCTCTCCGTGCTCTACGCCGTCGAGCTGCCCGGCGGCCAGACGCCCAGGCCGCGCTCGCCCCTGGAGGGCCTGCGCCGGCCCGCCGCGGAGAAGGGCCGCACGGGAGCCGTCGCGCTGCTCGTCCTCGCCTGCGCCACCGTCGCCGGGGCCATCGCCGCCGCCGCGGCGGTCGCCGTCCTGCACGCGTACGACCTCGGCGGGGGACCGGTCACCTTCGCGCTGCTGATCCTCGCGCTGAGCGGGGCCACCGGCGTCGGCATCCGGACCGCCGGCTCCGTGCTCCCCGTCCTCTCCCGCCGCCGGCTCCTCGCCCTCGCGATCGCCCTCACCGGCGTCGCGCTGCTCGCGATGGGCCTCGTGCCGGACACCGCCACGGTGCTGTTCCTCTCCGTGCTCGCCGGGTACGCGGCCGGTGTCGCCGCCAACACCGGCCACACCCTCATCGACCAGGAGACCGAGGAGGCCCGGCGCCCCCGGGTCACCGAACACCTCCAGGCCGTCGCCCGGGTCGGCATGGCGCTCGGCGCGCTCGGCGCGCCGCTGCTCGCCGCCGCGATCGGGCCGCACCGGCTCGCCTCCGGCAGCTTCGTCTTCGCGCACGGCGGCGCAGCGTTCACGCTCATGCTGGTCGGCGCGCTGCTACTGCCCGTCGCGGCCGTCGTCCTGGCCAAGACCGACGACCGGTCCGGCGTACCGCTGCGCCGCGATCTGCGCGACGCGCTGCGCGGCGGCGACCCCGTCCAGGCGCCCGCCCCGACCGGCTTCTTCATCGCCTTGGAGGGCGGCGACGGCGCCGGCAAGTCCACCCAGGCAGAGGCGCTCGCGGAGTGGATCCGCGCCAAGGGCCACGAGGTCGTCGTCACCCGCGAGCCGGGGGCGACGCCGATCGGCAAGCGGCTGCGCTCGATCCTGCTCGACGTGTCCAGCGCCGGCCTGTCCAACCGCGCCGAGGCGCTGCTGTACGCCGCCGACCGCGCCGAGCACGTCGACTCGCTGGTCAAGCCCGCCCTGGAGCGCGGCGCGGTGGTGATCTCCGACCGGTACATCGACTCCTCGGTGGCCTACCAGGGCGCCGGGCGGGACCTGTCGCCGACCGAGATCGCCCGGATCAACCGCTGGGCGACCGGCGGGCTCGTCCCGAATCTGACCGTGCTGCTCGACGTCTCCCCGGAGACCGCGCGGGAACGGTTCACCGAGGCCCCCGACCGGCTGGAGTCCGAGCCGCCGGAGTTCCACGCGCGCGTGCGGGCCGGTTTCCTGGCCCTGGCCGCCGGTGACCCCGGCCGCTACCTCGTCGTCGACGCCGGCCAGGAGCCGGAGGCCGTCACCACCGTCGTACGCCACCGGCTCGACCGGATGCTGCCGCTGTCCGAGGCCGAGGTGAAGGCCCAGGAGGAGGCGCGGCGGAAGGCCGAGGAGGAGGCCAGGCGCCGGGCCGAGGAGGAGGCCGCCCGCAAGGCGGAGGAGGAGCGGCTGGAGCGCGAGCGCCAGGAGCAGCTCGCCAAGCTCCGCGCCGAGGAGGAGGAGCGCAAGCGCCAGGAAGAGGAAGAGGCGCGGCGCCGCGAGGCCGAACGGCAGGCGGAGGAGGCCCGTCAGCGGGCCGAGGAGGCCCGGCTGGCCGCCGAGGAGGAGCGCAAGCGGCGCGAGGCCGAGGAGAAGGCCCGCCGTGCGGAGGAGGAACGCCGCCGCAAGCAGGCCGAGGAAGAGGCCCGGCTGCGCGCGGAGGCGGAGGAGCGCCGCCGCGAGAAGCAGCGCAAGGCCGAGGAGGCCCTGCTGCGGGCGGAGGAGGCCCGGCGTCTGGCCGAGGCCGCGGCGGCGAAGGCCGCCGAGGAGGCGGCACAGAAGGCCGCTGCGGAAGCCGCAGAGCAGGCGGCCAGGGAGGCTGCCGAGGCGAAGGCCGCAGCGGCTGCGAAGGCGGCCGAGGCTGCTCAGGCCGCCAAGGCGGCGGAGGCTGCTCGGGCAGCGGAGGCTGCTCGGGCGGCGGACGCTGCGAAGGCGGCCGAGGCTGCTCGGGCGGCAGAGGCTGCTCGGGCCGCGGACGCTGCGAAGGCCGCCGAGGCTGCTCGGGCCGCGAAGGCGACCGAGACCTCGGAGGTTTCGGCCAACGAGATCACCGTCCCGACGCCGATCGTCAACCCCGATACGCGGCCCGACGACGTGACGCAGACCGTGCCGATCGTGTCGCCCGTGTCGCCGAACGAGATCACCGTCCCGACGCCGATCGTTCGGCCGGACGCCCGGCCGGAGGAGGAGACCACCGTCCTCCGCCCGGTGCGGGACGCCGACGAGACCGCGGTGCTGCCGCCCGTGCCGGCCGCCGACGAAACGGCCGTGCTGCCTCCCGTACGGGACGCCGACCCGGTCGACCGGGTGCCGCCCGGCATCTTCCGTGACGAGCGGCCCGCCGCCGCGGCCGAGCCCCAGGGCTCGAACGACCGGACGCGCGAGCTGCCGCAGGTCGACGACCAGGGTCGCCCGAAGCGCCGCTCCGACTGGGCGGAGGAGACCCCGCTCGACGATCTGCCGTCCCTGGCGGACGAACTGCTCGGCCCGCACGACGACGAGGACGACGGCCGACGCCGCCGTCGCTGACGCGCTGAAGGACCGACGGACGGGTCGCGGGCTTGCTGCCCGCGACCCGTTGTCGTAGCGGTGCCCCACAATGGAGTGCGTACCTGAGGAGGGGCACCACATGGCCGTATGGGACGACCTCGTCGGACAGGCGAGGGTCGAGGAGCAGCTCGCCGCCGCGGCGCGGGACGCCGACGCGCTGGTGACCGCCCACGCCGCGGGCGAGCCCGTCCCCGAGGCGTCCAAGATGACCCATGCCTGGCTGTTCACCGGCCCCCCGGGCTCCGGTCGGGCGACCGCGGCGCGCGCCTTCGCGGCCGCGCTGCAGTGCGTGAGCCCGGACCGGGCGCTGGGCGGGGCGCCGGGATGCGGCTTCTGCGACGGCTGCCACACCGCGCTCGTCGGCACGCACGCCGACGTCGAGGTCGTGCGTACGGACCTGCTCTCGATCGGTGTGAAGGAGACCCGCGACCTCGTCCGGCGCGCCCAGCTCTCGCCCGCCGGCGGCCGCTGGCAGGTGATCGTCCTGGAGGACGCCGACCGGCTCACCGAGGGCGCGGGCAACGTGATCCTGAAGGCAGTCGAGGAGCCCGCGCCCCGCACGGTGTGGCTGCTCTGCGCACCCTCCTTGGAGGACGTGCTGCCCACCATCCGCTCCCGCTGCCGCCACCTGACCCTGCGGACGCCGCCGGTGGACGCGGTCGCCGACGTGCTCGAACGCCGGGACGGCATCGAACCCCAGGTCGCCGCGGCGGCCGCCCGGGCCACCCAGGGCCACATCGACCGCGCACGCCGGCTGGCGACCGACGAGCGGGCCCGGGCCCGCCGGGCCGTCGTCCTGAAGCTCCCGATGCGGGTCGAGGACATCGGCGGCTGCCTCAAGGCGGCCCAGGAGCTGGTCGACGCGGCCGGTGAGGACGCCAAGCAGGTCGCCGAGGAGATCGACGTCAAGGAGACCGAGGAGCTGAAGGCCGCGCTCGGCGGCGGCCAGGGCGGGCGGATGCCGCGCGGCACGGCGGGCGCGATGAAGGAGCTGGAGGAGCGGCAGAAGCGGCGGAAGACCCGTACGCAGCGCGACAGCCTGGACCTCGCGCTCACCGACCTCACCGGCTTCTACCGCGATGTGCTCACCCTGCAGCTGCGGGCCCGGACACCGCTCGCCAACGAGGACGTACGGGACGCGGTGGAGCGGATCGCCCGCGACACCCCGCCGGAGCGGACCCTGCGCCGGATCGAGGCGGTGCTGGCCTGCCGGGACGCGCTGGACCGCAACGTCGCCCCGCTGCTGGCGGTGGAGGCGATGACGATGGCCCTGCGCGACTGAGGGCTGCCGGTGCACCGATCCCCGACCGGTGCACCGATCCCTGACCGAAGCACTGATCCCTGACCCGGAGCACCGATCTCTGACCGGAGCACCGCTCCCTGACCCGGAGCGCCGACCCCTGATTGGACACGGTCCGTACTCGTACGGATACGCTCCGGGGATGGACTCCAGGCGTTTGCTCCGTATGTCCGCCACGGCCCTCGCGGCCGCCGGACTGATCCTCTCCGGCTGCACCGGCGGAAGCGACGCCGCCGCGCCTGCGACAGCGACAACGGCCGCGAAACCCGATCCTGCCGCCCTGCGGAGCTACTACGGACAGACGCTCGCCTGGCGGGACTGCGGCGTGCCGTCGTTCCGGTGCGCGACGCTCCGAGTGCCGCTCGACTACGCGAACCCGGAGGCCGGGGACATCGAACTGGCCGTCTCCCGGGTCGCGGCCACCGGCCCCGGCAAGCGCATCGGCTCGCTCCTGGTCAACCCGGGCGGCCCCGGCGGCTCCGCCGTCGGATACCTCCAGGGGTACGCGGGCATCGGCTACCCCCTCCCCGTCCGCGCCCGCTACGACATGGTCGCCGTCGACCCGCGCGGGGTGGCACGCAGTGAGCCCGTCGAGTGTCTGACGGGCCCGCAGATGGACTCGTACACACAGGCCGACCAGACCCCCGACGACCTGACCGAGGTCAACGCCCTCGCCGTCTCGTTCAAGGGCTTCGCGGCGGGCTGCGCGCAGCGGTCCGGGGAGGTCCTGCCCCATGTCTCCACGGTGGAGACGGCCCGGGACATGGACATCCTGCGGGCCGTACTCGGCGACGAGAAGCTGCACTACGTCGGGGCCTCGTACGGCACCTTCCTCGGCGCCACCTACGCCGAGCTGTTCCCCTCCCGGGCCGGACGGCTGGTCCTGGACGGGGCGATGGACCCGTCGCTGCCCGCGATCGACCTCAACCGCGACCAGACCGCCGGCTTCGAGACCGCCTTCCGCGCCTTCGCGGCCGACTGCGTCAAGCAGTCGGACTGCCCGCTCGGCACCGGGTCCGTCGCCGCGGCCGGCGACAACCTGAAGGCCTTCTTCCGCCGGCTCGACGCCCAGCCGGTGCCGACGGGAGAGAGCCGCGAGCTGGGGGAGTCCCTGGCGACGACCGGGGTGATCGCCGCGATGTACGACGAGGGGGCCTGGCCGCAGCTGCGCGAGGCGCTGACCGGGGCGATGGGCGGCGAGGGCGCGGGCCTGCTCGCGCTGGCCGACAGCTACTACGAGCGCGAGGCGGACGGCTCGTACGCGAACCTGATGTCCGCCAACGCGGCCGTGAACTGCCTGGACCTCCCGGCCGCCTTCGGCGGGCCGACCGACGCCGAGAAGGCGGTGCCGTCCTTCGAGAAGGCGTCCCCCGTCTTCGGCGAGGGCCTCGCCTGGGCCGCCCTGAACTGCACCTACTGGCCGACCCCGGCGACCGGCCGCCCCCACCGCATCACCGCCGAGGGCGCGCCCCCGATCGTGGTCGTCGGCACCACCCGCGACCCGGCGACCCCCTACAAGTGGGCCGAGTCCCTCGCGGACCAGCTCTCCTCCGGAAACCTGCTGACCTACGAGGGCGACGGGCACACGGCGTACGGCCGCGGCAGCGACTGCATCGACACCGCGATCAACGCGTACCTCCTGGAGGGCACGGTCCCGAAGCCGGGCAAGCGCTGCACGTGAGGGGTGGCGTGGGCCACTCGGAGGGTGGTCAGGAGCACCCCCCGAAACTGTGTAGACTTGGCGAGGCCGCTGCACCCACCATGGGAACGCACGGCATGCCGCCTTAGCTCAGTTGGCCAGAGCAACGCACTCGTAATGCGTAGGTCTCGGGTTCGAATCCCGAAGGCGGCTCAGAGGAAGGCCAGGTCAGACATCGTCTGACCTGGCCTTTTCTGTTGCCCGGGCAGGACGGGCACACGGTTGGGTGCCGTGAAGTCCAGGGTTGGGCCGTGGGATTGCGGCGCCGTGCGAGCAGGGGCTGTGCGCGCAGGGGCAGACCCGGTCACGGGGGGCCGAGCCTGCCCCTGCACAGGCGCCCGTGCACCTCCCCCTCGGAGGATGGGCGCCATGACCCCGCCCGGGGTCACTCCTCACAGCGTGCCGGACGTCAGAAGTGTCACGGGCGGACGGAAATGGTCGCCAGACCGACACCCTTATGAAGGCACGTACTTGCCGCCATCATGGCTTGGCCACGAATAGCGCACACACCGGGGTGGGGAGCCGTTTTGGCGCCCTGAACGATCTCCTTCGGTCCATCCCGAAATGGGCCCTCGTGCGCGAACATCTGCGTAAGTACCTGAATAGGCGGCCATATGAGAGTCATCGCGGGCGGCGGTGTAACAGGCAGCGCATACGGAACGCAGAAGCAGGAAGAAGCGGGGCGGCGAGCCGGGCTGAATTCGGACACCTGGAGCGAGCGCACCGACATGGCACTACGTCGATCGGATTTCCTGTGAGCAACATCGACCCGGTTCCCGGATACCAGACGCACAACCAGCCCTCGGGGCCCGACCGCTCCGTGCGTCACCAGGCCGCCACACGGCGCACCGCTCTCACCGTCTGCACGATCGCCGACATCGCCGCAGGTTTGCTCGGTCTGTGGATCCTGTTGTTCCTGCTCGACGCGAACCAGGCGAATGTGTTCGTCGAGTTCGTGCGGGAAACGGCGGACTGGCTGGCCTGGTGGGCACGGGACATTTTCACGATGGACACAGAGGGTCTACGTGTTGCCCTCAATTATGGTCTTCCGGCTGCCATGTATTTGCTGATCGGCCATGGGATCGCTGCCCGGCTCAACCGGGCCTGACAGCGGACCATCCTTTATCGATCGCCACGAACCGCTGCTGCCGACGCTTTCCTCGCCAACCACCACGCAGGGAAATGACGGCAGCCGAAGGGCCGACTGTGACACGCACCTTCCATGAAAACGATCACCTGCCGATCTATGCGGACCTGGTACGCGAATGCGGTGATGTCGTCGCCGAAGCTCAGCTGGCGGCCGCTCACGTGCAGCATCAGGCAGCGGCACTGCTGACCGGACCGGATGAGGCCTTGCAAGCACATCGCCGGGACGACATCAGAGCCGCTGCGGGTGGTCATCCGGAGTGGCACGGGGGCCTGCCGTAGAGGAACTCGGCGCGGATGCGTCCGTCCGTCCCGTCCTCACCCGAGGGATCCACGCAGGAGCATCACACAGGCTGCACACAGCCTTTCGAAAGCCTCGTTAGCGTGACTGGCCGCTGGATCCCCTACGCGAAACATGACCAGGCCGTGGCCCAGGGGGGCCGACGGCGCAGTCCGCCCAGGAAGACCAGAACTGCAGATGGATTACTGCTCCTCGTGCCGCCGGCATCTCAACGGCGCCCTGGTGTGCCCTGGGTGTGGCGCCTACGCCCCGGACATCGCCCCGTTCACCACCGACGGCCGCATCGGTTCCGCCCCACCGGCCACCACGGCCCACCGGACATCCACGACCTCCGGCACGTGGCACGACAGACCCCTGGACAACGAGGCGGGGTTCACTGCTGATGTGGACGCGGCCCCGTACGCCCTCGCCGCCGACGTCGAGGGCCCGCCACCGGCGCAACAGGGTCGGGCCGCGCGCCGTCGCCAGCTGGCCCGCTGGAAGAAGAACAAGCGCCGGGCAGCGGTCGCGAGCGCCTTCGCCCTCGTCGGAGGCGGCCTGACCATCGCCGCGATGGACGGGCACTCCACGGACCGGGCACAGGCGGCCACGGCGCCGGACCAACGGAGTATGGGCGCCGTGGAAGAGCAGACGCCCGAGCAGAACCCTCCGGCGTCCACGCCGGCCACCACTCAGCGCACTCACCGGTCGTCACACACCCCTGCTCAGCCCCAGTCGCCGACGACCAGCGCCCCGCGACAGCAGACCCACGCGGCCCCGCCCCGCACGCAGCCGCCGATCGCTCGGCCGGATGCCGCCGCGCCTCCCCGCCCGGCTGCGTCGTCGACCCCGCAGCCGCAGAGCACCGCCCCGTCCGTCGGCGAATCGGCCCCGGAGCGCTCCGATACGACGGCGGAACGACCGGCGGCGCCCGCGCCCGCCGACAGCACGGACTCGGGCGCGTCCCAGACCGGCCCCGCATTGATATCGACGTCGCCGCCGGAGGTGTGCGTGCTCGTGGTGTGCCTCGGCTGACCCTGCCGACACCCGGCCGTTCCCGGCTCGACGAGCGGGACCTGGGTCGCGAATGACGAGTGTCCACCGGGAGGGGTGAGCAACAGCCCCAGCCGCTGCAAGGGAGAGGAGGCAGAGCCCGTGAGTCCCCGCTACGAAGTCGAAGTCCTGCTGCGCCGCATCGGCCGGTGGTGGGCCGTCGACGTCCCCCGCCTCGACCTGCACGCCCAGTGCCGCACTCTGGAGGGTGCGGAGGACGTGGCCCGCGGACTCGTCGCCGAAGCCGTCGGTGCCCCTCCGGACGTCATCGTCCTGGACATGGTGGCGCCCGAACTCGGACCCGTGCTCGGCCCGGTGGCGGAAGCGCGGCGGCGCCGGGCGGCCGCGGTCGCCGCCGAGGACCAGGCGGTCGCCGCAGCCGTTCAGGAGCTCGTGGACGAGCTGCGCGTGAGCCAGGGCGACGCCGGGCGTCTGCTCGGCATGTCACCGAGCGAGGTGGCCCGCTTCACGCCACCACGCGGCTCGGCGACCGCCGGCCCGGGCCGGCAGCTCGCTCCGGTGCCCGTGCCGAGTCCGGCGCGGCCGGGCGCCGCCCCTGCTCCCCGCTCGCGTCCCGGCCCCGCGGGGCAGACGCGGCAGACGACCTCCCCCGCCCGGCCCTCCTGGGCGATCCCGGAGGACGGCACCGAAGGCCGCGGCCGACAGGGCTACGCCTCCTCCGGGTGACTCGGGTTCGCTGGGTACGCGCCCCGCTGCTGGTCGTTCGTCATCATGCGGACGGCCCGACCGGCGGAGGCGAGGGGTTTGGCACCGGCGCTCCGCGGCGGGCGAGGACCGGCCCTACGCCGAGCCCTACCCCGTCGGCTGGTCCCGTTCCTGCTGGGCCAGGAGGTAGCCGGCCTGGAAGCGGCTTTCGGCGCCGAGGGCGGCCATCACATCGGCGACGTGGCGGCGGCAGCTGCGGACCGAGAGGCCGAGGCGGCGGGCGATCGCGGCGTCGGTCAGGCCCTCCGTGAGGAGGCGGACGATCGTCTGCTTGAGCTCGTCGGAGATGTCCATGATGGTCTGGCGGTCCCATTCGGTCTCGAACGGGAGCGCCTCCAGCCACAGTCGTTCGTACGCGCCGACCATGAACGAGACGACGTGGGGTTCGCGGATCAGGACCGCCGCGTTCGGGTCGTCCGGGACGGGGATGACCGCCGTCTTGCGGTCGAAGACCAGCATCCGGATGAACTCGTCGTCCAGGGTGCGGACCTGGGCGCCCAGTCTGCCGACCCGCTCGACGTAGGCGCAGGTGCCCGAGGAGAAGCGGGCGGTGTGCTGGTAGAGGATGCGCATCCGGACCCCGCGGCGCAGGAGTTCCTCGTCGCGGGCGACCGCCTCCTCGAGGACCTCGGCGCGGCGGCCGCCGCCCGGCTGCGCCGTCATGACCTCGCTCTCGCAGCTGCGGCCCAGTTCGGTGATGGCCTCCCGGACCGCCCGGAGATCGGTGAGGACCTCCACGTACTCCGCCTGCCGGAGGTGGGTCAGTCGGGCCAGGTGCGTCTCGTAGAGCGGCATGAAGGCCATCAACTGCTCGCGCGTGCGCTCCATGTGCAGGCGTCGGGCCCGCATCTCGCGCTCCAGCGGGCCCAGGGTGCGCTGGACGGCCTCGTCCGGCGGCACGGGCAGGACGCCGCGCTCCGGGGTGCGGCGCAGCAGCCCCATGTCGAGCAGGGCCGACACGGCCGACTCCACGCGTGCGAGCGGGAGTTCCAGCTCCTCGGCGAGGTCCGCAGGGTGCGCCGGGAGGTCCGGTTCGCGCCCGAGGACCGTCGTGTAGACGCGGGCCGGCGGATCGTCCGGCGCGAGGTCCTCCGGTAGGCCCTCCCCCGGGGACGCGCCCATGAGACCGATCGCGAAGCCGCCCCCCGGGCCGCTCGCGAGCCCCTCGGGCCTCGCGCTTTCGTCTGCTATCGCCACCTTTACCCCCGCTTGTGACAGCGTCCTGTTGCTGCCATGCAGCCTAATGAGCCATGCGGTCCGCCCGATAGTCATGCAATCCCGGATACGTTCATCTCACCGCCCACAAGGTCAAAGCTCACAGAGCTCGTGAAGCACGCGAGCCGCGCACAACCCTTGAAAACACCCGGACTTACTCATCGTGGAAGAAGAGAGAAGACGAGATGAAGCGGCGGATCCGCAGCACCGTGCACGCCACCCTGATCACCGCCCTCGCGGGCCTGGCCACCGTCACCGGGACGCAGCTCGCCGGCAGCGGCGCCGGTACCGATGACACGGGATGGGGCGCGGCGGTCGTCAGCGGGACCTACGACACCGGCTGGGGCGCTCCCGTCCCCGGCGCGGGTACGAACGACACCGGCTGGGGATGACCGTATGACGCTGCTCGACTGCACCCTGCGCACCAGCGGGCAGCTCACCGGCGGAACGCCGTCACCGCAGCTGGTCGCCGACTACCTCGCGGTCTGCGCGCGGCTCGGGATCGACGTGATCGAGCTGGGCCGTGTGCACGATCCGGCCGACCGGACGGCCGGCGCCCCGCTGCCCGACGTCCTTCCGGCCGCCGTCCGACCGGAGCGGTACGGTCCACGGTTCGCGGTCCTGCTCGACGCCGCCGAACTGCCCTCGGGAGACGCGCCGGCCGCCGCGGCGGCCGACCGGATCGCCGAGCGGATCACCGGCGCGCCACTCCCTGTCGGCCTCGTCCGCGTCGCCGTCCGCTACGACGAGGTGGCGCGGGCCGCCGCCCCGCTGGGCCGGCTGCGCGAAGCCGGGTTCGGTGTCTGTCTCCTCCTCGCCGAGATCGACCTCGCCTCCTACCCGGAGCTCGACCGATGTCTCGCCGAGACGGCGACGCTCGGCCCGCTCGACGCCGTCTTCCTCGTCGACTCGCTCGGCTCGCTCCGTCCGGAACGGGTCATCGAACTCGTCCAGTCCACCCGCGCCGCCGTACCCGCCCCGGTCGGCATCCACGCCCACGACAACCAGGGCTTCGCCCTGCACAACACCGTGGTGGCCCGCAGCGCCGGGGCCACCTGGCAGGACGCCGCCGTGTACGGGATCGGCCCGGGGGCGGGGGTCACCCGCACCGAACAGCTCCTCGCCCTCCTCGGCGCCGCGCCGAGCGATCTCGGTCCGCTCCTCGAACTGATCGCCACCCACGTCGCCCCGCTCAAGCGGCGGTACGGCTGGGGCGCCGGGCCGCGCGAGGTCATGGCCGGCCTCGCCCGGATCCCGGTGACGGCGGTACGAGGGCTCGGCGCGAGCTGAGGGCCTGGCGGGGGCGGTCCGAACGGTGGGCGATCGCCGGCCCATCGGCGGAGGCCCTGTGCGCCGACCCCGTCCGTGCGCCGACCTGTCCGTGTCCCGACCCGTCCGTGCGCCGACCTGTCCGTGTCCCGACCCGTCCGTGCGCCGACCCGTCCGTGGTCCGACCCGTCCGCCCGCCGCCGATTCGCCGGCCAGGCCCGTGGTCCGACCCGCCGGCCGACCAGACCCGTGGCCCGTCCCCCTGGTTCCCGCCCCTCGGCTCGCCCCGCCCCTCGGCTCGCCCCGCCCCTCGGCTCGCTCCGCCCCGCCCGCCCCGTCCCGCTCCCCTGAACGTTCCGTCCCGTGGCCCCGCCTCAGGAGACCCGTATGCCCTTCACCGCACCCATCCTGCCCCCGGGAGAGCCGGCCGCCGCCGTCACCCCGTACGGCAGCGCCACCGCCACCACCCCGCCGGTCCGGCGGGAACACCGCACAGGAGAGGCCATGGCCGACCGCACCCCGATCCGCTTCCGTATCGACCGGAGTTCCGCCGAGGAGGAGTTCGGCCTCGCCTGTCAGCGGCTGATTCCGTGGCCCGGCGGGGACAAGGAGCCGCCGGTCGGCGCCATGGCCTGCTTCCTGCGGCCCGGCGGTGACTCCGACCCCGACTGCCACAACCAGGACGAGGTCATGATCATCCTCTCCGGCACCGGCAGCGTGACCCTCGACGGCGAGCTCGAACCGCCGTTCCGCGCCGGCGACATCGTCGTCCTGCCCCGCAACCAGGAGCACGTCGTCCACAACACGGGCGACGAGGAGCTGAGTTGGGTCTCCCTCTACTGGCCGCTGCGCGAGCCCGCCGTCCGCACCGAGAACGAGGAGGTCGCCGCGTGAGCGCGACACACTGGATCACCGCCACCCCGCCCACGCCCAACGGCGACCTGCACATCGGCCATCTCGCCGGCCCGTACCTCGCCGGTGACGTGCTGCGCCGCTACCTGGTGGCCGAGGAGGCCGGGACCGTCCGGTACACCACCGGCCTCGACGACCACCAGAGCTACGTCCCCGTCCGCGGCTTCAACGACGGCGGACGCAAGGGCGAGGAGGTCGCCGACGGCTACGGCGCCTCCATCGAGTCCGTCTGGCGACAGGCCGGCGCCGACTTCGACGCGATCGTCCGTCCGCGCCGTGACATCGGCTACCAGGTGGCGGTCCAGGAGTTCTTCCAGCGGCTGTACGACGCCGGGCACATCGTCGCCCGTACGCAGCCGCTGCCGTACTGCACCGGCTGCGAGCGCTGGCTGTACGAGGCGTACCTCAAGGGCGACTGCCCGCACTGCGGCTCCGGCTCCAACGGCAACGCCTGCGAGCCCTGCGGCCGCCCCAACGACTGCGCGGACCTGGTCGACCCGGTCTGCACCGGCTGCGGCGCCACCCCCGAACTCCGCGACTGCGAACGGCTCTACTTCCCGCTCGCCCCCTTCGAGGAGCAGCTCGCCGCATTCTGGGCCGAGGTCGACATGCCGCCGCACCTGCGGTCGCTGTGCGAGTGGATGCGGGACGAGGGGCTGCCGGAGATCGCCGTCAGCCACCCCTCCGAGTGGGGCGTGCCGGTGCCGGTCGCGGGCTTCACCGAGCAGCGGATCTACGTGTGGTTCGAGATGGCCCCGGGCTATCTGCTGGAGTGGACGGGCACCGGGGAGACCGGGCCCGCGCCCGCGCCCGTGCAGTTCTTCGGCTTCGACAACGGGTACTTCCACGCCGTGCTGTTCCCGGCGGCGTTCCGGGCGTACGACGCGGAGATCGCGCTGCCGAAGGCGTTCGTGGTCAACGAGTTCTACCGGCTCGAAGGGCTGAAGTTCTCCACCAGCCGCCGCCACGCCATCTGGGCGCACGAGGAGCTGGCCCGTACGAGTGCGGACGTCCTGCGCTACCACGTGCTGTCGGACCGGCCCAACGGGCGGCAGACCAGCTTCAGTTCGACCGCCCTGGCGATCAGCCGGGCGCGGCTCGCGGACCGTTGGGACGGCTGGCTGGGCCGGCTGTTCACCGCCGTCGCCGAGGGCGGGGGCGTGGTCCCGGCGGAGGCGCCGCAGGGTGCTGCCTGGGAGCGGCTGCGCGGGCGGCTGACGGAGACCGTCGGTCAGCTGCGGGAGGCGTACGGGGTCGAGGGTTACGACACCCGGCGCGCGATCGCGCTGCTCGACGAAGTCGTCGCGCTTGCCGAGGACTTCGGGTACGTCCACGGCTTCGAGGCGGAGCGCCCGGACGGCACCTCGGCGTACCGCGCCGCGCTTGCCGCGCAGCTCGCCGTGGCGGCCGCACTGTCCGCCTGGGCGGCGCCGGCGCTGCCGTACGGCTCGGCCCGGCTTGCGCAACTGCTCGGCCTTCCGGCGGTACGGCCCGTGGACGCGGTGGCCCTGACGCCATTGGTCGCGGGCGCGCCGCTGGCGGCCTGGCCCGGGACGGTCTTCAGTGGCTGAGTCCGAGCTGCCGCGCGGCGCGGTCGTGGGGCCCTTCTCCGGGCCCCGGGCCGCCTGGGGCGAGCATCTGGAGCGGGCCGCGGCCCTGCACGGGGCCGTCAACTGGGAGCTGTACGACGACCGGGGGGAGGCGGAGACGGCCCGGCAGATCGCCGAGGCCGTGGTCGCCGAGGGCCGGCACACGCTGGTGATCGGCCACTTCAACAGCGCGGGCGCGCGGGCCGCGCTCCCCGTCTACCGGAAGGGCGGTCTGCCCGTCCTGCTGCCGCTGGCCACGACCCCGGACCTGCTCGCCGACAGCGCGGGCACGGTGCTGCGCTGGTGCCCGGACGACCGTGCCCAGGCGACGGACCTGCTCAGGGCCGTCGGCGCGGCGGGCCACACCCGGATCGCCGTCACGCACGACGGGACGGCGTACGGGGAGGGCCTGGCGCGCCTCGTACGGGACGCCTGGCCGCTCGTGGCCCGGGAGCCCGGGCCCGCCGCCGATGCGGGCCCGGGCGGCGGTGGCGGCCGGGTGCCGACGGGGCCGGGGGGCTCCGACGGCGTGCCTCTCCAGGGCGCCGTCGGTTCGATGCGCCGGTTCGGTCTCGCCGTCGGCTCGCCGGCCGGGGTGCCGGCGGGGCCCGTGGTCTCGGACGGGAGCGGACCGGCCACCGGCGCCGTGCCGGGCGTCGGCCCGCTCGCGACCGGCGTCACGACCGGCGTCGCGGGCTCGGTCGCCGGTCCGCTCCCGTCCGTCCCCGCACCGGACATCGTCTCCGAGCCCGGGGCGGACGCCGCGGCGCTCACCGCGCTCGTCGTGTGCGGGACGCACGGTGGGGCCGCGCGGGTCGGGCGGGAGTGGCGGGAGGCGGGGTTCGGCGGGGAGCTGTACTTCACCGACGACTGCGCGGTCGACGAGTTCTCCGAGCTCCTCGGGGACGCGAACCGCGGGGCCAGGGTGGCCCGGATGCGGGGAGGGCCGGAGACCCACGTCATGGCCGCCTTCGCGGCGGCGACCCAGGCCCTCACGGAGGACCCGGAGCGGACCGGACGGGTCCTGCTCGCCGCCGTACGCGCCCATGCCGACCGGGCGTTCACCGCGCTCGGGGAGCCGGTGGAGGGGAGCGTGGGCTGGGACTTCGTACCGGTGCCCGCACCCGTGGCCGCTTCGGTCTCCCCGGCCGGTGGTCACCGCGGCCGGGCCTATGACGTGATCGTCGTCGGCGCCGGAGTCGTCGGGGCCGCGACCGCCGCCGTACTCGCCCGGCAGGGCGCGCGGGTGGCGCTCGTCGCGCCGATGGACGGGCGCCGGGACCACGCCACCGCCTGGTCGGGCGGGCTCGTGCGGGCCTTCGAGGCCGACCCGTACCTGCGGGGGCTCGCCCTCCGCAGCCACCAGCTGGCCTGGGGACCCGCCGCCCTCGCGCCGGGACCGTACGGCTTCGTGCCGACCGGCTCGCTCGTGCTGTGCGGCGGTGCCGACCTGGACCAGGCCGAGAAGGGCGTCGCCGAGCTCAACGGGGCCGGGGTGCCGGCCGAGTTGCTGGCACCGGAGGTGCTCAGGGAGCGGTTCCCGGGGCTGGCGGTCGATGGCGTGACCGCGGCCGTGTGGGAGCCGGAGGGCGGCTACGCCGATCCGCCGCGCACGGCACGCGTCTACCGGGACCGGGCCCTGGCCCACGGCGCCCGGCTGCTGCCCGCCCGCGTACGGGAGTTGGTCGCACCGCCCGGGGCCGACCGCGTGCGGGTCCTCCTGGAACCGGGCGGGCCCGTCGAGGCCCTGGCCGTCGTCCTGGCGGCCGGCAGCGGCACCGGGGCGATCGCCGGGCACCGGCTGAGCGGCTCGGACGCCGGGCGTACGAAGAGCATTCGGTACGGCTTCTTCCACCACCCCGACACGGCCGGTCTGCCGACCGTCGTCGACATGGTGACCGGCGTCTGGGGGCGACCCCAGGTCACCGGGGAGGCGGCGGGCGGGTACATGGCGGGGCGGCCGGTCGATGAGTGGGACGTACCCGCGGGCGGCGACGACACGCTCACCGACGAGCACGTGGCGTACATCCGCCAAGGGGCGGCCGAGCGCTGGCCCTGGCTCGCGGACCCGGCGACACGTTTTCTCGGCGGGCGGCAGGGCGTCGACCTGTACACCCCGCACTCCCTGCCCCACCTCGGGCGGGAACGGTCCGACAGCCGCATCGTGCTCGCCACCGGCTGGTCCGGCGCCGGCTTCAAAACGGCCCCGGCGGCAGCCGAACTCGCGGCGGCGGAAGCCCTGGACGTCCTGGCAGGCGGATGACGCCGGGACCCTGCCCGGCCGGGCCCGGCCACCGCCCTCGTTTCCCCCACCCCCCACCCACTGGAGGTGACCCCATGACGGACCTCGTGTCCCGCCCCGCTTCTGTCGGCGCGGAGGCGGGCCCCAAGCTCGGTGTTCGGGCGCTGGTCGTGTTCTACGTCAGCAGCCTCGTCGGGACCGGCATTCTGCTGGTGCCCGGGCTGACCGAGCGGCAGGCCGGGCCGGCCTCCGTGCTGGCGTGGCTGGCGCTTGCCGTCTGTTCGTATCCGTTCGCGCGGTTCTTCGCGGAGATGTCCGCCTGGCGGCCGGACGCCGCCGGTCTCGCCGCGATGGTGACCGCCGGTCTGGGGCGGCGGCCGGGGCGGGCCGCCGCGCTGTTGCTCGTCGCCACGTACGTCATCGGCAACCCGGTCATGGGCATCGTCTCCGCCCGCTGTCTGCTCGGTCTGCTCGGGCAGCCCGACGGGCCGGTGTACCCGATCGCCATGGGCTTCATGGCCCTCTCCGCCGCGTTCACCCTGCTCGGCCTCACCGCCGGCGCCCGGGTCCAGGCCGCCTCGCTGGTCGTGCTGCTGCTCGGGCTCGGCGGGGCCGTGGCCATCGCCGCGCCGCGGTTCGACACCGGGGAGTACACCCCCTTCCTCACCCAGGGCTGGGGCGGCGTCGGCATCGCCGTCGTCACCGCGTTCTTCTCCTTCCTCGGCTGGGAGAACGTCTCCACCCTCGCCGAGCAGGTCGACGACCCGGCCCGCAGTTACCGGCGCGCCATCCGCTGGGCCGTGCCCATCGTGGGGCTGCTCTACGCCGCCGTGACCGCCGCCTACCTCGCCGTCCCCGGCGACGAACCCGTCGTCATCACCGCCCTGTTGGGCGCCTCCCTCGGCGAGGCCGGGGCCGTCGCCGGTGATCTGCTCGCCCTCGGGCTCGCGGTCGTCGCCACCAACGCCTGGGTCCTCGGCGCCACCCGCGTCGTCCGGGCCGCCGCCCGCGACCGCATCCTGCCGGGCGCCCTGGCCGACCGTCCGGTGCCGGCCACCGTCGCGCTGACCCTCGCCTACACCGCCGTCCTCGGCACCCTCACCCTCACCGGCACCGGTGAGGAACTCGTCCTCATCGTCACCAGCAGCGCGTTCCTGCTGCTGTACGTGGCGGCGGCCGCCGCCGCCCTCCGGGCCCGCGGCACCGGGCGCGCTCTGCGCACCACCTCGGTCGTGACCCTGGTGATCGCCGCCGTCTTCCTCTCCTTCGCGGGGACGGGTCTCCTGCTCGCCCTGCTCCTCGCCGCCGGCTGCGCCGCCGTCACCGCCCGGCGCACCTCCACCCGCTCCGCCTGACGCCAGAAAGGCCCCGCGCCATGAACCGCACCACCCCCGTCTACGACATCGTCGGCGTCGGCTTCGGCCCCGCCAACCTCGCCCTGGCCATCGCCATCGAGGAGTACAACGAGCTGGCCGCGCCCGACGAGAAGCTCACCGCCGTCTTCTTGGAGAAGCAGCCGTCCTTCGGCTGGCACCGCGGCATGCTGATCCCGGACGCCACCATGCAGGTCTCGTTCCTGAAAGACCTGGCCACGATGCGCAATCCGCGGAGCCGCTTCGGCTTCGTGCCCTACCTCCACGACCGGGACCGACTGGTCGACTTCATCAACCACAAGGTGCTGTTCCCGACCCGCGAGGAGTTCCACGACTATCTCCAGTGGGCCGCCAACGGCGTGGACCACATGGTCCGTTACGGCCTCGAGGTGACCGCCGTCCGTTCCGCCGGCCAGGCCGGTCCGGCCGTCGAGGTCGACGTCATCGCGGTCGGCGAGGGTGAGGCGGCCACCTACCGGGCGCGCAACCTGGTCCTGGGCACCGGTCTCGTGCCCCGGCTGCCCGAGGGCGTCGAATCCTCCGAACGCCTCTGGCACAGCAGCGAGTTCCTGCACCGGCTCGCCGCACTGCCGACGAGGAACCCGCGCCGTTTCGTGGTCGCGGGCGCCGGGCAGAGCGCCGCCGAGATCGCCGACCATCTGCACCGTACGTATGAGAACGCCGAGGTCGTCGCCGTTCACACGCGGTACGGCTACAGCCCCGCCGACGACAGCCCGTACGCGAACCGCATCTTCGACCCGGAGGCCGTCGACCTCTACCACGGCGCCGACTCGGAGGTCCGGCGCAAGCTGATGGCGTACCACCGCAACACCAACTACGGCGTGGTGGACATGGACCTGATCGAGGAGCTCTACCGCCGCTCCTACCAGGAGAAGGTCCGCGGCGAGCGGCGGCTGCGCATCATGGGCGCCTCGCAGCTGACGTCGGTCGAGGCGGACGCCGACGAGGTCCGGGTGCGGGTGCGCAACCTCGCGACCGGTGAGACCGAGGCGCTGACCGCCGACGCCGTCGTCTACGCCACCGGCTACACCGAGCCCGACCCGGCCCGGCTGCTCGGCGGACTGGACGCGGCCTGCCTGCGTGACGAGGACGGCCGGCTGCGGGTGCACCGCGACTACCGGGTGCAGACCGGACCGGAGCTCGCCGCCGCCGTGTACCTGATGGGCGGGACCGAGCACAGCCACGGCATCACGGCGAACCTGCTGTCGATGGCCGCCGTGCGGGCGGGCGAGATCTGCGACTCGCTCGTGGCCGGCCGCCGTTCCGACAGGCGGGCGCCGGTGGCGGCCCGCGGCTGAAGCCCGTAGAAACCCCGGAAGCACGTCGGTACGACCCTACGAAGAGGACACCATGAGCACCGCCGCCGAACAGGTACCCGCACCGGACGAACTGGCCCCCACCGAACGCACCCGGCTGCGCCGGATGCGTCACAAGGGCAGTCATCGGCGCGCCGATCTGGAGGAGGTGCTCGCCGCCGGTTTCCTGTGCCACCTCGGCGTCACCGTCGACGGGACCACGATGGTGGTGCCCACCGCCTACGGCACCGACGGCGACCGGCTCTATCTGCACGGCTCGGTCGCCAGCCGGAGCCTGGTCCAGGCCCCCGACGCGACCGTCTGCGTCACGGTGACGCACGTCGACGGCCTGGTGCTCGCCCGCTCCGTCTTCGAGCACGGCGTCAACTACCGGTGCGCGATGATCTACGGCGTGCCGCGGCTCGTGACCGACCCGGACGAGAAGCTGCGGGGGCTGCGGGCGCTCACCGAGCAGTGCGCGCCGGGGCAGTGGGAGTACGCCCGGCAACCCAGCCGGAAGGAGCTGGCGGCGACCGCGCTGGTCGCGCTCGACCTCGTCGAGGCCTCGGTGAAGATCGCCACCGGGCCGCCGGACGACGGCGACAGCCCGGACGCGGAGCTGGGGCTGTGGGCCGGGGTGCTGCCGGTCGTCACCACGTACGGGGAGCCGGTCGCCGATCCCGTCCTGCCGGCGGGCATCGAGCCGCCGGCGCACATCGCGGCCCGCGCGGGCCGCGTCCTGACCGGGGAGGCGGTCCAGGCATGACGCGTACGAGAGACGAGGCGGTCCAGGCATGACGCGCACCGACGACGAGGCGGTCCAGGCATGACGCGTACCAACGACCAGGCGCGCGCCGCCGACCGCGCCCATGTCTTCCACTCCTGGTCCGCGCAGGCGCAGACCGAGCCGATGCCGGTGGCCGGCGCCTCCGGCGCGTACTTCTGGGACCACGAGGGCAACCGCTACCTCGACTTCTCCTCCCAGCTCGTCTACACGAACATCGGCCACCAGCATCCGCGGGTCGTCGCCGCGATCCAGGAGCAGGCCGGGCAACTGTGCACCGTCGCCCCGAGCTTCGCCGTCGACGTCCGCTCCGAGGCGGCCCGGCTGATCGCCGAGCACACGCCCGGCGACCTGGACCGGATCTTCTTCACCACGGGCGGCGCGGAGGCGGTCGAGCACGCGGTACGGATGGCCCGGCTGCACACCGGCCGGCCCAAGGTCCTGTCCGCGTACCGCTCGTACCACGGCGCCACTTCCACCGCGATCCACCTGACCGGCGACCCGCGCCGCTGGCCCTCGGACACCGGCGCGGCCGGTGTCGTGCACTTCTGGGGTCCGTACGCCTACCGGTCGTCCTTCCACGCCACGGACGAGCGGCAGGAGTGCGAGCGGGCGCTGCGTCACCTGGAGGAGACGATCGTCGGCGAGGGGCCGGGCACGATCGCGGCGGTGCTGCTCGAATCGGTGGTCGGCACGGCGGGCGTCCTGGTGCCCCCGGACGGCTATCTGGCCGGGGTGCGCGCGCTGTGCGACCGGTACGGCATCGTGTTCGTCCTGGACGAGGTGATGGCGGGCTTCGGGCGTACGGGACGCTGGTTCGCGGCCGACCACTGGGGTGTGGTGCCGGACCTGCTCACCTTCGCCAAGGGCGTCAACTCCGGCTACGTGCCGCTGGGCGGGGTCGCGATCGGCGCGAAGATCGCCGCGACCTTCGCCGACCGCCCGTACCCCGGCGGCCTCACGTACTCCGGCCATCCGCTGGCCTGCGCGGCGGCGGTGGCCACCATCGAGACCATGCGCGCCGAGCGCGTCGTCGAGCACGCCGCCGACCTCGGTGCGCGCGTGCTCGGCCCGGGGCTGCGCGAACTGGCCGCCCGACACCGCAGTGTCGGCGAGGTCCGGGGCCTCGGCGCCTTCTGGGCGCTGGAGTTGGTCACCGACCGCACCACGCGCGAGCCGCTCGTGCCCTACGCGGCCACCGGCGAGGCGGCCGCGCCGATGGCCCGGGTCGCCGCGGCCTGCAAGGCGCGTGGCCTGTGGCCCTTCGTCCACATGAACCGCATCCATGTCGCCCCGCCCTGCAACCTGACGGAGTCGGAGGCGAAGGAGGGCCTGGCGATCCTGGACGAGGCGCTGGAGGTCGCGGACGCGGAAGCGCGGTGATCGGCGGCGGACCCGGTCGGACGTCGTTCGCCGGGCCGCCCGGGCATCGGTGTAGCGCGGCTTAACTGTCTCTATAGAACTATTCGCTTGTGCTGACGCGTCGGGGTGCGGCAGGTTCGCAGACATGCGATCCGACTCACCCTGGCGCGTGCGCGACTTCCGAACTCTGTTCTCCGCGGCGGTCCTCAGCCACCTCGGTACCAACGTCGGATACGTCGCCGTCCCGCTGATCGCGGTCGAGGCCCTGGACGCGAGCCCCGGCGAGGTCGGGGCGCTGGCCACCCTCGCCACGCTGGCCTTCCTGCTCATCGGCCTCCCCGCCGGGGCGTGGGTGGACCGGCTGCCCCAGCGGCGCGTGCTGATCGCGGCGGACGCGGCCCGCGGACTGCTCTTCGCCTCCGTGCCCGTCGCCTGGTGGTGCGACGCGCTGACCCTCGCCCAGCTCCACGCGGTCGTGCTGCTCAGTGGCTGTGCCACCGTCTTCCACGACGTCACCGGGCAGAGCATCCTGCCCCGTTTCGTCGGCCGGGACGGACTCGTACAGGCCAACGCGGCCATGGTCAGCCTGATGGCCGTCACCAACGTCGCCGGACGCGGAGCGGGCGGCGGTCTGGTCCAGCTGCTCACCGCCCCCCTGGCGGTGGCGGGTGCCGCGGTGAGCCATCTGGCCTCCGCCGTACGGCTCCTGTGGCTGAAGGAAGCGGCGGCGGCGCCCGCGCCGGCCGGCCGGAAGCGGGAACCGCTGCGTGCCCAGATCGCGGCGGGTGTACGGCACGTCCTCGGGAACAAGGAGCTGCGGGCGCTCGCGCTGTCGGCCGCGCTCACCAACCTCGGCTCGCAGATCATGAACACGATGATGCCGGTGCTCTTCGTCCGCGAACTCGGGCTCTCCGCCGGTTTCCTCGGCGTCTACTGGGCGGCCGGTGGCCTCGGCCTCCTGCTCGGTTCCCGCTGCGCGCGGGCGGTGGCGGCCCGCCTCGGCTACGGCCGCACCCTGGGCCTGGCCGGCCTCGTGCTCGCCCCCGCCGGGCTGCTCGTCCCGCTCATCGGGCACGGTCCGTGGCTGTGGATCGCGGGCGCCGGGTGGCTGCTGGCCATGTTCAAGACCGGCATCGACAACGTCCTCGGCGTCAGCCTGCGCCAGCGGATGACGCCGGATGTCCTGCTCGGCCGTATGAACGCGACCTTCCGCTTCCTGCTCACCGGGGCGCTCGCGATCGGCGCGGCGGTGGCGGGCCTCCTCGGCGAACTCGTGGGCATCCACCCCACGATGTGGGTGGGCGGCGCGCTGCTCGCCACGGCGTTCCTCCCGGTGTTCCTCTCGCCGGTGAGAAGGCGCCGCACTCTCCCGCCCCAGGCCGCCGCCACCCCCACGGCCCCACGGGACACCCGGACGAAGGACGCCGAGTCCGCGGCTTCTTGACCGGCTCGGTGGGGCCGCGCAGGGACCTCACTCCGGGAGGATCTTCACGTCCAGGCGGTCGAGGTGGCCCGGGTCCCTCAGGGTGTCGACGGCCGTGACGTGGCCGTCGAGGACCGTGAAGGCGATCACCGACGTCGGGGGGCCGGACGGCGCCTCCACCAGTCCGGCCGCGCCGTCCACCAGCGCGAGCCGCGCCGCCGGCCCGATCCGGCCGGCGAAGCTCTCCGCCACCGCCCTCGCCCCGTGTGCGGTGCCCGCCCCGGCCCGTACCGCCGCCTCGTCCGCCCGTAGCACGACGTCGGGGTCGAGGAGGGCGAGCAGCGCGTCGACGTCGCCGCTCCGCGACGCGGCGAGGAAGGCGGCGACGACCTGGCGCTGGCGCGGCAGGTCCGGTTCCGGCATCTCCTCCGTGCCCTGCACCCGCCGCCTCGCCCGGGCGGCCAGCTGCCGGGCCGCGGAGGGGGTGCGCTCCACGATCGGCGCGATCTCCTCGAGGGGCACCGTGAACATGTCGTGGAGCACGAACGCCAGCCGCTCGACGGGCGTCAGCGTGTCCAGGACGGCGAGCAGCGCCCTCTCCTCGGGGTCGGTGACCTGCCCGGGCTCGCCCGCGCCCCAGGGGTCCCAGGGATCCGCGCGCCGCGATTCGCGCGACCGCAGCATGTCCAGACAGACCCGGGCGACGGCCAGGGTCATGTCCTCGGAGCGCGAGTCGGGGCCGGAGCCGAAGCCGGAGCGCGCGTCGGCGTCGGAGCCGGCGTCGCCCAGCCGCAGCCGCGCCTCCCGCACGGCTTCGTCCGCCTCGCCGGCCGAGCCGAGCATCCGGTACGCGACCGCACGCAGCCGCGGCCTCTGCTCCTCGAAGCGGTCCGTCAGGGACGCGTGATCGTCAGGATTCAGCGCGTGATCGACCACCGGTCGCAACCTCCGTGAGGCGTCAGTCGCCGTGCCCCGGCCCACCGCTGCCGAAGCCGCCGCTCGAGATCCCGCCCCACTTGCGCTTCTCCTCGCTCGGCGGGTCGGGCGAGGTCTCGGAGCCCGACGTGCCGCCGTCCTTCAGCTGGTACGGCATGAGCCGGTGTTCGCCGTCGGTCTGGGGCATCTCGGCGGGCCTGCGGTACTCGGACGTCTCGCCTGGAAGGCCGCCTTCCGGCCGGTGGGGCTGATCCTCGGGCTTGGGCGTCGGGGACTCCTTGTCCCTGACCCGCATGCCCAGCCAGAACGCGCCGATCAGTACGGCGACCACGACCAGGCCGCCGAGAACCTGGGCCAGTCCGGACTGCCAGACTCCGGCCGCCGTCGTGACCCCTGCGGAATCCAAGAGAAAAGCGTTCATGTCTCAGGGATACCCCTTCTCGGGCGTTCTGGGACATTTCGGATGGGTCGAAGTCGTGTGAAACATTTCCTCGCGCCCATCGCGTCATTGAGGTGTAAGGCGGCCACGACGGAGGGGAGGGGCATGAGACAGTCCCGCGCGGACGAGTTCCTGGAGTTCGCCTCCGCCCGTTCCGGTCACCTGTTCCGGTCGGCATGCCTGCTGACCAGCGGCGACACCCACCTCGCCGAGGACCTGGTGCAGGAGACGCTGGGCCGGATGTACGCGCTGTGGGGGCGCGTACAGCGGATCGGCAACCCCGCCGGGTACGCGCAGACCGTCCTCGTCCGCACGTTCCTCAGCCACCAGCGGCGACGCTCCGCGACCGAGCGGCCACTCGGGGAGCTGCCCGACCGGGCCCCTGAGACCGGCGACGACCCGGCGCTGCGGATCGCCCTGCTCGACGCGCTGGCCGCGCTGGCGCCCAAGGACCGGGCGGTGGTGGTGCTGCGGTACTGGGAGGACCGCAGCGTCGACGAGACCGCCGACGCGCTGCACGTGAGCTCCGCGGCGGTACGTACCCGCTCGGTGCGGGCGCTCGGCAAGCTCCGGGAACGGCTCGGCGGCAGCATCGCCGAGTTCGCACACCGCTGACCTCGCGCTCACCCCGGCGCTTCAGAACTTCTGTACCTTTCACACACCCATGGACCGGAGACGGTGATTCGGCATGCCTCTGAACGAGGGACACGAACGATTCGAGGAGGAGCTCGGTGACGCCCTGCGCCGTACCGGCGACGGTTTCGCCGCGGGCGACGGCCGCGACCTGGTGGCCGGCGGGCTGACCCGCGGCCGGCGCCGCGTGGTGCGCCGCCGGGCGGCAGCGGTCACCGGCAGCGTGCTGGCGCTCGCCGTGGTGGGCATCGGCGGCGTGTACGGCGGTGACCTGCTGGGCTCGGGCGGGGCGGCCAAGGGGGCCTCGGTCGCGGCCCCGAAGCCGGAAGGGGACGGCCAGGGGCGGAGCGCACGCGACAAGGCCGTACCGGCCGACAAGGCGGGAGCCGAGGCCCGGATCCCGGTCGAGGACCTGGCGGCCGTGCTGAAGGCGAACACCCCCGCCGGCGACTGGGCCATCGACGGGGAGAACGGCACGGGGCAGAGCGTCACGGGTGTTTACGACGACGGCAAGGGCAAGGCGGGCGTCTCCGTCGGCCTCTCCCGGGCGGGGCAGGGCAAGGAGGCCGGCGCGGGCCAGGTGACCTGCCCGGACGCCGCCTTCGTCGAGTTCGACGCCTGTACGAGCGACACGCTGCCGAACGGCGACCGGCTGATGGTGTTCCAGGGATACGAGTACCCGGACCGGCGTGTGGACACCAAGAACTGGCGGGCGGTCCTGCTCACCAAGGACGGGTTCCTGATCGACGCGAGCGAGTACAACGCGCCCACCGCCAAGGGCTCGGAGATCACGCGCACGGGCCCGCCGTTCACCCCCTCCCAGCTGAAGAAGCTGGTCACGGCCGAGGGCTGGCGGCCGCTGCTCCAGCAGCTGCCCGTGCCGCGGACCGAGCAGCTTCCGCCGGGCGCCGTCACCGGACCCCTGGAGGTGAACGGCGCGGCCGTGCAGGCGACGCTGCGCTCGCTGCTGCCCAAGGGCCTGAAGGTCACCTCCAAGGGCGGTGAGGGCGAGTTCGCCTTCGTGGTCGTCGACGACGGCAAGGGCAAGAGCCTCGTCCAGATCAACGTGCAGTACGGCATGGACGATGTCGCGGGCGACCTGTTCGGCAGCGGCGCCACCACGCTGCCCGACGGGCGGTTCCTGAAGTTGACCCGGCAGCCCGGTGAGAAGGGCGGCGCGGGCGTGGTCTGGTGGACGGCCGACACCATGACCAAGGCCGGCTTCCGCGTCGTGGTCTCCGCGTTCAACACGGGCGCGCAGCACCAGGACGCGACGCGCGCCGAGCCCGCCCTGACGATGGAGCAGCTCAAGGCGATCGCCCTCAGCGACACGTGGGCGAAGCTCCCGGCGAAGTAGGGGGAGCCGACGGGTGAGCGGGCGGCCGGACCCCGGCGGGGGCCCGGCCGGCCGCTACTTCGCGTCCGCGTACCGCTCCACCGTGGCGATCGTGAACGGGAAGCGCACCGGGGTCTGTCCGAACGTGATCCGCCCGGCCTCGTCCCCGGCGGCGCGGATCGCCTCCGTGACCGCCTCCGCCTCCTCGGCCGGGCAGTGCACGATCACCTCGTCGTGCTGGAAGAAGACCAGCTCGGCCCGCATCCCCGCGGTGGCGCGGCGCAGCGCGGCGAGCATCAGCAGCGCCCAGTCCGCGGCGCTGCCCTGTACGACGAAGTTACGCGTGAACCGGCCGCGCGCCCGCGCGTTGCTGGAGGCGTACCCGGGCGTGAACTCGCCCTCCGCCACGGAGGGTTCACCGCTCTCGCCGCCCTCCTGGGGGATGCCCGCCTCCTCGGCCTCGCCCGCGCCGACCGCGCGCGGACTGGTCCGGCCGAGCCAGGTCCGTACGAGCCGGCCCTCCTCGCCGGCCTTCGCCGCGTCGTCGACATAGGCCACGGCCAGCGGGAAGCGGCGGCGCAGCGCGGCCAGGTTCTTCAGGCCGTCGCCGCTCGTCTGGCCGTAGATCGCGCCGAGCAGCGCGAGCTTGGCGTGGTCGCGGTCGCCGGAGAACGCACGGTCCGACAGCCGGGTGTAGAGGTCGTCGGGGTGCCCGGCGACCTCCATCAGGCCGGGGTCGCGGGAGATCGCGGCCAGGACCCGGGGCTCCATCTGGTCGGCGTCGGCGACGACCAGCCGCCAGCCCGGGTCGGCGACGACGGCCCGACGGATGACCTTGGGGATCTGCAGGGCGCCCCCGCCGTTGGTGGTCCAGCGGCCGCTGACCGTGCCCCCGGGCAGGTACTCGGGCCGGAAGCGGCCGTCGCGCACCCAGTCCTGGAGCCAGGACCAGCCGTGGGCGGTCCAGATCCGGTACAGCTTCTTGTACGCGATGAGCGGCTCCACCGCCGGGTGGTCGATCTGCGCCAACTCCCAGCGGCGGGTGGACCGCACCCGGATGCCGGCCTGGGCGAAGGCCTTGACCACGTCGGCGGGCAGATCGCTCCGGACGCGCCGGCCGAAGGCGGCCGAGACCTCGTCGGCGAGTTCGGCCAGGCGACGGGGCTCGCCGCCGCCCGCGTACCGCTCGCCCAGCAGCTCGTGCAGCACCTCCCGGTGCACATCGGCCCGCCAGGGCAGCCCGGCCCGGTGCATCTCGGCGGCGAGGAGCATCCCGGCGGACTCGGCGGCCGTGAGCAGCCGCATCCTGCCCGGATGCTCCGCCCGTTCGTGGCGGCGCTGCTGCTCGGCGTACACCTCCAGGAGCCCTTCGAAGGGGACGGCGGTGGCGCTGGCCCTGGGCTCGAAGAGCGAGTCCTGGGAGCCGGGCTCGGCGGCCCGCTGCGGTGGATCGGGCGGTACGGGTGCGTTCCGCAGGCGCGCGAGGGCGGCGGCCGCGGACCGGGGCTCCCCGAGGCGCCCCTCGTGGCTGAGGAGCAGCTGCTCGGCCGCCTCGATGTCGTAGCACCGCTCGACGCGTACGCCGGCGGCGAGGAGCCGGGGATGGACCTCGGCGGTCGAACGCCACACCCAGCGGGCGACGTCGGGCCGGGATCGGACGGCCTCGACGAGATCCGGCTCCCGGACGACAGCGCCGGAGGGCAGCCCGTCGGGACCGAGCGGGACGAGCAGCGCTCCGTCCCCCTCCGCCTCGCGGTCCAGCGCCCACCTCTCGCTCATGGGTGCGAGTCTGACACCTGCCACTGACAGCGCCCGGTCACCGCACCGCCGCCCGCCGACGCCGTCACGCCGCCTTGTGGAAGAGCGCCGCGGCCTCGCCCCTGGAGGCGACTCCCAGCTTCGTCAGGATGTTGGCGACGTGGAACTTCACCGTGGACTCGCTGATGTGGAGTTCCTGCGCGATCTGCCGGTTGCGGTGGCCGAGCGCGAGCTGGGTCAGGACCTCCAGTTCGCGGCCGCCGAGGTCGGTGAGCGGGTCCACGGCCGTGGTCGGTGCGTCCGGGGTGGCCAGCGGGAGGGTCGCCGTGAGCGTCGTGCCCCAGCCGGGGACGGCGTCCATGTCCAGCCGGCCGCCGAGCACCTCCAGCCGGTCGGTGACGCTGCCCGCGCCCAGCGGGCAGGCGTCCAGAGCGCCCGCGCCGTCGTCCCGCAGCGTGGCCCGCAGCTCGTGCTCCGTGACCTGCCAGCCGACGCGGACCCGGCTCACCGATTCCTGCTCCAGGACCACGAGCAGCAGCGCCCGCACGATCGCCCGCGCCCCGTGCGCCACGTCCGCCGCCAGGGAGCGCGAGCTGTCCGGCGGGCCGAGTTCGAGCCGTACCGGGCTGTGCCGAAGCATGATCCGCAGCCCGTCCGCGAGCCGGTCGAAGGCCTCGTGGGCCGGCTCCTCCGCGACCGAGCGGTCCCGCTTCGACTCCGCCCGCATCTCGATCAGCGCGTTGACCGCGAGGTCGGTGGCCGTCACCCGGGCCGCCCCGTCGTCCAGGGCCCGGCTGCGGAGCACCCCGAGGATCCCGGAGAGGGCCGCCGCGTGCGCCGTCGTCAGCTCCGCGATGACCCGCGCCCGGGTGTCGGCCGCCGCCCGCGAACGGGCCAGGGCGCCCGGCAGCGCCTCCACCGCGAACCGGTCGAAGTGACTGGTCACCAGGTCCCAGAGGGCCTGCGCGACGGCCAGGGTCCCGTCAGGTACGGGCCCGGTGCCGTCCTCCCGTACGAGCACGAGGACCGAACGGCGGGCGGTCGCGTCGCTGGTGACGGCGACGACATCACGCTCCGCGCCGCCGACCGTCGCCCTGCCCTGCCAGGGGCTGCCGGGCGTGCCGGAGGCCAGCAGCGGGGCCAGTTCGGCTGCGTTGATCAGGCCGCTCTCGTCGACCGCCTTGAAGGGCGAGTGCGCGCAGTGCGTGGAGAGTTCGGCGGCGGCCCGGTGCGGGATCAGCGGCGCGAGCGCGGCCGAGAGCCGGGGCAGGATCTCGCCGAGCGGCTGCCGGATGATCTCGTACGCGGTCGTCAGCGTGGTCGCGTCCATGCGGATCAGCGTAGTGAGCCCCGCCCTGTCCGTGGCTGGTCTTTCGGACAGGTGGGACTGGCCGTTCGGGCGGCCGGGAGGAAGGGGTCGTCGATCGAAGCTGGAGGCCGACCTGAGGAGGATGCGATGGAAGCGATCGTGTACGACGAGTTCGGCGGCCCGGATGTGCTGCGCCACGAGACCGGGGTCGCGGTGCCCGAGCCGGCCCGCGGCGAGGTCCGGGTGAAGGTGGCCGCGGTCGGCGTCAACCCCTTGGACCACAAGCGGCGTTACGGCTGGGTCGAGGCGTTCTACCCGACGACCTTCCCGGCCGTCCCCGGCCTGGAGTTCGCCGGGACGGTCGACGCGCTGGGTCCGGATGTGACCGGTGTCGAGGTCGGCGACGAGGTGTTCGGCTGGACGACGACCGGCGCCTACGCCGAGTACGCCCTGGCCGAGGTCTTCGCGCCCAAGCCGGCCGACCTGACCTGGGAGCAGGCGGCGAGCCTCCCGGTGGCGGGCGAGACCGCGCAGCGGGTCCTCGACCTGCTCGGGGTGGTCTCGGGCGAGACCCTGCTCCTGCACGGCGCGGCGGGCGTGGTCGGCTCGGTGGCCGTCCAGCTCGCGGTGGCGGCCGGGGTGACCGTGATCGGCACGGCCTCGGAGCCCAACCACGCGTACCTGCGCTCGCTGGGCGCGATCCCGGTGACGTACGGCGACGGCCTCGCCGACCGCGTCCGGGCGGCCGCGCCCCAGGGCGTCGACGCGGTCTTCGACGCGGCCGGCCACGACACGCTGCCGGTCTCGATCGAGCTGCTGGGCGGCGCGAAGGAACGGATCGTGACGATCGCGGCGACGGACGCGGAGGAGCACGGGATCGTCTTCAGCGGCGTGAGCGCGAGCCCGGACCGGGTCCGCGCCTGGATCACGGCCCAGGCCCGCCTGGCCGCCGAGGGCCGCCTCTCCGTCCGCCTGGCGGAGACCCTGCCCCTGAAGGAGGCGGCCCGCGCCCAGGAACTCAGCGAGTCGGGCCATGCGCGCGGCAAGCTGATCCTGCTGCCGTAGGGGTGCCGAGCGGATCCCGGGCCGGGCCCATGCAGGGCGGGGCGGTGACCCGGCTCCGACCCCGGTCACCGCCCCGTCCACCCACCTTCGCCGCTCAGCGCGTCGCCCGCCACGCGGGGAGCGCCGAGGCGGCCATGGCGACCGCCGCGCACGCCCCCGCCGCCGTCCCGACCGCGGCCCACGGGACCGTCAGGGAGACCGGCGCGGACAGCGCCGCGAGCCCCGCACCGAGCGCCCCCAGATTCACCGCCGTCACGGCGAGACCGAGGACCGCGCCGATCGCCACGGCCAGGCCCGCCTCACCCGTCACGACCCGCAGGATCTGCGCCCGCGTGGCGCCGGCCAGCCGGAGCGAGGCCAGCTCCCCGCCCCGTACCGACGTCGCCATCAGCAGCGTGTTGGCGAGCGCGATCACGGTGTAGACGAGCGCGATGCCGAGGACCAGGAGCAGCCCGAGCCGGGTCTGCGGGCTGGTCGCGGGGTGCGTGGCGGCGGCCCACTCGTCCGCCGTGCGCACCGTCCCACCCGCCGCCGCGAGGGCCTCCGGCGCCACCCCGCGCGCCTCGATCCGGTCCACCGCCGCGCCCGGCGCGTTGGCCCGGGTCACGTACGGCCCGTTGTCGCCCGTCCCGAGCGCCAGGACCGCCACGATCCGCAGCCGCACCGGTCCGCTGCCGTCCGCGCGCCACACCTCGACCTGCTCGCCGACCGTCCGCCGCTCCCACTCCTCGTTGACGACGATCGACCGGTCGTCGAGGTCCCGTACGTCCCCGGCCACCACCGGCAGCCGCGCCAGGTCCGCGAAGGCCGCCGGGTCGGAGACCGCCCGCGCCCCGTACTTCACGAGCGCCTCGGCCCCGTCCCGTACGAAGACGGACGTCGTCGCGGTCGCCGAGGTGCCGGGCACGGGCCGCAGGTCCTCGCCGCTCACCACCCACTCCGCGGCCGTCTGCTCCCGCGCCTCCGTCGCCTTCGTGCCGGTCACCGTCGTCGCCGAGCCCAGCAGCGAGCCGGCAAGGGCCACTGTGACGAGGACGGGCGCGGCGACGGCGGCGGTACGGCGTACGGCCGCCGCGCTGTTCTCCCGGACGAGCATCCCCACGGCCCCCGGCAACCGCAGGGCGCGCGCCACCGGCCGGACGAGCAGCGGGGCGAGCAGCGCGACGCCGGTGATCAGGAGCATCGGCAGGGTTGTGTACGTCTTGCGCTTGAGCAGCTCCGACGGCTCGGTGGCGTACGTCCACACGAGCAGCCCAAGACCCGCCGCCAGCAGCCCGCCGCCGAACAGCGCCCGGCCGAGCGGCAGGACGTCGGTGTCGACGTCCGCCTCGCGCAGTGCGGCCGTCGGGCCGACCTTCCCGGCCCTGCGGGAGGCGGCGACCGCCCCGGCGAGGGCCACGGTCACCCCCGTCCAGAAGGCGGCGTGCAGCGGCCAGCCGGCGTCGCCGATCGCGAACCAGTCGGGGGCGAGAGCGCCGTCGACGAGCACCCGCGCCAGCCACGGCGCACCCCACGCGCCCAGCGCGCACCCGGCGGCCGAGGCGAGGACACCGACGCCCGCGGCCTCGGCGAGCAGCATCCGACGCACCTGGCCGGGGGTGGCCCCTGCGGTGCGCAGCAGCCCGAACTCCCGCCGCCGCAGGGCGACCGCGAAGGCGAAGGTGGAGGCGACGACGAAGACGGAGACGAAGGTGGTGACGCCACCGGCGGTGCCGAGGAGGGAGTTGAGGGCGACGAGCGCCTCGGCGTCCTGCTCGGGCTCGGGGTCGGCGAGCCGCCGTTCGTTCCCGGTGAGGACCTGGCCGCGGTCGCCGACGAGGGTTCGGATCTCGGCGGCGGGACCGTGCACGCCGACGGCGTCGGGGCCGCCGGCGGTGGTGACGGTCCAGCGGGCCTTCAGCTCGCGCAGCAGTTCGGTGTCCACAGGCTGTGGACGGTCGAGCCTCCTCGAGACGGAGGCCGTGTCCGGCCCCCGCCGGACGTCGACGGTGACCGCGTCCTTCCCCTTCACGACCACCGGCGCGGACGCGAACCGCTGCGGTTGGCGCTCCGGTGCGTCGAAGGTCGAGGCGAGGCCGAGGCCCATGACCGTGAGGAGCCCGACGCCGAGGGCGAGGGCGACGAAGCTGCCGAGGAAGGCGGCCCAGCGGGCGCGCAGCCCGGAGAGGACGACGGTCAGCATGCCAGGGCCCCCGTCTCGAGGCCGGCCATACGGGCCGCGACCCGCTCGACGGTGGGCTCGTGCAGCTCCCCCTCGACCCGCCCGTCGACCAGGAACACCACCCGGTCCGCCCGCGCCGCCGCCACCGGGTCGTGCGTCACCATGACGATCGTCTGGCCGTCCCGGTCCACCAGCTCCCGCAGCATCGTCAGCACCTCACGGCTCGTGGTGGAGTCCAGGGCGCCGGTCGGCTCGTCCCCGAAGAGCACCGCCGGCCGGGTGATCAACGCCCGTGCGATCGCCACCCGTTGCTGCTGTCCGCCGGACAGCTCCCCGGGTCGGTGTTTCTCCCGTCCGCCGAGCCCGACCCGCGCCAGCGCATCCCGCACCTCGGTACGCGACGGGCGCCGCCCGGCCAGCCGCAGCGGCAGGGCCACGTTCTGCGCGGCGGTGAGCGAGGGCAGCAGGTTGAAGGACTGGAAGACGAAGCCGATCCGGTCCCGCCGCAGCAGCGTCAGCCGCCGCTCGCTCAGCCCCTCCAGGGCGACCCCGCCCACCTCGACCGTCCCGCCGGTCGGCCGGTCGAGACCGGCCGCGCACTGCAGCAGCGTGGACTTGCCGGAGCCCGATGGCCCCATGACGGCGGTGAAGGTCCCGGTACGGAAGTCGAGGTCGACGCCGTCCAGGGCGCGGACGTCGCGGTGATGGCGGCGGAGGCCGGTGAGCCGAACGGCGGTGTCGGAGTGCGTCGTTGTCATGGCTCAAGCGAACCGTTTTCGCGCCCGGGGCTCACGACCACTGGAGGGCGTATGCGGGGTATGCCTGGCCCTACCCCGCCGTACGTCCTACCCCTTGCGTACGGCTTCCACGAACACATCGAGCGCGTCCAGCGGCTCCCGGCCAAGGAGCTCGCGCAGGCTGCTCTGCACGCCCGTACCGTCCATGAAGCCGTGCGCGATCGCCGAGTACGTCCCCGTCAACATCGGGACCTGGAACGACTCGGCTCCCGAGGCGGCGATGGCGGCCCGCGCCTCGGCGAGCGTGCCGGGGGCGTACTCGGCGCCCAGCGCCCGCGCCAGGTCGGCCCCGCCCAGCGGGCGTTCGCCGACGAGCTCGTACGTGCGCCCGGCGTGCACGGCCGGGGCGGTGGCGACGGTGACCGCGATCTCGGCGAGGTCCTCGCGGGCCACGGCGGCGAGCCGGCCCTCGCCGAGGGGGCCCGTGATGCGGTTGTCGGCGTCCGGGGTCGCGATCCAGGTGAGGAACTCGGCGTACAGCCCGTTGCGCAGGACCGTCCACTCCGCGCTCGACCGCTGGAGCCGCCGCTCGGTCCAGCGGTGCGCGAGGGAGTACGTGAGGTGGTCCCCGTCGCCGGAGAGGCTCGTGTAGACGATGTGGCCGACCCCGGCCGCCTCGGCGGCGGAGATCGCGGCCTCGTGCCGGGCGATCACGGTGTCGTCCTCGCCGTACCCCGCCGAGATCAGCAGCAGGGTGTCCACCCCGGCGAAGGCTCCCGGCAGGGTGGCGGGCTCGTCGAAGTCGACGAGGCGGGTGCCGGACAGTCCGGCGCGCGTGCCGAGGACGACGTCGTCACGGCCGGCCAGACGCCCTGCGACGAGCGAGCCGAGGCTGCCGGAGACACCGGTGACGAGCAGCATGATTCCCCCTGATTTCGTGATCGTGTTCGATGAGGACCATCCTGGAGGCAGCGCGCGGATCCTGTAAGGAGGCACATTGATGTCAGCGGGGAACACCGAGGTAACCACCGACCCCGTGGTGAGCTGCGCGGAGGAGTGCGGTGTACGGGATGTGCAGGACCGGCTCGGCGACAAGTGGACCGTGCACGTCGTGGTCGAACTGGCGCCGGGGCCACGGCGGTTCAGGGAGCTCCAGCGTCTGGTCACCGGCATCTCGCAGCGGATGCTGACGCTCACGCTGCGCCGCCTGGAGCGGGACGGCCTGGTGACGCGGACGGTGCATCCGACGACGCCGCCGCAGGTGGAGTACGCGCTGACGGAGACGGGGCACAGCATGACGCACCTGATCAAGCAGCTGATCGACTGGTCGCTCGACCACCGCGCGGTGATCGGGCGGGCGCGCGAGGAATGGGACGCGAAGCAGGCGTGAGTACGACGAGGAGCACGGTCGAGAGGGCCTTCGAAGCCCTGTACACGGACGACGACACGGCCCTGGACTCGGCGGCGTCGCTGCTCGCGGCGGACCGGGCGTCGGACGCGGAACTGACGCGCCGTGGCGAGGAGTTCGTACGGCGGGCATGGGAGCGGGGCTGGCAGCCGGGGGACCTCGTACGGCTGTTGCGGCGGGAGCTGGCGGAGGAGCACGTCAGGCTGGCGGGCGGCCTGATCGCCGCGGAGACGGGACGCTACGAGCGCCTGCCGTCGCGCTGGGCGGCACAGCTCGCCGACCTGGACACGACCCCCGCCCGGGCGGACCGCTTCTCCGCGGCGACGACGCACCTGGAGCTGTACCGCCTGCTGGTCAGGCTGCCGTCCCTGGAGCCGGTGGGCCCGGTCCCGGGAGACGCGCTCCCGGTCGCCGTGGCGGGGGAACCGCGGATGCTGACGCGCGTGCGCGCCCTGCTCGCGAAGGCGGAGGCGACGGGCTACCCGGAGGAGGCGGAGGCGCTGACGGCCAAGGCGCAGGAGCTGATGGCCCGCCACAGCCTGGACGAGGCGGCGCTGGAGTCCCGTACGCCCTCGGGGGACACCCCGGGGGCGATCCGGATCGGGGTGGAGCCGCCGTACGAGCAGGCCAAGGCGATCCTGCTGGACGCGGTGGCCACGGCGAACCACTGCCGGGCGGTGTGGAACGAGGCGTACGGCTTCTCGACGGTGGTCGGCTTCGAGGCGGACCTGGATCCGGTGGAGCTGCTGTACACCTCGCTCCTGGTCCAGGGCACGGCGGCGATGACGCGGGCGGAGGCGGAGCAGCGGGCGGGCGGCCGGAAGCGCACGAAGTCCTTCCGCCAGTCGTTCCTGCTCGCCTACGCCAACCGCCTGGGCGCGCGCCTGGCGACCACCTCCCGCCGCGTGGCGGCCGAGGCCCCGACCCTCCTCCCGGCGCTCGCCTCCCGCGAGGTCGCGGTCACCTCCCGCGCGGACGAGATGTTCCCGGAGACCCGCACGACCCGCGTCCGCGCGATGTGGGACGAGGCGGGCTGGACCCACGGCACGACGGCCGCGAACGCGGCGGGCCTGGGGCGCGGGCACCGGGAGATCCCGGAGAACGGCTGACGATTCGGGGCGGGGGCGGTCCGGGCGGTTGATCGGTCGAGCCGTCAGCCGTCAGCCGTCGGCCCGTCGGCCCGTCGGCCCGTCAGCTCTGAACCGACCGACCCGTCGCCAGCGCGGCGAGCCCCGCCGCGCAGTCCGCGTACCGCGGCGTCCAGCCGAGCTCGGCCGCGGCCTTGGCGTTGGAGACGCACAGGCTGGTGGTGAACACCTTGTGCGCGTACGACATCGGCCGGGTCAGCCACGCCGGAACGGTCATCGGCCTCGGGGTGCCGAACACCTCGGCGACCGCGTGCACATGCGCGCCGAAGCCCATCGGGACGTCGTCCACGATGTTGTACGCCTGCCCCGGCCGCCCGCCCTCGACCGCCAGTGCCACCGCGCGCGCCGCGTCCCGCAGGTGGACCCACGGCAGCACCCTGCCCCGGTCGACGACCGCCGGCAGCTTCCGCTTCCGCAGCAGCTCCACCACGGCCTCGGTGCCGCCGGGCCCATAGAACACGCCGAACCGCAGCGCCACGCCCTCGATGCCCTTCTCCCCGAGCATCAGGTCCTCCTTGATCCGCATGGCGTCCACGTGCCGCTGGGACGGCCGGTCAAGGCCGGTCGGCCCGAAGACGTCCTCCTCCGTGATCACCCGGTCCCCGAAGTCCCCGTACCCGTACCCGAACACCATCGACTCGGCGATCATCCGCCGCGCCCCCGTCGCGCGCGCCGCCTCGACGAGATGGGCCGTGCCCTCGATCCGCAGCGCGTCGGTCGCGGCCATGTCCCGGTGCTTCATCGGAGCGTCGCGCAGGGCGGTCGCCGCGTGCACGACGGTGTCGATCTCCAGCCCGTCCACCGCCCGCAGCAGCCGATCCCGGTCCATGAGATCGGCGACGACCTCGTTCTCCGCCCCTCGCCCAAGCCCCAGCACGGTGTGTCCGGCCGTGGTGAGCTCCGCGGCGACGTGGCGTCCGAAGACCCCGCTCGCCCCTGCCAGCAGCACGTTCTTCGTGTCAGTCATGCTCATGCGACGAGCATGGGCGCCCGGACGTGACATCTCCGGAAGCGACCCGAGTCACAGGGCCGGTGGGGTAAGTATCTGGTTCGCCCTGACCTGCCCGATGCCCTCATCGAGGCCACCACTCCGAAGCGCACCTGACGCGCCCCGGCCCCGAGCCCTGACGCGCCCCGGCCCCGAGCCCTGGGGGGCCCGGGGCGAGCCTCGCGCCCCGGGCCCCACGGGCCGCCCCGCGCCCGTTACCAGGACGCCTTGCGTACCCCCGGCAGGAAGCCCGCGTGGGCCTGCTCCCGCAGGCGGACGCGGGAGATTCCGAACTTCCGCAGGTGCCCCCGCGGCCTGCCGTCCACCGCGTCACGGTTGCGTACCCGCGTGGCGCTCGCGTCCCGGGGCTGGCGCTGCAACTCCCGCATCGCCGCCTCGCGTTCGGCCTCCGGCGTGGACGGCCTGCGGATGATCTCCTTCAGCTCGGCCCGCCGTTCGGCGTACCGCTCCACCACGGTCTTCCGGCGCTCGTTGCGCGCGATCTTGCTCTTCTTCGCCATCAGACCTTCACCCCCCGCCCGCGGATCCGGGCCACCGCGGCCTCGATCCCGATCGTGTCGACGGTCTTGATCGCGCGGGCGCTCAGCGTCAGCCGGACGTACCGGCCCTCGCTGGGCAGCCAGTAGCGCTTCTTCTGGATGTTCGGGTCGAAGCGCCGTGACGTACGGCGGTGCGAGTGCGAGATGCGGTTGCCGAAACCGGGCTGCGCGCCGGTCAGCTGGCAGTGGGCGGACACGGGTGACCTACCTCTCCGAGGGATTATTGGTAATGGGAACCATGTTCATTTACTCTACACACCATGGCCCGCAACGAACTCCGCCCGATCATCAAGCTCCGGTCCACCGCCGGCACCGGCTACACCTACGTCACCCGCAAGAACCGCCGTAACGACCCCGACCGCCTCACCCTGCGCAAGTACGACCCCGTCGCCGGCCGGCACGTCGATTTCCGAGAGGAGCGCTGACCACCCCATGCAGCACGACATCCACCCCCCGTACGGCCCCGTCGTCTTCCGCGACAAGGCCGGTGACTTCGCCTTCCTCACCCGCTCCACGATCACCAGCGCCAAGACGGTGGTGTGGGAGGACGGCAACACCTACCCCGTCGTCGACGTCGAGATCTCCTCGGCGAGCCACCCCTTCTACACCGGCACCGCGCGCGTCCTCGACACCGCCGGCCGGGTGGAGCGCTTCGAGAAGCGGTACGGACGGCGCGAGGCTCGCTGATGTCCGCAGGCCTCTCCGTCGCCCTGGTCGGAGGACTCCACTCCGACGCCCGCCGCGCCGTCGTGGACCGGCTCCTCGCCACCGTCCCCGGCAGCGTCGCGCTCCACCACGACCTCGCGACGGCCCCGGAGACGGGGACGGTCGCCCGTACCGTCCGCGACACCACCGGCGTCCTGTCCACCGACGAGACCCCGCTCGTCAACGACTGCGCCTGCTGCGCGCTGCGCGAGGACCTCGTCCCCGAGCTCCAGCGCCTCGCCGACTCCGGACTGACCCGCCTCGCGGTGGTCGAACTCTGGGACTCGGTCGAGCCCAAGGCGATGGCCGAGGTCGTCGCCGCGGCCGGGCTCCGGCTCACCGCCGTGATGACGGCCGTCGACCCGGCCCTGGTCCTGCCCTACCTCGGCAACGGCGACGACCTCGCCGATGCGGGCCTCGCGGCCGCCGCCACCGACCAGCGGACCGTCGCCGACACCTGGGCGCGCCAGCTCGAGTACGCGCCCGTCCTTGCGGTGGTCGACAACGCCGACGCGGACGACGAGGACCGGGCGCTGCTCGCCCAGCTCCACCCCACCGCCCGGCGTATCCCCGTCGAGTCCGGTACGGAGCTGGCCGCCGCCGCGCTGGCCGGTTTCGACGTCGAGGCCGCCGCGGCCGCGCAGCACCCGGCCTGCGCGCTGCTGCCCCAGGAGGCGGACCAGAGCGGGGTGGCCACCTACGTCTGGCACCACACCCGCCCCTTCCACCCCGAGCGGCTGTACGCGGCCCTGGAGGACCTGACCTGCGCCGCGGCCCGCAGCCGGGGCCGGTTCTGGCTCGCCGACAGGCCCGACACCCTGCTCCACTGGGACGCCGCGGGCGGCGCGCTCTGCGTCGAGAGCGTCGGCCCCTGGCTGGCCTCGCTTCCTGACGCCGCCTGGGACATGGTCCCGCCCGTCCGCCGGGCCGCCGCCGCCCTGGACTGGCACCCCGAGCACGGCGACCGCTGCCAGCACCTGGTCTTCACCTCGCCCGGCCTGGACCGCGAGGGCCTGGCCGAGGTCCTCGACTCCTGCCTGCTCACCGATGCCGAGTACGCCGCGGGCCGCGACGCCTGGAAGCAGCTCCCGCCCGCCTTCGACAACCTCCTGGAGGTCTGACCCGTGCCCCCCAAGTCCCCCCGCAAGCCCGCCAAGCCGCGCCCCAACCCCCTGGACCGCGACGGCATCACGTACATCGACTACAAGGACACCGATCTGCTGCGGAAGTTCATCTCCGACCGGGGGAAGATCCGGAGCCGTAGGGTGACACGGGTGAGCGCGCAGCAGCAGCGGCAGATCGCCCGGGCCGTCAAGAACGCCCGGGAGATGGCACTCTTGCCTTACTCGTCGGTAGCTCGCTGAGTGCACTGAGTCGCGTAGTCGCTACGCCACCCCGCGTGCACGTGCATCTGCTCATGCATTGGCATATGAACACAGCTATGATCCGAGGAAGTTGACACCTGCACCAAGCATCTCGGGGAGCTACCAGTGCATCATGCGCATCGCGCGTACAACGGCATGGCGGCCACGGAGCTTCATGGTGTCGTGTGGCAGAAGAGCCGGCACAGCAACTCCCAGGGATCCTGCGTGGAGTTCGCCAAGCTGCCCGGTGGCAACGTTGCCGTGCGCAACTCGCGCCACCCCGACGGTCCCGCTCTGGTCTACACGCCCGCCGAGATAGAGGCGCTGCTGCTCGGCGTCAAGGACGGCGAGTTCGACCACCTGGTGTGACGTACGCGTACGAAGGGCCCCGGCACATGCCTGCCGGGGCCCTTCGTGTGTACGCATGTCACTCCGGCCCGAGCCGGAACAGCGCCCAGACCACCTTGCCCTGGAGCGTCCCGGCCAGCGGGTGCCATCCCCAGCCGTCGCTGAAGGAGTCGACCAGGAACAGCCCCCGGCCGGACTCCGCGGCGAAGTCCTCGTCGCCCTCGCGCGCCTCCGGGCTGCGGTGGCTCGGATCCCGTACCGCGCACACCAGGCGGCTCGTCCAGCGCATCAGGTGCAGGCGGACGGACGGAGCGTGCCGGTCGTCGTCGTCCTGGGGCGTGTCCGACGGCAGCGCGTGGCGCAGCGCGTTGGTGACGAGTTCGGAGACGACCAGGGCGACGTCGTCGAAACGGTCGGTCAGGTCCCACTGCGCGAGCGTCGACTGGGTGAACTTCCGTGCGCCGCGCACCGCTTCGTAGCGGGGTGGCAGGGCGCAGGAGGCGGAGTTGGAGACGGCCGCGACGTCGATCGGAGGAAGCCCCTGCCGTAACGGCTCGAGCATGGTCGATCCATTCGTCCCCATGCGAGGCACTCCCGGGAATCGCGACTGTGGTGCGACAACACGAACGAGTACGCAGCTGCGCGGGGTCCATGGTTCCGAATGCGACCAAGGGATGCAAGGGCAGATGCACGTGCACGCGCCGGACCTGTCCACCCCCGTGCCGATTCTGTGCATATCTTCTGCCGACTACTTTCGTCTTGATCAGGAAGTCGCCCTGAACTTGCCCTCTTTCCGTAATCGAATGTGTACGCGCTGAAGCGTTTAGTGGCAGAATCCGGGGGCCCGAGACCCGCGAAGGAGAGGCTGGAGCCGTGACCGCAGTCGAATCGAGCGGAGCGAGCGGGAGCGTGGTGCGGCGCATCCTGCTGGGTTCGCAGCTGAGGCGGTTGCGCGAATCGCGCGGCATCACCCGCGAGGCGGCCGGCTACTCGATCCGCGCGTCCGAATCCAAGATCAGCCGTATGGAGTTGGGAAGGGTGAGCTTCAAGGCGAGGGACGTCGAGGACCTGCTCACGCTCTACGGCGTCAGTGACGAGACCGAGCGCGGCTCGCTCCTCGGGCTGGCCCGTGAGGCCAACGTGGCCGGGTGGTGGCACAGCTTCGGCGACGTGCTGCCCGGCTGGTTCCAGACGTACATCGGCCTGGAGGGCGCCGCCTCCCTGATCCGTGTCTACGAAGTCCAGTTCGTGCACGGCCTGTTGCAGACCGAGGCGTACGCGCACGCCGTCGTCTCCCGCGGCATGCCCGGCGCCCCGCGCGCCGAGATCGAGCGCCGCGTCGCGCTCCGCCTGGAGCGCCAGAAGGTCCTCGTCTCCGAGCGCGCCCCGCACTTCCACGCCGTCCTCGACGAGGCCGCGCTGCGCCGTCCCTACGGCGACCGGTCCGTGATGCAGGGGCAGTTGAGGCATCTCATCGAGATCTCCGAGCACCCCAACGTGACGCTCCAGGTCATGCCCTTCAGCTTCGGCGGGCACGCCGGCGAGAGCGGCGCGTTCACCATGCTGAGCTTCCCGGAGTCCGACCTCTCCGACGTCGTCTATCTGGAGCAGCTGACCAGCGCCCTCTACCTCGACAAGCGCGAGGAGGTCGCCCAGTACGCGCGCGTCATGGAGCGGTTGCGCGCGGACAGCCCCGATCCGGCCGAATCCCGTGATCTTCTCCGAGGACTCCTTCAACTCTCGTAGGACGTCAGTACGATGACGTGACATCAGATGTCAGTCGTCACAGTCGCCACGTCCGCCACCGCGGGTTAAGGGGTCTCGTACATGTCCTACTTCACCGAGCTCGCCCACCAGTACATAGACGGCGAGTGGAAGCCCGGCAGCGGCTCGTGGGACATCATCGACTTCAACCCGTACACCGGGGAGAAGCTCGCCTCGATCACCGTCGCCACCGCCGGCGAGGTCGACCGCGCCTACCGCGCGGCCGAGCGCGCCCAGCGCGAGTGGGCCGAGACCAACCCGTACACCCGCCGGCTCGTCTTCGAGCGCGCCCTGCGGATCGTCGAGGAGCGCGAGCAGGAGATCGGCGACACGATCGTCGCCGAGCTCGGCGGTACGCGCCTGAAGGCGGCGTTCGAGCTGCACCTCGCCAAGGAGTTCCTGCGCGAGGCGATCCAGCTGGCGCTGCGCCCCGAGGGCCGGATCCTGCCCTCCCCCGTCGACGGCAAGGAAAACCGCGTCTACCGCCTCCCGGTCGGTGTCGTCGGCGTCATCTCGCCCTTCAACTTCCCCTTCCTCCTGTCGATCAAGTCGGTCGCCCCGGCGCTCGCGCTCGGCAACGCGGTCGTCCTCAAGCCGCACCAGAACACCCCGATCTGCGGCGGCACGCTCGTCGCGAAGGTCCTGGAGGAGGCCGGCCTTCCGGCCGGACTGCTGAACGTCGTCGTCACCGACATCGCCGAGATCGGCGACGCGCTGCTGACCCACCCGGTCCCGAAGGTCATCTCCTTCACCGGCTCCGACAAGGTCGGCCGCCATGTGGCCACCGTCTGCGCGCAGAACTTCAAGCACGCCGTCCTCGAACTCGGCGGCAACAGCGCGCTGATCGTCCTCGACGACGCCGACGTCGACTACGCGGTGGACGCGGCCGTCTTCAGCCGCTTCGTGCACCAGGGCCAGGTCTGCATGGCCGCCAACCGCATCCTGGTGGACCGCACCCTGGAGGCGGAGTTCACCGAGAAGTTCGTCGCCAAGGTGAAGACCCTGCGCGTCGGCGACCCGGCTGACCCCGCCACGCACATCGGCCCGCTCATCAACTCCCAGCAGGCGGAGTCGGTGTCGTCCGTCGTCGAGCAGGCGGTGGCCGGGGGCGCGACCGCCCTGCTGCACGGCTCGGCGGACGGCAACGTCGTCTCCCCGTCGGTGCTGACCGGCCTCGCGGCCGACGCGCCCGTGCTGAGCCAGGAGATCTTCGGCCCGGTGGCGCTCATCGTGCCCGTCGACGGCGAGGAGGAGGCGGTACGGATCGCCAACGACACGCCGTACGGCCTGAGCGGCGCCGTCCACACGGGTGACATCGAGCGGGGTGTACGCGTCGCCCAGCGCATCCACACCGGCATGATCCACATCAACGACGGCACCGTGCACGACGAGCCGATCGTGCCGTTCGGCGGCGAGAAGCACTCGGGCATCGGCCGGCTGAACGGCGACGCGATGATCGACGCGTTCACGACCCAGAAGTGGATCTCGATCCAGCACGGCCGGAGCCGCTTCCCCTTCTAGGACCGTAGCTGTCCGCAAGGCTCCGTAGCGTGGTGGGTGTCGGGAGGAGGAAGAGCTTCCCCGGCACCCACGAGTCGTTCTTACGCACATGGAAGGCGGACCTCTCATGGTTGCTTTTGTTCCCGCTGAGGCCCAGGGCGATGAGCGCGGGGCGTTCCTCACCTTCATCGAGGCCCAACGGGCCGCGATCCGCCGGGCCGCCCTCGGTCTCACCGAGGAGCAGGCGGCGAGCCGCCCCAGCGCCAGCTCGCTCAGCCTGTCCGGGCTGATCAAGCACGTCGCCGAGGTGGAGCTGACCTGGCTCCGGCTGGCCCAGCAGCGACGGAACGAAAAGCACCGCACCGAGGAGACCTGGGGCGACGGCTTCCGACTCGTCGACGGCGAGACCGTCCCCGAGGTGCTGGACTTCTGGGAGGGCGTGGCGAAGGAGACCGAGGAGTTCGTCCGGTCCGTGCCGAGCCTGGACGACACCTTCCCGCTGCCCCCGGCCCCCTGGTTCCCGAAGGACGGGCGGGTCTCGATGCGCTGGATGCTGCTCCACCTCGTCCAGGAGATCGGTCGGCACGCGGGGCACGCGGACATCGTCCGGGAGTCCCTCGACGGCAAGGACTCGTTCACGCTGATCACGGAAGAGGCGGGCCTCTGAGAGGCGGGACCGCCGTACCCTAGTCAAAATTGACTAGGAGGTGGCGAGGGTGTCAGCGATCCGGCTTCTTGTTCTGGGTGCGGTCCGCCAGCACGGGCGGGCCCACGGCTACCAGGTCCGCAACGACCTGGAGTTCTGGGGCGCGCACGAGTGGTCCAACGCCAAGCCCGGCTCGATCTACCACGCGCTCAAGCAGATGGCCAAGCAAGGTCTGCTGCACGCGTACGAGATCGCGCCGAGCACGGCGGGCGGCCCGCCGCGTACCGAGTACGAGGTGACGGAGAAGGGCACGGAGGAGTACTTCGCGCTGCTGCGCGAGGCGCTGACCACGTACGACCAGAAGATGGACGTCCTGTCGGCGGGGATCGGGTTCATCGTGGACCTCCCCCGGGCGGAGGTCGTGGGGCTGCTGCGTGAGCGGGTGCGGGCGCTCGACGCGTGGCGGGCCGCCGTCACCGAGTACTACACCCCGGAGGGCGGCCCGCAGCAGCTCGGGCACATCGGCGAGATCATGCACCTCTGGGTGCACTCGGCGGACGCCGGCAAGGAGTGGACGCTCGGCCTGATCGAGCGGATCGAGGCGGGTGCGTACTCCTTCGCGGGGGAGGGCGGGGAGCCCTTCGTGGGAGTGCTCGCCGAGGGTGAGGAGAACCCGTTCGCGACGGGGTCACCGGACGAGTATCACGACTAATCAAGTTTGACTAATCGATGTGGCGGGCATACCTTCCCTCGGTGGTCAAATTTGACTACTGGGCCGCTCGGCCCGGCTGGAGGGAAACGGATGACTGACGCGATCGTCGTCGATGGCGCGCGGAAGCGGTACGGGGACAAGCAGGCGCTCGACGGCCTCGACCTGGTCGTCGGCGCCGGCACGGTGCACGGGGTGCTCGGCCCCAACGGCGCGGGCAAGACCACGGCGGTGCGGATCCTGGCCACGCTGCTGCGGCACGACGAGGGCGTGGTGCGGGTGGCGGGCTTCGACGTCCGGACCCGGGCGGCCGAGGTGCGGCGCCGGATCGGGCTGCTCGGTCAGCACGCGGCCGTCGACGAGGAGCTCGGCGGCCGGCAGAACCTGGAGATGTTCGGGCGGCTCCACCACCTGGGTGCCAGGCGGGCCGGCGTGCGGGCCGACGAACTCCTGGAGCGCTTCGGGCTCGCGGACACCGGCCGCAAGCCCGTGAAGCAGTACAGCGGCGGGATGCGGCGCCGACTCGACCTCGCGGCCTCGCTGGTCACGGAGCCGGAGGTGCTCTTCCTCGACGAGCCCACGACCGGACTCGACCCGCGCGGCCGGGGCGAGGTGTGGGAGTCGGTGCGCTCGCTGGTGGGCGGCGGGACGACCGTCCTGCTGACCACGCAGTACCTGGAGGAGGCCGACCAGCTCGCTGACCGGATCTCGGTCGTCGACCGCGGCCGGGTGGTCGCCGACGGCACGGCCGACGAACTGAAGGCCAAGGTCGGCGGGGACCGGATCGACGTCGTCCTGCGGGACGGGCGGCGGCTCGCCGAGGCGGCACGGCTGCTGCCGGTCTTCGGACCGGAGGTGAGCGTCGACGCGGACCGGCGCAGGATCAGCGCCCCGGTGACGGACCGGATGGCCGCGCTGGCCGAGACCGTGCGGGCCCTGGAGGCGGCCGGGATCGAGGCGGAGGACATCGCCCTGCGCCGGCCGACCCTCGACGAGGTCTTCCTGCACCTGACCGATCGTGAGAAGGAGGCGGCGGCATGAGCGCGGCGTATGTGATGAGCGACTGCTGGACCATGACCCGGCGGGAGCTGGCCCACTGGGCGCGACAGCCGGTCCAGGTGGTCGTCGGGCTGCTCTTCCCGATCATGATGCTGCTGATGTTCGGCTACCTCGTCGGCGGCGGGCGGGACGTCGAGGGCGCGTACGTCGACTACCTCGTCCCCGGAATGCTCACGCTGACGATGGTCTTCGGCCTCGAAGGCACGATGACGGCCGTCACCCAGGACCTGAACAAGGGGGTGATCGACCGCTTCCGCTCGATGCCGATGGCCGACGGCGCGGTGCTCGTGGGGCGTTCGGTCGCCGACATGCTCCAGTCCGCGGCCGGGCTGCTGCTGATGATCGGCGTCGGGTACGCGATCGGCTGGCGGGCGCACGGCGGCTTCGGCGCCTCCCTGGGGGCCGTGGGACTGCTGCTCCTGCTGCGCTTCGCGATGCTCTGGATCGGCATCTTCCTCGCGCTGGTCGCGGGCCGGGCGGAGCTGGTGATGGCCGTGCAGATCCTGGTCTGGCCGATCGGCTTCCTCTCCAACGCCTTCGCCTCGCCCGAGTCCATGCCGGGGTGGCTGGGCACGGCCGTCGAGTGGAACCCGATGTCGGCGACCGCGACGGCGGTACGGGACCTGTTCGGCAACCCGGGCGGGGAGCCGGGGCATGTGATGGCGGCGGTGGTGTGGCCGCTGCTGCTGCTCGCGGTCTTCTTCCCGCTGGCGGTACGGAAGTTCAGGCGGCTGAGCGCGTAGTCCCTTTGCCTGGAGCCCTGCGCCGGGAGCCCTTCGCCTGGAGCCCTGCGCCGGGAGGTGGGAACCCGAAGCGGTCGAGCGGTGTAACTAAGGCAGACGGTTCACCGCGGACCGGGCGAAGGGACAGGGGGACGGGCGATGCGCAGGCTCTACGGGGTGGCCGGCGCCGTCGTGGCGCTGGTGTTGACGGCTTGTACGGGTGTGGGTGCGGGGGCTTCGGGGTCGGGGTCGCCCGTGTCGGGGTCGCCGGGTTCGGCGGGCGCGGGTTCGGCGGGCTCGGGTGGGAGGGCCTCGGGTGGGACGCCGGCCCCCGGTTCGGGCGCGTCGGCCGTCCCGCCGCCGCGGATACCGTCCGCGCCGCAGGTGCCCGGGTGGTCGCACGCTCCGGGGTTCGCCGCCGACGGCAGCGGCTTCGTGCTGCTCGCGGACTGTGTGACGGACGAGAAGGTGCCGGCGAACGGCTTCTGCCGGCAGCACGTGGCCGTGCTCGACCGGGGCGCGAAGAGCTGGGTGCTGCGGAAGTCCCCGCTGCCCGAACTCCGGGGGACGGACGGCGTCTCGGCGAACCTGCTGGTGCTCGGGCCGGGACGCGCCCTGATCGAGGAGGGCGGTGCCGAGCCGGAGACGCAGCGGACCTGGTTCACGAGGGACGGCGGGCGGAGCTGGCGCCAGGGCGACCGGAGGACGGTCGGCACGACCGCGGCGATACCGGCCGGGGCCGTGCTCACCACCGACTGCGCGCAGCCCGCCGGGTCGTCCGTGGACGACTGCGCCCGGGAGCGGCTGGTCGTGATCTCCCCGCAGGACGGGAGGCGGCGGGCCCTCGCCAAGGGGCCGCTGCTCGGGGCGCACCCGAGGCCGGCCGAGGTCGCGGAGCCCGACGGCTCGTGGTGGGCCTCGGGGACCGACCCCCTCTCGGGGCGGGCGGCCGTCGCCGTGTCGCGGGACGCGGGCCGCAGCTGGTCGGTGAGCCGGCTGCCGAGCCCGACCGCCGAGCCCGGCCGGCACACCTCCGTCGTGGTCGGCCGGGACGCCGTCTACGCGGCGGAGATGGGGGAGCTGAAGGGCGGCGAGCCGGTCAAGAACCCCATGCGGGCGCTGCACCGCTCGCGGGACGGCGGCCGGACCTGGGAGCGGATGTGGACGACGGGGCCGATGGTGGAGCCCCGCACGCTCCTGGGGCTCCCCGTGCCGGGCCCGGGCGGCCGGGTGCTGATCGGGGCCGAGGGCCGGGAGTACGTGAGCGTCGACGGCGGCCGCAGCTTCCGCCCTTCGGGCGAGGGCACGGGCTACACCCGCCGTACGCCGGTCGGGCTGCTCCGCCACAGCACCGGCTGCCTCTACGACATATCCGTCGACGGCGAGCGCTGGGCGGAGTTCAGCCTGGGCTGCGAGGGCGAGACCCCCTGAGCCCGTCTCCCGCTCAGTGGTGGAAGGAGGTGGCGGCCGCCCTGTCGCCGGTCGGGCCGGGCTGACGCCGCAGGTCGGGCATGACCTGGTTCAGGTCCTCGAGGAACAGCCCCGCCAGGTCGGCCGAGAAGCCGTTGCGGCAGACCACCCGCAGCACGGACAGGTCCTCCCGATTGGCCGGGAAGGTGTACGCCGGGACGAGCCAGCCGCGCTCCCGCAGCCGGCGCGAGACGTCGAAGACGTCGAAGCGGCTGATGTCGGGGGCGGTGGTGAACGCGAAGACCGGCAGCTGGTCGCCGCGGGTGAGGAGGCGGAAGTCGCCCATCGCTTCGATCCGTTCGGAGAGTCCCCGGGCGACGTCTCGGGTGGTCTGCTGGACCGCCCGGTAGCCCTCCCTGCCGAGTCGCAGGAACGTGTAGTACTGCGCGACGACCTGGGCGCCCGGCCGGGAGAAGTTGAGGGCGAAGGTGGGCATGTCGCCGCCGAGGTAGTTGACCCGGAAGACGAGTTCCTCGGGGAGTTCGGCCGGCGAGCGCCACAGTGCCCAGCCGACGCCCGGATAGACCAGGCCGTACTTGTGACCGGAGGTGTTGATCGAGCAGACCCGAGGCAGCCGGAAGTCCCAGACCAGGTCCTCGTCCACGAAGGGGGCGATCATTGCGCCCGACGCTCCGTCGACGTGGACGGGGATGTCGAGGCCGGTCCGTTCCTGGAGGGCGTCGAGCGCGGCACAGATCTCCGCGACCGGCTCGTAGGAGCCGTCGAAGGTCGAGCCGAGCACGGCGACCACGCCGATGGTGTTCTCGTCGCAGAGCGCGGCGGCCGACTCCGGGTCCAGGTGGAAGCGGTCGCCCTCCATGGGCACGAGCCGGGGCTCGACCTCCCAGAAGTTGCAGAACTTCTCCCAGCAGACCTGGACGTTGATGCCCATCACCAGATTGGGCCGGGCGCTGCCCGGGTAGCGCTCGGCGTTCCTCTTGGCCCAGCGGCGCTTGAGGGCCATGCCGGCGAGCATGCACGCCTCGCTGGAGCCGGTGGTGGAGCAGCCGACGGCTGTCGAGGGGTCCGGGGCATGCCACAGATTGGCGAGCATGGCCACGCAGCGCCGTTCCAGTTCGGCGGTGCGCGGGTACTCGTCCTTGTCGATCATGTTCTTGTCCCGGCACTCGGCCATCAGGACGCCGGCCTGGGGCTCCATCCAGGTGGTGACGAAAGTGGCGAGGTTGAGCCGGGAGTTGCCGTCGAGCATCAGCTCGTCGTGGACCACCTGATAGGCGCTCATGGGCGGCAGCGGACCGTCGGGGAGCTGGTGGCGCGGTGGTGCCTCGGTCATGCCGCCGACCGGATTGGCCTGGCCGTAGAAGGGGTTGAGGGCGAGGTGCCGGTCGGGCTCGGGCTCGGCGGGACCCTTGTGCAGCGGCATGAGGACTCCATTCGGGGGATGGTTCAGTGCAGGGGGGCGCCCGACTCGTCCAGTTCGAGCTGGGGGTGGCCGGTGACGACCAGCCAGGCAGGCAGGGAGGCCAGACAGAGCAGGGGGATGATCTCGGGCGAGGTGGTGAGGACGGCGCCGACGAAGAGGCTGACCCACCCCTGCCGGGTGGTCGCGAGCAGCACGCCGAGGACGGCGGAGGAGATCGCGACGGCCGGTTGGATCTCCGGGACGAGGGCCTGGGCGAGCATCCCGAAGGCGACGCCGATGAACACCGCGGGGAAGATCCGGCCGCCGATGAAGCCGCACGAGGCGGCGACCAGCAGGGCGGCCAGCTTGACCACGGCCATCCTGGCCAGCTCGCCCGAGGACCACCCACCGATGTTCGAGGTGAGCTCCTTGGCCTGCTCCAGGCCCTTGAAGAGCGTCAGATGTCCGCCGAGCGCGCCCAGCAGGCCGAGGACCAGTCCGCCGGCGGGGAGCATCAGCATCGGGTGCCGCAGCCGTTTGAAGGCCCGGTGGACGTAGGGGAGGCCGTAGCAGCAGAGGAGGCCGAAGAGGGCCGCGACGGTGGCGACGACCATGGCGGCGAGCAGATCGCTCCACCCCGGCTCGGTCAGCGGGGGCAGCGACATGTCGAAGCTGGGATGCGCCAGGAGGGTCGTCGTCATCGACCCGGCCCCGGCGGCGACGAGCGGCGCGAAGAGCCGGTCCCACAGGGAGCCCTGCCCCTTCGGTTGGTGGGTGAGGGCCTCGGAGATGACGAGGGCGGCGGCCACCGGGGTGCCGAAGAGGGCGCCGATGGTGGCGGAGGAGGCGAGCACCACCCACATCGCTCCCGGTACGGCCGGCAGGGCCTTGCGGCCGATCCAGTAGGCGAGTGCGACATTGGCCGCGATGATCGGGTTCTCCGGGCCGAGGCTGACCCCGCCGGCCAGCGTGAGCGTGGCTGCGATCAGCAGGCCGGGGAGCACCGCGAGGGCCAGCGGGCTGCCGCCGAGGCCGGTCGAGGAAGGATCGGGGCCCGCGTGCCCGGGCATCTTCCAGACGACGAGACCCACCGCGATCCCGGTCGCGGTGAGCATGACGATCATCCAGAGGGAGGAGTAGCCGCCGATGCCCAGGGCGTCCGGAAGGGTGTCCCACAGCACGTGCTCGAACTCTTCGGAGACCCACTCGATCGCGAGGAAGAGCAGACTCGCCAGCACGCCCACCACGAGGGCGGGCAGGACCTGCGGCAGCAGGACACGGGCGGGCGACTTGGGGACGGGGGGCGGGGGCCCGGACGTCGGGGTATCGGTGACCACCGCCCCACCATAAGTGCACAAAAGCCGCATAACACCCGGAGAGTTGGGGGTGTCGCCGTCCGATCAGGCGCGAGGTGCGATCACCGCCGCCGTGCCGTACGCGCACACCTCCGTCCCCACGTCCGCCGCCTCCGTCACGTCGAACCGGAACATCAGCACGGCGTTGGCGCCGCGCGCCTTCGCCTGTTCCACCAGCCGATCCATGGCCTGGTTGCGGGTCTCCACCAGGGTCTTCGTCAGACCCTTCAGCTCGCCGCCGATCATCGACTTCAGGCCCGCGCCGATCTGGCTGCCCAGGTGCCGCGAGCGCACGGTCAGCCCGAAGACCTCGCCGATCACCTGCCGGACCTCGTAGCCGGGAACGTCGTTCGTCGTGACGACCAGCACGTCGGACTGCGGCCCCTGACCGCCTCCGTACTCCTCGATGCCCATACGCATCCACCTCCAGGCCACCAGCCTCGGCTCGGCCGCCCACGCTCGCATCCCGGCGGGGCCCGATGAGACGCTTATGGAACCCGGAGTCGTAAGAAAGCGTTGATACTTTGGGGCAGCCGTCCCATGCCCCCACCAACCGCAGGAGCCCGGAACCCGTGAATACGCTTGCCCTCGGACCGAGCTGGCTGGACCCGGACTATCTGATCCAGACCTTCGGCCTGATCGGTGTCCTCGTCATCGTCTTCGCCGAGTCCGGCCTGCTCATCGGGTTCTTCCTGCCCGGCGACTCGCTGCTCTTCACCACCGGCCTGCTGGTCACCACCGGCAAGCTGGACCAGCCGCTGTGGCTCGTCTGCACCCTCGTCGTGGCCGCCGCGATCATCGGCGACCAGGTCGGCTACCTCTTCGGCCGCAAGGTCGGCCCGGCCCTCTTCAAGCGCCCGGACTCCAAGCTCTTCAAGCAGGAGAACGTGGAGAAGGCGCACGAGTTCTTCGAGAAGCACGGCCCGAAGTCGCTGATCCTGGCCCGCTTCGTACCGATCGTGCGGACGTTCACCCCGATCATCGCCGGTGTGAGCCGGATGAACTACCGCTCGTTCATCACGTTCAACATCATCGGCGGCGTGCTGTGGGGCGCGGGCGTGACCCTCCTCGGCGCCTCCCTCGGCAAGATCGACTTCGTGCACAAGCACATCGAGGCGATCCTCATCCTGATCGTGCTGATCTCGGTGATCCCGATCGTGATCGAGTACCTCCGCGCCCGCTCCCAGTCCAAGAAGGCCCGGGCCGCCGAGGGCGACCACGCCACCCAGGACGCCCCCGCCGAGCGCGGCCGCCACGCCAAGCGCTAGAGGCCCGACTCACTCGCCGAGCGCTAGAAACCACGCGTCCGCTTCGCGGCGCGGCGGGCCGCCGCCGCGCCCGGAGCCTGCATGAACAGGCGGGCCAGCTCGCCTCCCAGGTTCACGCCGATCGCGATCGCCAGGGCCAGGGCCGCCGCCTTCGCCAGGTTCGCGAAGCCCTGGTCCAGATTGTTCTGGGCGATCGAGAGCACCCCGAAGTACGTCGCCGAACCCGGCAGCAGAGGGCCGATCGCCGCCGTCACGTACGGCAGGGACGAGGTGTGGTGGTACCGGGCGATCAGCTGCCCGAACAGACCCACCAGACCCGCCGCCACGGCCGTCGCCATCACCGCCGAGCCGTCCGCCGTCACCGCGATCGACGCGTAGATCACCCACGCCACCCCGCCGTTCAGCGTCGCGAACAGCACCGTCTCCCGGGACTGCTGCAAAAGGATCGCGAAGGTCGCGCACAGCACCATCGACGCCAGGATCTGAACGACCGGCCGCTCGACCGCACTGAGCGTCCCCTCCGGATTGAGCTGCGCGTCGAACTGCACGGCCACGTACAGCACCGACAGCACACCCACCACGATCGCCACGAAGAAGTACCCGACCTCCAGGAGCCGGGCCGAGGCCGTGATGTAGAAGCCGGTCAGACCGTCCTGCACGGCCGCCACCAGCGCCCGCCCCGGGATCAGCGCGAACAGGCCACCCGTGATGACCGCCGAGGGCCGCAGATCCGTGTGCAGCAGCGTCAGCAGCACCCCCATCGCGGCCGGCGGCATCGCCGCCACCAGGAACTGGTAGAACTCCGGCAGCCCGCGCCCCGCGCACAGCCACGCCAGCCGGTCCCCGAGCACCGCGCCCAGCGCCGCCACGAAGAAGACCGTGAGATCACCGCCCAGCAGCACCGAGGCCGCGCCCGCCAGGACACCCGCCGCCGTCGTCAGCACCCATCCGGGGTACGGGTGCCGGTTGCGCCGTATCTCCGCGAGCCGCCGGTACGCCTCCTCCGGCGTGACGTCGTGCTCCTCCGCGTTGATGTCGGCGAGCAGCTGGTAGACCGCCGCCAGCCGGGTGTAGTCCGTGCCCCGGCGCCGTACCGTCCGGTTCGCCGTGATCGGATCGTCCACCAGCGACGGCTGGTACGTGATCGACAGCAGCGTGAACGTGACGGTCGGCTCGCTGCGGTCCAGACCGTACGAGCGGCAGATCGCGAACATCGCCGCCTCGACGTCCTCCGCGCCCTCACCGCCCGCGAGCAGCAGCTCGCCGATACGCAGCGTCAGGTCGAGCACACGACCCACCGCGGGCCCGGCCTCGTCCTCCTTGCGCGCGATCTCCGGCACCGGCCGCTCGCCGACCGGCAGCCGCAGCATCGTCCGCATCCGGTCCTGCCACGGCGCGTCCGCAGGCAGCCGCACCAGCGGCATGCCGTGCGCGGGCGTGAACGCCGGCGGCGCGTGCTTCGCGGAGTACGTCGACGGCGGCGCGAACGCCGAACCCTCGGGCTCGGCCGGCGGCTCGGGAGCAAGCCCCTCGGGAACGGCGAACTCGGAGGTCGGATGCTCCTCCTCCGGCACCACCGGCTGCTCGACCCCCGCCGGCGGCGTGAAAGCGCTGCGCGCCTCGTCCGACTGCGGCTTCCGGTCCTCCGGGCCGTCCGCCTCCGCGACCACTCTCTTCGCCCTCACTCCCATTCGCGCTGTCTGCCCAGTATGGGCACGGGCATACGACCGCACGCGAGACGGGCGGCGCACCCGCACGAGGTGCACCGCCCGTCACAGCTTCAGCAGGGACCCACTCAGTGGGCGCCGCCCTGCGCCTCCAGGCGCTTGTAGGAGGCCTGGATCTCGGCCTCGGCCTCGGCGCGGCCGACCCAGTCGGCACCCTCGACCGACTTGCCCGGCTCCAGGTCCTTGTAGACCTCGAAGAAGTGCTGGATCTCCAGGCGGTCGAACTCCGACACGTGGTGGATGTCGCGCAGGTGCTCGACGCGCGGGTCCGACGCGGGGACGCACAGCAGCTTGTCGTCGCCGCCGGCCTCGTCCGTCATGCGGAACATGCCGATGGCGCGGCACTTGATGAGGCAGCCGGGGAAGGTCGGCTCGTCCAGGATGACGAGCGCGTCCAGCGGGTCGCCGTCCTCGCCGAGGGTGTTCTCGACGAAGCCGTAGTCGGCCGGGTAGCTGGTCGAGGTGAAGAGGCGGCGGTCCAGGCGGATGCGACCGGTCTCGTGGTCGACCTCGTACTTGTTCCGCGACCCCTTCGGGATCTCGATGGTGACGTCGAACTCCACGGGTGGCTCCTCCTGAATCAACACATGTGAATGCCTGCGGCAACGCGCAGTGATTAAGTGTCCCTCACGCCTGTGTGTGATCGCGAAAGGGGCTGGTCAGCAATGCCGGAGCCGAGGACGTGGCAGGTCACGGTGGGTTCCGCCGTGCTCGGTCTGGCCCTGGCCGCCGGAGCGGTGACCGCCGCCGGCCCGTGGGACAACGGTCAGCGTAAGGCCGAGCGGGCCCGTGCGGCCGCCACGGCCCCGACAGGTGGCGCACATCACGTGGACGCCAAGCCCCCCGCGGCCCCCCGGCGCCCCGCACCGGCCCCCAGCGCCGCCGGAGTGCTCCGCGCCCTCGGCGCGCCCGGCACCACCCGCCAGGGCGACCTCGCCGGCATCCTCGTACCGCTCCTCGCCGACCCCGGCCTCGGCACGCTCCGCACCGCCTCCGTCGTCGACGCGACCACCGGGAAGCAGCTGTACGGGGAGGGCGCCACCACCCCCATGACCCCGGCCTCCACGATCAAGATCGCCACCTCGGTCGCCGCACTCTCCGCCCTCGGACCCGACCACCGCATCCCCACCACCGTCGTCGCCTCCCCCGACGGCCGCACGGTCACCCTGGTCGGCGGCGGCGACCCCACCCTCGACCGCGGCCGCCTCAAGGCCCTCGCCGAGTCCACCGCCCGCGCCCTGAAGGACCGCGGCATCACCGCCGTACGGGTCGCCTACGACGCCGGCCTCTACACGGGCCCCGCCCGGCACCCCATCGGCCCCAACGAGAACATCGCCCCCGTCAGCCCGCTGATGCTCGACGAAGGCCGCCTGGACAGCTCCGACCACGGACCCGCCCCGCGGACCGCCGACCCGGCCGGCGACACCGCCACCGCCTTCGCCGAACTCCTCCGCAAGTCCGGCACGAAGATCCAGGGCACCCCGGCCCCCGCCCGCGCCGCCAAGGACCCCAAGGACCCCAAGGCCGCCGAAGGCGCCGAGGCCGCCCCCCTGGCCCGTACCGACTCCGCCCCGCTCTCCGCCCTCGTCGAACGCACCCTCACCCACAGCGACAACGACCTCGCCGAAGCCCTCGCCCGCCAGACCGCCCTCGCCCGCAAGCAGCCCGCGAGCTTCGACGGCGCCGGCAAGGCCGTCCGCGCCGAACTCGCCGCCCTCGGCCTGCCCACCGCCGGGGCCCGCTTCGCCGACGGCAGCGGCCTGTCCCGCGACGACCGGATCTCCGCCGCCCTGCTCACCGGCCTCCTCACCCGGGCGGCCGACCCCACCCGCCCCGCCCTGCGCCCCGTCCTCACCGGCCTGCCCGTCGGCGGCTTCAGCGGCACCCTCGAAGGCCGCTTCGACACCGGCCCCGCCACGACCGGCGCCGGCCTCGTCCGCGCCAAGACCGGCACCCTGACGGGCGTCAACACGCTCGCCGGAACCGTCGTCACCGCCGACGGCCGACTCCTCGCCTTCGCCTTCCTCGCCGGCCGGACCCCCTCCCCCTACGAGGCCCAGCCCGCCCTCGACCGGCTCTCCGCCGCCCTCGCCCCCCAGGGCTGAACAGGTCCGAAGCCTCACCGAACGGGCGCCGAGAACGTACGGTTGACGCATGACGAGCATCGGTGGTGCCGAGATGGTCGACTGGAATCTCGCGGTCGCGACCGCGACCCGACTGGTGAGGCCGGGCCCGGAGGTGAGCCGGGACGAGGCCCGCGAGGTCGTCGCGGAACTCCGCCGCCACGCCAAGGCCTCCGAGGAGCACGTCAGGGCCTTCACCCGGATGATCCCCGAAGGCCACGAACCACGGGACACTCCCGTCCTCGTCGTCGACCGCGCCGGCTGGGTCAGGGCCAACGTCGCCGGCTTCCGCGAACTGCTCTCCCCGCTCCTCGACAAGATGCAGGAGCGCCGCTCCAACACCCCCGGCGGCACCATGCTCGGCGCGGTCGGCGGCAAGGTCACCGGCGTCGAGCTCGGCATGCTGCTCTCCTTCCTCGCCTCCCGGATCCTCGGCCAGTACGAGACCTTCGCCCCCGCCACCCGCGAACTGCCCGCCGGGGACAACGGCGGCGGCCGGCTCCTGCTCGTCGCCCCCAACATCGTCCACGTCGAACGCGAACTCGCCGTCGACCCCCACGACTTCCGGCTCTGGGTCTGCCTTCACGAAGAGACCCACCGCACCCAGTTCACCGCCGTCCCCTGGCTGCGCGACCACCTCCAGGGCGAGATCCAGGCCTTCCTCGGCGCCACCGAAGTCGACCCCTCCACCGTCGTCGAACGACTGCGCGAAGCCGCCCAGGCCCTCGCCGGCAGCCGCCCCGAAGGCGAGGAGGGCGAACCCGGCCCCTCCCTCGTCGAAATCGTCCAGACTCCCGAACAGCGCGAGATCCTCGCCCGCCTCACCGCCGTCATGTCCCTCCTCGAAGGACACGCCGACTACGTCATGGACGGCGTCGGCCCCCAGGTCGTGCCCTCCGTCACCGAGATCCGCGAGAAGTTCCAGCAGCGCCGCGCCCGCGGCGCCTCCCGCCTCGACCTCGCCCTGCGCAAGCTCCTCGGCCTCGACGCCAAACTGCGCCAGTACCGCGACGGAGAACGCTTCGTCCGAGCCGTCGTCGACCAGGTCGGCATGGACGGCTTCAACCGCGTCTGGACGTCGCCGAACACCCTCCCCACCAAGGCGGAGATCGCCACACCGGCCGACTGGGTCGCGAGGGTGCACCGTAAGGCAGACTCGTGAGACGGGTGCGACGCACGACGGACGAACACGGCCCCAATCACCCATCCGAGGGACCCTAGGCAAGGGGTGGGGCGTGCAATGCTCGGGTAACGGCCAGGTTCTGTCACCATCGACGCACTCTGAGTGACCGAACCCCCTCTTCCGACCGTTAAGACTCCGACCGAGGCACCCCACCCCATCACGAAGGGCACCGGACATGGGTCCCCATCCTGCGGTCGCGGCGATACGCCTGGCGGTCCGCCGCGTACTCCACGACGTTCTCACCGAGCACCAGACCGACGCCGCCACGGCACCCGACAAGCACCCCCTCGGCCCCTCCCCGGACCGGGTCGCTCCGCTTGTCCTCGTCGCCTGCTCCGGAGGCGCCGACTCCATGGCGCTCGCCTCCGCGCTCGCCTTCGAAGCCCGCAAACTCGCCGTCCGCGCCGGCGGCATCACCGTCGACCACGGCCTCCAGGACGGCTCCGACCAGCGCGCCGCCGAGGTCGCCGGCCGCATGGCCGCGCTCGGACTCGACCCCGTCGAAGCCGTCTCCGTCACCGTCGGCCGCGAAGGAGGGCCCGAGGCCGCCGCCCGCGACGCCCGCTACGCCGCCCTCGACGAGGCCGCCGAGCGCCACGGCGCCGCCGCCGTCCTGCTCGGCCACACGCGCGACGACCAAGCCGAAACCGTCCTCCTCGGCCTCGCCCGCGGCTCCGGCATCCGCTCCCTGTCCGGCATGGCCGCCGTCTCCGGCGCCGCAGGACGCTACCGCCGCCCCTTCCTGGAGCTCGACCGGCAGACCGTCCGCAAGGCCTGCGTCGCCCAGGAACTGGCCGTCTGGGACGACCCCCACAACGCGGACCCCGCCTACACCCGCTCCCGGCTCCGCCACGAAGGCCTGCCCGCGCTGGAGAAGGCCCTCGGCAAAGGCGTCGTCGAAGCCCTCGCCCGGACGGCCCAGCTCTCCCGCGACGACGCCGACGCCCTCGACTCCTGGGCCGCCGACGCGGAATCCGCCGTACGCGACGAGACCGGCCGGCTCGAGTGCGCCAAACTCTTCGGACTCCCGCCCGCGGTCCGCCGCCGCATCCTGCGCCGCGCCATGATCGCCGAGGGCGCACCCGCCGGCTCCCTCTTCGCCCGCCACATCGAGGAGGTCGACCGGCTGATCACCGGCTGGCGCGGCCAAGGGGCCATCAATCTGCCCGGTCGCGTCGAGGCACGGCGACAGGGTGGCAGACTGGTCATTCGGCAAGGCTGACTGCACAGTCGCAAGCTGCAACGAAAGTGACCCGGGTGAACGAGAAGGACATGGGCACCGACCTCAAGTCGGTGCTCATCACCAAGGAAGAGATCGACGCGAAGCTGGCCGAGCTGGCCGCGAAGATCGACGCGGAGTACGCGGGCAAGGACCTGCTCATCGTCGGCGTCCTCAAGGGTGCCGTGATGGTGATGGCGGACCTGGCGCGCGCGCTGTCCACCCCCGTCACCATGGACTGGATGGCCGTCTCCTCCTACGGAGCGGGCACCCAGTCCTCCGGCGTCGTCCGGATCCTCAAGGACCTCGACACCGACATCAAGGGCAAGCACGTCCTGATCGTCGAGGACATCATCGACTCCGGACTGACGCTGTCGTGGCTGCTGTCCAACCTGGGCTCGCGCGAGCCGGCCTCCCTCGAGGTCTGCACGCTGCTGCGCAAGCCGGACGCGGCGAAGGTCGCGATCGACGTGAAGTGGATCGGATTCGACATCCCCAACGAGTTCGTCGTCGGATACGGCCTCGACTACGCGGAGAAGTACCGCAACCTCCCCTTCGTCGGCACGCTCGCGCCGCACGTCTACGGCGGCTGAGGCACGGGAACCCGTACCGCCTCCCCGCCGTTGGAGCAAGGGAAGGCGGTCACGGGTCCCCGTGCTGAGGTACCTTCCGAAGAACAGCTTTTTCTCATAGCAGCTCTCACAGCAGCATTTACCTACGGGCAGGAGGGACGGAGCGTTCTCGCTCCGTATGGATGGACGTGAAGCGATACTTCCGTGGGCCGGTCATGTGGATCGTGCTGGCCGTCCTCGCCGTGGTCGTGCTGATGCAGGTGGTCGGCTCGTCCGAGGGCTACAAGACGGTGGACACCAGCAAGGTCGTCCAGGCGATCAATGACAAGCAGGCCGACCAGGTCAAGCTGACGACCGGCGACGAGCAGGTCATCAAGGTCGAACTCAAGAAGGACGCCGACAAGAACAAGTACGGCGGCAGCACCAAGATCCAGGCCAGCTACATCGGTGACCAGGGCGCCAACCTGACCACCACGCTCCAGGACCAGTCCGCCTCCGGCGCCCTGGACAAGGGCTACACCGTCTCCCCTGAGCGGCAGAGCCCGTTCCTGTCGGTGCTGCTCTCGCTGCTCCCCTTCGTCCTCATCGTGGTCGTCTTCCTGTTCCTGATGAACCAGATGCAGGGCGGCGGCTCCCGAGTCATGAACTTCGGGAAGTCCAAGGCCAAGCTGATCACCAAGGACACCCCGAAGACCACCTTCGCCGACGTGGCGGGCTCCGACGAGGCCGTCGAGGAACTCCACGAGATCAAGGAATTCCTCCAGGAGCCGGCGAAGTTCCAGGCCGTCGGCGCCAAGATCCCCAAGGGCGTGCTGCTCTACGGCCCGCCCGGAACCGGCAAGACCCTCCTCGCGCGGGCCGTCGCCGGCGAGGCCGGTGTGCCGTTCTACTCGATCTCCGGCTCCGACTTCGTCGAGATGTTCGTCGGTGTCGGTGCCTCCCGGGTCCGCGACCTCTTCGAGCAGGCCAAGGCGAACGCCCCGGCGATCGTCTTCGTCGACGAGATCGACGCCGTCGGCCGTCACCGCGGTGCCGGACTCGGCGGTGGCCACGACGAGCGCGAGCAGACCCTCAACCAGCTCCTCGTCGAGATGGACGGCTTCGACGTGAAGGGCGGCGTCATCCTGATCGCCGCCACGAACCGGCCCGACATCCTCGACCCGGCGCTCCTGCGCCCCGGCCGCTTCGACCGGCAGATCGCCGTCGACCGCCCGGACATGCAGGGCCGTCTGGAGATTCTCAAGGTCCACCAGAAGGGCAAGCCGGTCGCCCCGGACGTCGACCTCGGCGCCGTCGCCCGCCGGACCCCCGGCTTCACCGGTGCCGATCTCTCCAACGTCCTGAACGAGGCGGCGCTGCTCACCGCCCGCTCGGACAAGAAGCTGATCGACAACCACTCCCTGGACGAGGCGATCGACCGTGTGGTCGCGGGCCCGCAGAAGCGGACCCGGATCATGTCGGACAAGGAGAAGAAGATCACCGCGTACCACGAGGGCGGTCACGCCCTGGTCGCGGCGGCCTCGCCGAACTCCGACCCGGTCCACAAGATCACCATCCTGTCCCGCGGCCGGGCCCTGGGCTACACGATGGTGCTCCCGGACGAGGACAAGTACTCGACCACGCGCAACGAGATGCTCGACCAGCTCGCGTACATGCTGGGCGGGCGCGCGGCCGAGGAGCTCGTCTTCCACGACCCGACCACGGGCGCGGCGAACGACATCGAGAAGGCCACGGCCACCGCACGCGCGATGGTCACGCAGTACGGCATGACCGAGCGGCTCGGCGCGATCAAGTTCGGCGGCGACAACACCGAACCGTTCCTCGGCCGCGAGATGGCGCACCAGCGCGACTACTCGGAAGAGGTCGCCGCGCTGGTCGACGAAGAGGTCAAGAAGCTCATCGAGACCGCGCACAACGAGGCGTGGGAGATCCTCGTCGAGAACCGTGACGTCCTCGACAACCTGGTCCTGCAGCTCCTCGAGAGGGAGACGCTGGGCAAGGAGGAGATCGCCGAGATCTTCGCCCCGATCGTCAAGCGCCCGGCCCGCCCGGCCTGGACGGGCTCGTCCCGCCGCACGCCCTCGACCCGCCCGCCGGTCCTCTCCCCCAAGGAGCTGGCCCTGACGAACGGCGCGAACGGCAGCACACCGGTGGACACCACCAAGGCGATCGAGGTCGCCCCCGAGGAGGCCCCGGAGGCCTGACCTCCGACCACCCGGAATGGATGCCGCGCCCCCACAGGTTTTAGCCTGTGGGGGCGCGGCACATTTCGCGCCATGAGTCAGACGGAACGAGGCACAGATGACCGACCCGGTGACGCTGGACGGCGAGGGCACGATCGGCGAGTTCGACGAGAAGCGCGCCGAGAACGCCGTACGAGAGCTCCTCATCGCGGTCGGCGAGGACCCGGACCGCGAGGGGCTGAGGGAGACGCCGGGGCGGGTGGCGCGGGCCTACCAGGAGATATTCGCGGGCCTGCGCCAGCAGCCCGAGGACGTCCTGACGACCACGTTCGACCTCGGTCACGACGAGATGGTGCTGGTCAAGGACATCGAGGTGTACAGCACCTGTGAACACCATCTCGTCCCGTTCAGGGGCGTGGCCCACGTCGGCTACATCCCCTCGACCTCCGGCAAGATCACCGGCCTGTCGAAGCTGGCCCGCCTGGTCGACGTCTACGCCCGCCGCCCGCAGGTCCAGGAGCGGCTGACCACGCAGGTCGCCGACTCGCTGATGGAGATCCTGGAGCCGCGCGGCGTCATCGTCGTCTTCGAGTGCGAGCACATGTGCATGTCGATGCGCGGCATCCGCAAGCCGGGCGCGAAGACCATCACCTCGGCCGTCCGCGGCCAGCTCCGCGACCCCGCGACCCGCAACGAGGCGATGAGCCTGATCATGGCGAGGTAGCAGGTCCGCACGGGACCCGCCCGGGCCCTGCGCCTGCGTTCCGCCCGATGGACGAACGCCGCGCGCGGTGACTCGTCGTGCGGCATACGTTGCCGGGGAGACCGCTGGAGGCCCCGATGACCGATCACCCGCATGTCGCCGTGTTCCACCGCGCCCTGGCCGCCTTCTCGGCCGGCGACATGGACGCACTGACGCAGGAATTCCACCCCGATGTGGTCTGGCACATCGGGGGCAGGAACCTGCTGGCCGGTGACTACCGGGGGCGCGAGGACACCTTTGCGTTGCTCGGCCGGGAGTTCCAGCTGACGGGTGGCACGTACCGCGCGCAGCTCCACGATGTCCTCGCCAACGATGAGCACATGGTCGCTCTGCTCCATGTCACGGCGTCCCGTGACGGCAAGCAGCTCGACATGGACCTCGCCCTCGTCCTCCACATGCGGGACAGCAAGATCGCCGAGGGCTGGGTCGTCACCACTGACCCGACCGGGTACGACGCGTTCTGGTCCTAGGCGACCGGGGCCGTGCCCTTGCCGTTCTCCTCGTCCTCCGGGAGCTTGCAGACGCGTTCCAGGAAGAGGGCCGCCGCGATCACGGCGAAGCCGGCCAGGACCGAGAAGCCGGCGTAGATCGCCTGGTCGCGGCGGGCCGGGATGTCCAGGGAGCCGAGGAGGAAGACGCCCGTGCCGCCGTACATGCCGGCGACCAGGGCGGCGACCAGGGCGCTCGCCTGGCCGAAGACCACCGCGCGGGCCGCCATCAGCGGTTCCACGCCCTTCGCGCCGGGGCGGCGCTCGCGCTGGGCCTTGAGGCGGGCTCGGATGGAGAGGGCCGTCGCGGTCAGGACGACCGCGATCGCTGCGAGGACGATCGGCGCGGCGAGTGGCACGCTCGGCAGGGTGCCGACCGCGTCCCAGAGGCGCGCGGCGCCCCAGGACAGGATTCCGGCCACGATGAACAGTCCGGCGAGAACCTTGAGCCGCAGTTGTTTCACCGAGTGTCCTTCGTGTCGTCGCGGGGGTGGTGTCCCACGAGCGTAACGACTACTCGGGCAGACGGAGTTCCAGGTCGGCGCGCGGCACGACGCCGGCCTGGCCGACCGCCGTGAGCAGGTCCGCGACCGGGCCGTGTCCGGGCAGCTGGGCCTCGGGGTCCACGTCGTGCCAGGGGGCGAGGACGAAGGCGCGCTGGTGGGCGCGGGGGTGGGGGAGCGTGAGGACGGGGTCGTCGGAGACCACGTCGGCGTACGCCACGATGTCGACGTCGATGGTGCGGGAGCCCCAGCGCTCCTCGCGGACGCGGTGGAAGGCTTCCTCGACGGCGTGGGCCCGCTCCAGGAGGGAGCTGGGCGGCAGGGTCGTCTTCACCAGGGCGACCGCGTTGAGGTACGAGGGCTGGGAGCCGGGCTCGACGCCCCAGGGCTCCGTCTCGTACACGGGGGAGACGGCCTTGACCCGCAGGCCCGGGGTGTCCTCGAGGGCGTCGACGGCGCCCTGGAGGGTCTCCAGGCGGTTGCCGAGGTTGGCGCCCAGTGCGATGACCGCCCACTTGGGGTTGGAGAGCGTCACGTCGGCGGCGTCGACCGCCTCGACGACGGAGGCGGGTACGGGCTGCACGGTCGGGTCGCTGTGCGTGGCTTTCATACTCGGCTCCGGGTGATGGTGATGGTCACGTCGTCGAAGGGGACCGTGATCGGCGCGTCCGGCTTGTGGACGACGACCTCGACCTCCTGGACGCCGGGGTGCTTGAGGCACTGCTGGGCGATCCGCTCGGCGAGCGTCTCGATCAGGTCCACCGGCTCGCCCTGGACGACATCGACGACTTCCTCCGCGACGACGCCGTAGTGCACGGTCTTCGTCAGGTCGTCGTCGGCTGCCGCGGGACGGGTGTCCAGGCCGAGGACGAGGTCCACGATGAAGGTCTGGCCTTCCTCGCGTTCCTTGGGGAAGACGCCGTGGTGTCCTCGGGCCTTGAGGCCGCGCAGCGCGACACGATCCACGCGAATCACTCCTGCTGTCGTAGTTCTTGTGGCCACGCAGCCGGGTGCGGACGGCCGGGTGTCCAGCATCGAATCTACCTGCGGGCACCGACAGCGCTTGCCCACGGGGGGCTGCGGCGACGGCCACAGGGGCTGGGAGCGGCCCCTACCCAGAGCGCCGGATTCCAATCCCCGGCGTCACCCGAAAGGACCGGGGAACCCGGTCAGGAGCCGGGTTCCTCGTCCTCTTCCTCGTCCGATTCGGTGAGGACCGGGGAGCCGTGGTGGGACCAGATCCGCCAGCCCTCGAATGTGCGGCGGAACACATTGGTGGCGACCACGAGCTGGCCGACGAGGGGTCCGAGTTCGGCCCCGTCCTCGGCCGGTCCGCCGCTGAGGATGTTCTCGGTGCAGGTGACCACGGCCACATCGCCGGCGAGGGAGACCTTGACGTCCGTCAGGAAGAACTGGATGTACTCGGTGTTCGCCATGATCAGGGCGTACGAGCGGAGTACTTCGCCGCGGCCGGAGAGCACCGGCCAGCCGGGGTGGACGCAGCTGATGGGGGTGGCGCCGTCGTCGAGCCAGAGCGTGGAGATCTCTTCGAAGTCGCCGCGTTCCATCGCCTCGTAGAAGGCGGTGTTGGCGGCCTCGACCGCTTCGGTGTCGGTGGGGTGGGTCACGCGGCTCCCTCGACTGCTCGGGCGACCCGGACGGCGTCGGCGGTGGCCCTGACCTCGTGGACCCGTACGGCCCAGGCGCCCTCGTGGGCGGCGATGGCGGAGACGGCGGCGGTGGCGGCGTCGCGTTCGCGTGCGGGGGGCGGGGCGGCGCCTTCGCGGGTCAGGACGTGACCGAGGAAGCGCTTGCGGGAGGCGGCCACGAGCAGGGGCCTGCCGAGGGCGCGCAGTTCGGGGAGGTGGGCGACGAGGGCGAGGTCGTGGGGGGCGAGTTTGGCGAAGCCGAGGCCGGGGTCGATGACGATCCGTTCGGGGGCGATGCCGCCCTCGACGACGGCCTCCATGCGGTGGCGCAGTTCGGTGACGACCTCGCCGACGACGTCGTCGTAGACGGCGAGGCTGTTCATGTCCTGGCTGAAGCCGCGCCAGTGCATGACGACGAAGGGGACTTCGGCGGCGGCGACGGCGGGGACCATGTCCGGGTCGGCGAGGCCGCCGCTGACGTCGTTGACGAGTGTGGCGCCCGCCGCCACGGCGGCGCGGGCGACGGAGGCGCGCATGGTGTCGACGGAGACGGTGACGCCTTCGGCGGCGAGGCCGCGGACGACGGGGACGACGCGGCGCAGCTCTTCCTCCTCGTCGACGCGGCTGGCGCCGGGGCGGGTGGACTCGCCGCCGACGTCGACGAGGTCGGCGCCTTCGGCGACGAGGTGGAGCCCGTGTTTGACGGCGGCCGTGGTGTCGAACCAGCGGCCGCCGTCGGAGAAGGAGTCCGGTGTCACGTTCACGACGCCCATGACCGCGCAGCGGTCCCACTCCGGCAGGCCCGTGGCCGTGCCCCGACCGATCAACGTACTCATATGTCCAGACTAGGGGCTGCCTGCGCCGGGGGTGCCGGCCTGTCCAGGGGGCAGGCCCGGGGTCAGGCCGCGCGGACCTCCCGGTCCGCCTGCGGGGCGACGATGTGGGCGCAGGGGCGGGCCTTGGCGGCGGCTCGGCGGCGGGCGAAGGGGCGGGGCAGTTCGAGGTTCACGAAGCCTTCGGCCTGCATCGCGGCGAAGCCGATGCGGGGCAGGTCGCGGCTCTTGCGGTAGACGACGAAGCGGGGCTCCCAGCGGGGCCGGAACTTGGCGTTGAACTTGTACAGGGACTCGATCTGGAACCAGCGGGAGAGGAAGACGAGCAGTCCGCGCCAGACCCGGAGGACGGGTCCCGCGCCGATCTTCTCGCCGCGGGCGAGGGCGGCGCGGAACATGGCGAAGTTGAGCGAGACGCGTTCGATGCCCAGGCGGGGGGACTCCTGGAGGGCGGCGACGATGAGCAGTTCGTTCATGCCGGGGTCGGCGGAGCGGTCGCGGCGCATGAGTTCCAGGGACATGCCGTCGGCGCCCCAGGGCACGAAGTGGATGATCGCCTTGAGGTCGCCGTAGGGGGAGTCGGGATCTTCCTTGTGGGCGGTGGCTATGACGGCGTCTCCGTCGCCGGGGTCGCCGATCCGGCCGAGTGCCATGGAGAAGCCGCGCTCGGTGTCGGTGCCGCGCCAGTCGGCGGCGGCGCGGCGGACGCGGGCGAGTTCGCCGTCGGACAGGTCACGGACGCGACGGACCTTGGTGGTGTAGCCGTTGCGCTCGATCCGCTTCACCATCTGGCGCACGTTGCGCATGGCGCGCCCGGAGAGGGAGAAATCCGCGACGTCCACCACCGCCTCGTCGCCGAGTTCGAGGGCGTCGAGGCCGGTCTCGCGGGTCCAGACCTCGCCGCCGGTCTCGGAGCAGCCCATGACGGCGGGGGTCCAGGAGTGGGCCTTGGCCTCGTCCATGAAGCGGTCGATGGCGCCGGGCCAGGCCTCGACGTCGCCGATCGGGTCGCCGCTGGCGAGCATGACGCCGGAGACGACGCGGTAGCAGACGGCGGCCTTGCCGCTGGGGGAGAAGACGACGCCCTTGTCGCGGCGGAGGGCGAAGTGGCCGAGGGAGTCGCGGGCGCCGTGCTTGTCGAGGAGGGCGCGCAGCCTGGTCTCGTCGTCCTCGGTGAGTCGGGCGGCGGGGTGTTCGGGGCGGAAGGCCAGGTAGATGGTGGTGAGCGCGGTCAGCATGCCGAGGGCGCCGAGGGAGTAGCCGACGGTCCAGTCGACGTTGCCGGTGTAGCCGACGGGGCCTTCGAAGCCGAAGAGTCCGTACAGGACGTGTTCGAGGCGGTCGGTGAGGCTGGGGCTGCCGATGACGCGGCGCGGGTGGGCGCTGACGATGACGAGGCCGAGGACGATGGATCCGGCGCCCATGAGGACGAAGTTGGCGAGCGCCTTCCAGCGGCTGCGGGGGTCGGGCAGGGCGGCGAACTGGTCCCGGTGGCGCAGCAGCAGGGCGAGCAGCGCGAGGGAGAGCAGGGCGCCGAGGACGGAGTGGCGCCAGACGAACTGGGCGAGGGCGCCGAGCGGCAGCAGGACGACGGCGGCTCGCCAGGCGCGGCGCTTGTGGCGCTTGAGGCCGTGGGCGAGCAGCAGGAGCAGGACGCCTGCGCTGAGGGAGAGGGCCGCGGAGAGCGGCCCGAGCGTGCCGGGGAGGACCTCGGCGACGGCGTGCATCCGGCTGGCCCGGAAGCGCGGGAAGACGCCCGCGGCGATGTCGATCAGGCCGATGAGGGTGCAGGCCGTACCGACGAGGGAGGGGACCTTCTCGGGGCGGGGACCGCGCAGAATCCGGCGCACCCGAACCGGAACCGATCCTGATTTGTCCCCATCTACCGTGACAGACATCGCTTCCCGTGCTTCCCGTGGCTCCGCGAAAGATTTGTGGTCCGGCGGCGCGCGGTGGTCAGGAGCGAGCCGTGCCGGAGGTTTTGCGCCTTCTAGGACGGCTTCGCGGGGGAGCGGGTTCATTCAGGCACAGGAAATTCTCAGGAAGAGGGCTCGGGGCGTCTCATGGGTCTCACCAGCAACAAGGTTCTGGCGCTGGCCGTCGTGGTGGCGGTGGTGCTGTTCGCGGCCACGGTCTGGCTGTGGCCGCGGCTGGCCCGCGGGGGCGTGCGGTCCGTCCTCGGCCGGATCGGGCTGCTGCTCGCCACCCAGCTCGCGCTGTTCGCCTCGGTCGGTCTCGCGGCGAACAACTCCTTCCTCTTCTACGGCTCCTGGTCGGACCTGTTCGGCCAGGAGCAGGACCTGGGGGTGGTCGTCGACCACTCGGCCGGCTCCAAGGACATCAAGGTCGTCGGCACGCAGGCGCTGGACGTGCCCGGCGGCGGCCGTCCGGCGGTCGGCGGTCAGATCCAGAAGGTGGTCATCGCCGGCGAGAAGTCGAAGATCGACTCCCCGGCCTATGTGTACCTGCCGCCGGAGTACTTCCAGAAGGAGTACGCGAAGAGCACCTTTCCCGCCTCGGTGGTGCTGACGGGCTATCCGGGCACGGCCGAGAACCTCCTCAAGGGGCTGAAGTACCCGAAGACGGCCTTCCTGCAGGCCAAGGAGAAGAAGATGCGGCCGATGATCCTGGTGATGATGCGGCCGACCGTGGCGCCGCCCCGGGACACCGAGTGCGTGGACATCCCCGGCGGGCCGCAGACCGAGACCTTCTTCGCCGAGGACCTGCCGAAGGCGGTCTCGGAGACGTACCGGGTGGGGACGAAGGCGCGGAACTGGGGCTTCATGGGGAACTCGACCGGCGGCTACTGCGCGCTGAAGATCGCGCTGCACCATCCGGACAGGTTCGCGGCGGGCGCGGGTTTCTCGGCGTACTACAAGGCGGCGGAGGACGTGACGACCGGCGATCTGTTCCACGGCGACGGTGCGGCGCGCAAGCGGGCCGACCTGTTGTGGAGCCTGGACCACGCGCCGCAGGGGAAGTCGTCGTTCCTCGTGACCACGTCGCAGGAGGGCGAGGACAACCGCACGGCGACGCGCGACTTCGTCAGGAAGGTGAAGGCCCCGGCGCGGGTCTCCTCCATCACGCTCGACAGCGGCGGGCACAACTTCAACACCTGGAACCGGGAGATCCCGCCGGGTCTTGTGTGGATGAGCGGTCGGCTCAGCGCGAACTGAGCTGTTTGGGGGACTCGGGTGCCTCGGGGGGTTCCGGGGCGGACGTCGGGTCGGCCTGCGGGGCGGAGTCCGGTCCGGCCGTCGGCTGCGCCCGGCGGAGCGCCCGGTGGACACCCGCCGGGGTGAGCACGCCGGCGTACCGGCCGCCGTCGGCGGGGTCGACGACGGGGAGCCAGCCGGTGTCGTTCTGCAGGAGCGCTCCGAGCGCCTCCCGGAGGGAGGCTCCGAGCGGGACCGGTTCGGGGGCCGGGCGGGTGCGGTCGGGGTCGTCCGCCGACACCCAGCCCGCGACCCGGCCGTCGGAGTCGAGGACCAGGGACCACGGGCTCTCGGGCCGGGGGGTCGTGGGCGCGCCGTCGCCGGACCGCAGGACGGGGGCCTCCTCGAGGGCGGTGGAGTCGATCGGGGTGACGGAGAGCCGCTTGAGGCCGCGGTCGGCGCCGACGAACTCGGCGACGTACGGGGTGGCGGGGGCGCCGAGCACCCTGGCCGGGGTGTCGAACTGCTCGATCCTGCCCTGTCCGTAGACGGCGATGCGGTCGCCGAGGCGGACGGCCTCCTCCAGGTCGTGGGTGACCAGCAGGACGGTCTTGCGGACCTGCGACTGGAGCCTGAGGAACTCGGTCTGCAGGCGTTCGCGGACGACGGGGTCGACCGCTCCGAAGGGCTCGTCCATCAGCAGCACGGGCGGGTCGGCGGCGAGCGCGCGGGCCACGCCGACGCGTTGGCGTTGTCCGCCGGAGAGCTGTTCGGGGTAGCGGTCGCCGTACTTCTTCGGGTCGAGGCCGACCAGGTCGAGGAGTTCGGCGGCGCGGGCGCGGGCCCGGGCGCGGGGGGCGCCGAGGAGGTGGGGGACGGTCGCGGTGTTGTCGAGGACCGTACGGTGCGGGAAGAGGCCGACCTGCTGGATGACGTAGCCGATCCGGCGGCGCAGCTGGACCGGGTCGATCGCGGATATGTCCTCGCCATCGAGGAGGATGCGCCCCTCGGTCGGCTCGATGAGCCGGTTCACCATCTTCATCGTGGTGGTCTTGCCGCAGCCGGACGGGCCGACGAGCGTGACCAGTTCCCCCGCGGCGACCTCGAAGGAGAGGTCGTCGACGGCCGTCGTGCCGTCCTCGTACCGCTTGGTCACCTGCTCGAACCGGATCATGGTTCCCCATTCTGACGTCTGGTGGCCGGGCGCGTGTGAAGGGCGTGTTGCCGCATTGTGGCGGTCCTCGGCGTTTGTCAGTGGCGGGGGTTAGGGTCGCTGGACATACGTTCGGCAACTGCGGGCGACCGGGGGGAGGCACATGAGCACGTCGAATTGTCTGGTGACGAACGACTGGATCTGCGGTGAGTATCTGCGCACCCGCAGCCAGGAGTTGACCGACGCCACGGTCCAACATGTGGGCATCACCGTCGTGTCCGTACTGATCGGGCTCGCCGTCGCCTTTCCGATGGCGCTGCTCGTGCGGGCGCGGCCGCGCTTCGCCGGTCCGGTCCTCGGCCTGACGACGCTGCTGTACACGATCCCGTCCCTGGCGATGTTCTCGCTGCTGCTGCCCTTCTTCGGGCTCTCCGCGGCGCTGGTGGTGACCGGGCTCGTGCTGTATTCGCTGACGATCCTCGTACGGAACATCCTGGCGGGGCTGGCGGCGGTGCCGGCCGAGACGAGAGAGGCCGCGCGCGGCATGGGGTACGGCTCGGGCCGGCTGCTGTGGGAGGTCGAACTGCCCCTCGCGCTCCCGGCCCTGATGGCCGGCATACGCATGGCGACGGTCTCCACGATCGCGCTGACGACGGTCGGCTCGATCGTCGGGCGCGGCGGTCTCGGCAACCTCATCGAGGACGCGCTGCCGACGTTCTTCAAGGCGCAGGTGCTCGCCGCCTCCGTGCTGTGTGTGCTCCTCGCGGTCGCCGCCGACCTGCTGCTCCTGGGCGTCCAGCGGCTCCTCACGCCGTGGACCCGCATCCGCACGGCGCCGGGGGTGGAGTGACATGGGGGTCATGGCGGACGCCTGGAGCTGGCTGACCACCGGCGCCCACTGGGCGGGCGACGGCGGGGTGTGGCACCGGCTCGGTGAGCACGTGTACGTGAGCGGGGTCGCGCTCCTTGTCGCTTGCGCCATCGCGCTGCCGGTGGGGCTGGGGCTCGGACACCTCGGCAAGGGCGGCGCGGTCGCCGTCAACGTCTCCAACGCCGGGCGGGCGATCCCCGTCTTCGCGGTGCTCGCCCTCTTCATGGTGTCGCCGCTGCGCAACGCCGGTTACGTCCCGACGGTGATCGCGCTGGTGCTCTTCGCGGTGCCGCCGCTGCTCACCAACGCGTACGTGGGGATGCGGGAGGTCGACCGGGCGATGGTCGAGGCGGCCCGGGGGATGGGGATGTCGGGCGGCCAGGTCTTCCGGAAGGTCGAACTGCCCCTCGCCCGCCCGCTGGTCATGACGGGCCTGCGCTCGGCGGCCGTGCAGGTGGTCGCCACGGCGACCATCGCGGCGATGGTCGGCCAGGGGGGCCTGGGCCGGATCATCACCGCCGGATTCAACACGTACAACACCCCGCAGGTGGTCGCGGGCGCGCTGCTCGTGGCGCTGCTCGCCCTCCTGGTGGAAGTGGTGCTGGTGGGGGCGGACCGGCTGCTCGGCCGCCGGCCCCGAAGAAGTGAAGCGTGAGACGAACGACGACTGGGATGGGTGATCTCGTGAGCAGGACCTCGCGTATCGCGGGTGCGGTACTGGGCGTGGCGGCGCTGACCGTCTCGCTCGCCGCGTGCGGCGGCGACAGCCTGGAGAAGACGGGCGGCGGCGGCAGCACCGCCGCCGGTTCGGGCAAGGGCTCGCTCGTCGTGGGCGCCGCGGCGTTCACCGAGTCGAAGGTGCTCGCCGAGCTGTACGCGCAGGTGCTGAACGACGCCGGATACTCCGCGAGCATCACCACGGTGAAGAACCGTGAGCTGTACGAACCCTCGCTGGAGAAGGGCGAGATCGACGTCGTACCGGAATACGCGGCGACGATCGCGGAATTCCTCAATGCCAAGGTGAACGGCCCGAAGGCGCCCGAGGAGAAGCCGGTGGCGTCCGGGGACGCGACCGCCACGGTCGCGGCGCTGAAGAAGCTCGCGGAGCCGCTCGGACTGAAGGTCCTCGCGGTCGGCGAGGCGGTCGACCAGAACGCCTTCGCGGTGTCGAAGGAATTCGCCGAGAAGAACAAGCTCACGACGCTTTCCGATCTCGGCGCCGCCAAGCTGAAGGTGAGGATCGCGGCCGGTGACGAATGCGAGATACGGCCGTTCTGCGCACCGGGCCTGAAGAAGACCTACGGGATCGACGTGACCGGGATCGACCCCAAGGGCGTCGGGACCCCGCAGTCCAAGCAGGCGGTCAAGGACGGCGTGGACCAGCTGGTGCTGACCACCACGACGGACGCGACGATCGAGAGCTTCGGTCTGGTCTTCCTGACCGACGACAAGAAGCTGCAGAACGCCGACAATGTGCTGCCGGTCGTCAATGCCAAGGACGCCGGATCGCCGGAGATAGCCGCCGCGCTCGACAAGATCACAAAGGTCCTCACGACGGCCGATCTCGCCGAACTGAACCGCAAGGTGGACGCGGAGCGGGCGAAGCCGGAGGACGTCGCGAAGGCCTATCTGGAGTCGAAGGGGCTGGTCAAGAAGTAGGGGTCGGGTAAGGGGAGTCGGCCCGCTCCGACCGGGGTGGCGCCCCGGCGGTGAGAACGGCGGCGAGAAGTGGCCAAGAGATTGCCGGGCCGACACCCCATACGGCGCCTACGCACGGTAAATTTCAGGCCATGCCACGTGGACGCCACCGCCATTCCCCTCCCCTGCACAAGCTCCTGCCGCCCTCGGCGGTCGCCGGAGCGTCGGTCGTCTGTGCCGCGGGCGCCTGGCTGCTCGCCGATCCCGTGGCGCTGCGCCTGCTCGTGGCGGCCGCCGCGGCGGCTGCGGTCACCGGTGGCGTCATCATGCGCAGTTGGGACCGGAGCGCCGGCCGGCAGGTCGCCGAGCTGACCCGGGCCCGCACCGCGGACCAGTGGAAGACCGAGGAGCGGATAGCCGAGCTCGAGGCCGACCTCGAGGAGTCCCGCGAGCTGCGCGCCAAGCTCGACACGAAGCTGCGCGCCAAGCGCGTCGAACTCGCCGGTCTGCGGGGCGAGCACGCCGCGCTGCTGCGCCGGTACGCCACTGCCGAGACCGAGCGCGCCAGCGCCCTCGAGGGCCGCAGGCAGCTCGCCCTGGAGTCGGCCGCGCCCGCGAAGGAGCTGCCGGCCGCCGGATCCACGCCGACCCCGGCCGCGTACCGCCAGGCCGCCGACGCCCTGCGCAACCTCGCGCGCAACGCCGCCGCCCAGGAGGCCCGCCGCACCGCCGAGGCCGCCCGCAGCCGCGATCTGGCCGAGCGCGCCCGGGAGACGGAGGAGCCGCAGGGGAAGCACGCGGCGGCCGCCGGTACCGAGCAGCACGCTCGCCCGTCGACCGCCGTGGTTCCCGCGCCCTCCACCCTGCCCGCCGTCCGGCCCGTCCCGGCCGCGTCCGCGATCGTCCCCTACGCCGCCCGCCGCGCCCCGCGCCCCGAGGGAGGCTTCGACTTCTTCGGTACGCAGAAGGCGGCGGCCGCCATCGAGGCGGTGCAGGACGCCGACCTCGCGGACGTCGTGGGCGAGGAGGTCCTGGCGACCGTCGCCCGGCGCACCCCCGAACAGCGGGCGATCGGCCAGGTCATCGACCTGACCGCGCACGACGAGACCGAGCAGATCGACGTGGCGGAGCTGCGCGGAGCCGTGAACTCGTGACCTCCGCCCTCGGCGCCGGCGAAGTGGCCGGACGCCGGGACGAGTTGATCGCCCTGTGCGCGCAGGCCTTCTGCGGCGCGCCCTGGCACGACACACCCCGCGGCGCCGTACGGACCGTGGAGCGGCTCCTCGCCCACGCCGGGCAGCCGGACTTCCGCTGCGTGGCCGGCCTCGACGCGGACGACGCCCTGACGGGCTTCGCGGCCGGCTGGGTCGACAGCGCCCTCTCCGGCGCGGAGCAGACCTTCGAGCTCGCCGAACTCGTCGTCGCCCCGGCCCACCAGGGCCGCGGCCTGGGCCGCACCCTGCACGACGCCCTGCTCGCCGGGGCCCCCGCACCGCGCCTGCTGATGACGCTCGACGTGCCGGAGCTGCGCGAGCGCTACGAGCGCTGGGGCTGGAGCGTCGAGCGGCGCGTGTCGCCCGGGGAGAAGGACCCGAGGGACTACGTCGTGATGCGCCACGCGGGCTGACTACTGGCCGATCTACTTGTCGATGTCGCCGACGACGAAGAACAGCGAACCCAGGATCGCGACCATGTCGGCGACCAGCGTGCCCGGCAGCAGCTCGGTCAGCGCCTGGATGTTGTTGAAGGACGCCGAGCGGAGCTTGAGGCGGTACGGCGTCTTCTCGCCCTTGGAGACCAGGTAGTAGCCGTTGATGCCGAGCGGGTTCTCGGTCCAGGCGTACGTGTGGCCCTCCGGCGCCTTGAGCACCTTCGGCAGCCGCTGGTTGATCGGCCCCGGCGGAAGGTCGTCGATCCGGTCGAGGCAGGCGTCGGCGAGGTCCAGGGAGTTGTGGGTCTGCCCGAGGAGGCACTCGAAGCGGGCGAGGCAGTCGCCCTCCTCGCGGGTGACGACCTTCAGCGTGTCCTGGAGCTCCCCGTACGCCAGGTACGGCTCGTCGCGCCGGAGGTCGAAGTCGACGCCGGAGGCGCGGGCGATGGGCCCGGAGACGCCGTACGCGTGCGCCGTCTCGGGGGTGAGGACGCCGACGCCACGGGTACGGCCCCGGAAGATCTCGTTGCCGAGGACGAGCTTGTCGTACACGTCCATCCGCGAGCGCACATCGGCGACGGCCGCCCGGGCCCGTCCGAGCCACCCGGCCGGCAGATCCTCCTTGAGCCCGCCGACCCGGTTGAACATGTAGTGCATCCGGCCGCCGGAGACCTCCTCCATCACGGCCTGGAGCTCCTCGCGCTCACGGAACGCGTAGAAGACCGGGGTGATACCGCCCAGTTCGAGCGGGTACGACCCCAGGAACATGAGGTGGTTGAGCACCCGGTTCAGCTCGGCGAGCAGGGTGCGGGTCCAGACGGCCCGCTCGGGGACCTCCATGCCGAGCATCCGCTCGACGGCCATGACGACACCGAGCTCGTTGGAGAACGCGGACAGCCAGTCGTGGCGGTTGGCGAGCATGATGATCTGCCGGTAGTCGCGCGCCTCGAAGAGCTTCTCGGCGCCGCGGTGCATGTACCCGATGACCGGCTCGGCGTGCTGGATCACCTCGCCGTCCAGAACGAGGCGAAGGCGGAGCACACCATGGGTCGAGGGATGCTGCGGCCCGATGTTCAGCACCATGTCGGTGCTCTCCGCCGCCCCGCCGATTCCGACCGTCGTCTCCGTCATGGGCCCAGTATCCCTTCCGGACCACCCGCCATGGGAACCCATCCCGCAGGTCGGGCCCCAATGCCCCTCACCCGTTGTGGGCAACTGTTCCGCTGGGCTGGGGGTCCCCCCGGACGAAGTCTGGGTGAGGGTGGGCACAACCCACGGGAGCGGCGCCCTGTCAGGCCCGTCCGCCCCGAGCGCCCCGCGCTTACGGCCCCGGCACCCTCACCGTCAGCCACAAGAAGTCCCCCAGCCCCCCGCGCGCGGTCAGCTCGGCCGCCTCACCCGCGGAGGCGAGCGCCCGCACATACGCCCCCGGGTCGCTCGACGCCAGCGAAAGCGGCGGCCGCTCGCCCCGGACGCCGAGGCGACGCAACGCCTCCCGCTGCGTCACCAGCTCCGACCCCGCCCCGCCGGCCAAGGCGCACGCGTCCATCGCCACATGCGCCGTCAGATCGCACGACCCGTCCGGCACCGGCTCCACCTCCCGCCCCGCCCGGAACCCCGTCAGCGTCCCGAACGGCGGCCTGGACTCCCGTACATGCCCGTAGTCCACCGCCACCGCCGTCCCCGCCGCCAGCGAACCGACCGCCGCCGCCCACGCCTCGTCCCGCGCCCGCCCGATCTCCGCCCGCTCGCCGGGCTCCCGCAGCGGCCACCACCGCTCCAGCCACTCCGCGTCCGGTCCCTCGACGACCCGCCCGAGCCGCTCCGCCCCGTCCGCCGCCCGCACCTCGACGTACCGGACAGCCCCCGCCTCGTCCACGCACGCCACGTCCACCGGCACGTTGTCGAGCCACTCGTTCGCGAAGAGCAGTCCCCGGACCCCCTCCGGCACCCGGTCCGTCCACTCGACCCGGGGGTCGAGTCCCGCCGGCCGGGCAGCGCGCTCGACGCCGTACGCCCGTACCGAAAGCCCCGTCGGCGCCGCGGCCAGCACGCCCGTCACCAGCTCCCCGCGCCCCGCGCCCATGTCCACGAACGCGAGCTCGTCCGTCCCCAGCTCCTCAGCCACCCCCGTCAACAGGCGGGTCACGGCCCCCGCGAAGAGCGGGGACGCGTGCACCGAGGTGCGGAAGTGACCGGCGGGGCCCTCGGGGCGCAGAAAAAAGCCCCCGGGGCCGTACAGCGCCTGCTCCGTGGCCTCGCGCCACCCCTGCCACTGACACGTCTCATCCGTCACGCGGTCCAGTCTCCACCTTGCGGAGTACGGCCTTCACGCCAAGGATCGACCCCACGGTTGACCCCTGCACCTATCCGCTTTCCCTACGCTGGGTTACGTGCAGCGCCTCTACGACTTCATCCGCAGACACCCGACGGGCGTCGACAGCTTCTGGGCCGTCGTCCTCCTCGGGTTCTCCCTGCTGTGGGTGGGCTCGACCTACCCGCCGATCGACAACCCCGTCGCGTACGGGGTCGTCGCGCTGCTGCTGTCGCTGGTCGTCGCGCTGCGCCGGCGCGAGCCCGAGAAGATGCTGGTGCTCACGGTCCTCGTGGGCATCGCCCAGCTCGCGTTCGGGCTGATGCCCTTCTTCGCCGACTTCGCGATGCTGCTGATCATCTACACGGTCGCCGCGCACGACGGGCCGCGCTGGGCCTCCCGCCTGGCGCTGATCGGCGGTCTGAGCGCCGCGACCCTGTCCCAGCTGCGCTGGTCGGACCAGCAGGAGATCAACTCCACCGCGGCCCACGTCTTCTTCACGATCATCATGACCGTGCCGTTCGCGCTCGCCTGGGTGCTCGGCGACTCCCTGCGCACCCGCCGCGCCTACTTCGCACAGCTGGAGGAGCGTGCCTCCCGCCTGGAGCAGGAACGCGAAGCGCAGGCGAAGGTCGCGGTCGCCGCCGAGCGCGCCCGGATCGCCCGCGAGCTGCACGACGTCGTCGCGCACAACGTCTCGGTGATGGTGGTCCAGGCCGACGGCGCCGCCTATGTCATGGACGCCTCGCCCGAGCAGGCCAAGCAGGCCCTGGAGACGATCTCCTCCACCGGCCGCCAGGCGCTCGCCGAGATGCGTCGGCTGCTCGGCATCCTGCGTACCGGCGAGCACAAGGAGGCCGGGGAGTACGTGCCCCAGCCCGACGTCCAGCAGATCGAGGACCTCGTCGAGCAGGTCCGCGGGGCCGGTCTGACCGTCGACTTCCGGATCGAGGGGACGCCGCGGCCGCTGCCCAGCGGCGTCGAGCTCACCGCGTACCGGATCGTGCAGGAAGCGCTCACCAACACCCGCAAGCACGGCGGTCCGGACGTCGGGGCCAGCGTCCGTCTGGTGTACTTCGACGACGGCCTCGGTCTCCTCGTCGAGGACGACGGGCGGGGCGCGACCCACGAGATGTACGAGGACGGCGGCGCCGACGGCCGGGGCCACGGCCTGATCGGCATGCGCGAGCGGGTCGGCATGGTCGGCGGCACCCTGGACGCGGGGCCGCGCCCCGGGGGCGGCTTCCGCATCAGCGCCCTGCTCCCCCTGAAGCCCGCCCACTGACGACCCTTAAGGATCTTCATGTCCATCCGCGTGATGCTCGTCGACGACCAGGTGCTGCTGCGCACCGGCTTCCGCATGGTGCTCGCCGCCCAGCCGGACATGGACGTCGTCGCTGAGGCGGGCGACGGCGTGGAGGCGCTGGAGGTGCTGCGGTCCACGGCCGTGGACGTGGTGCTGATGGACGTACGGATGCCCAAGCTCGACGGGGTCGAGACGACCCGGCGGATCTGCGCGGAGCCCGACGCTCCCAAGGTGCTGATCCTGACCACCTTCGACCTGGACGAGTACGCCTTCTCCGGGCTGAAGGCGGGCGCGAGCGGCTTCATGCTGAAGGACGTGCCGCCGAGCGAGCTGCTCGGCGCGATCCGTTCCGTGCACAGCGGCGACGCGGTCGTGGCCCCGTCGACCACGCGCCGGCTGCTCGACCGCTTCTCGCCGATGCTGCCGTCGTCGGGGAAGGAGCCGCAGCACAAGGAGCTGGACCGGCTCACCGACCGGGAGCGCGAGGTGATGCTCCTGGTGGCGCAGGGCCTGTCGAACGGGGAGATCGCCGCGCGGCTGGTGCTGTCGGAGGCGACGGTGAAGACGCACGTCGGCCGCATCCTGACGAAGCTGGACCTGCGCGACCGGGTGCAGGTGGTGGTGCTCGCGTACGAGACGGGCCTGGTGCGGGCGGGCGGCGGAGCGGTCTGACCGCGCGTGCCGCTGCCCGTTCGGGTGCGGACGAGGTGGTCGGGGCCGTGGAGCTCGGCCTGAGGGCGGGTGGGCGCTAGCGCAGGACGGCTTCGAGGAAGTCGCTGCCCAGACGGGCGACGACGGTCACGTCGAGCTGGTGCATGACGTAGCGGCCGCGGCGCTGGGTGGTGATCAGCCCGGCCTTCTTCAGGACGGCGAGGTGCCGGGACACCTCCGGAGCGGTGATGCCGTACGCGTCGGCCAGCTCGCTCGTCGTGTACGAGGCGCGGGCGAGGTTACGGCACATCCGCATCCGCATCGGGTGCGCGACGGCCTCCAGGCGGAGCTTGACCGTCTCCACGGGGGCGGTGCCGGCGAGTTCGCGGGTGGAGACCGGGTACTGGATCACGGGCGGCCAGCCGGGTGCGTGCGGGGCGAGGAGGTGCGGCCAGCCGAAGGCGGTCGGCAGGAACGTCAGCATCGAGCCGGCGGCGCTGGTCCGGCCGTGGACCAGCTTGTCGATGACGATCCGGGAGCCGCGCTCGTCCTCCTCCAGGGTCATGGCCGGGGAGACGACGGCGACGGCGTCGGCGAGGCCCTTGCGGCGGAGCAGTTCGTTCTTGTGCCGGGCGTCGGCGGCGAGCTGGACGCGGACCCGGCGCCAGGTGTCGGCGAAGAACGCGTCCTCGCAGTCCTCCAGGAGCCGGCGGATCCACGCGCGCGTGCCGGGCGGATCGGCCAGCATCCGCTCGACGAACGCGGCCTGGCGGGGGCCGCGCGCGGCGGCCAGGTCGAGGGCACGGCGGCGGGCGTGGGGGTCGACGAGGGGGGAGGGCAGGCCGGACCCGTACTGGCTGCTGCAGGAGATCTCCAGCGCCGCGCCCACGTACGTCTCGTCGTCCATCCGGTCGAGGTCGTCGAGCTCCTCGGCGAGCGTCTCGCGCGGCTGGGCGGGCAGCAGGAAGTCGGACCGCGTGGACCGCCACATGAACTCGGCCTCGTGCAGCCTGTCGGCGAGCTCGGGCTCGAGGGCGGCGGAGGTCGTCGTGGTCCACCCGTGGAGCCGGGCGTGATGCGCGGGCTCGGACAGCGCGTGCAGCGCGGCGCCGAGCTCGGCCAGCGGCGAGGGGCAGAAGGAGATCCGCTCGTGCGGCAGTCCGGTGATGTCGATGGTCACGCTCACCCCCCTATGGTGCGGGTCGGGTTGGGGCCGGCGTCGTCCCGTTTGACGGTGCCCGTCAATCGGCGCGACCGCGGGTGCTGCCCCGCGCATCGTGACGTGCATGAACGCACTGCACCAGTACCTCCTCGACAGCTACCGCGCCGAGCAGCACGGGGACCGCACACCGCCGCTGCCCGGCACCCACGACATCGAGACCCTCCGCGCGCTCCGCACCCACCGCCGCTCCGAAGCCGGCCGCCCGACCCGAGGCCGCCTCCGCACCACCCTCACCCGCTGGCTCCACCCCCGGGCGGGCTGACGCCCGGCCCCCCGCCCACGGACCGCGCGGGACGTCTCACGCCAGACGCGCCACGAACTCCCGTACCGCCTCCCGCACGTCCCCCTCCGTCCACTCCAGCCCCGGTTCCGACACCGTCACCTCCGTCATCGCCAACCCCGGCGGGCCGCCCGGGCCCGGGGCGGTCCAGCGGCGGAAGAGGACCGTGTCTGTCGCCTCCGTGAAGGACGCGGACGCGGCCGTGAGGACCGCCGGGTCGTACGGCAGCCAGACCTGGAACTGGTGCGTGTGCGGCGGCTCCGGGTGGACGCGGAACCACGGCACGCCCGCCTCCTCGAACCCCGCCCGCAACCCCGCCGCCACCACGCGCGCGTGCGCCACGTACGAGGGCAGCCGCGGCAGCTCCCGCTCGAGGCCCCGCAGCGCGGACACGGCCGCCGGGTACTGCTGGAAGACCAGCCCCCCGTACCGGTGCCGCCACACCCGCGCCTCCTCCATCACGTCCTCCGGGCCGGCCAGCGCCGCCCCCGACAGCCCGCCCAGGGACTTGTAGAAGGACACGTACACGCTGTCCGCGAGCCCCGCGATCTCCCGCAGCCCGCGCCCGAAGTGCGGGGCGCACTCCCACAGTCGCGCGCCGTCGACGTGCACCACTGCGTCACGCTCCCGGGCCGCCTCCACGACCTCGACCAGCTCGTCCCAGGACGGCAGCACGAACCCCGCGTCCCGCAGCGGCAGCTCCAGCATCAGCGTCCCGAACGGCTCCGGGTGGTCCCGCACCTCGTCGGCCGTCGGCAGCCGCGGCTCGTCCGTCGGATGGACCGTGCGCAGCCCGCTCACCGCACCCAGCGCACCACCCTCGTGGACCTCCGGGTGCGCGAGCGGGTGCAGCGCGACGACCGGGCTCCCCGTCCGTCCCGACCAGCAGCGCAGCGCCACCTGCTGGGCCATCGTCCCGGTCGGGAAGAACACCGCGGCCGGGAGGCCGAGCGCGTCGGCGACCCGCCGCTCGACCTCCTCGACGAGCCCGTCGCCGTACGCGTCGAGCCGGCCGCCGTCGTCCTGCGCGGCCGCCGCCCAGTCGGCCAGCTCCCGCAGGCGCTCCCCGACCACGCCGTCGACCGGGTGGTGCCACAGCTTGCGCCGCGCACCGCCCCACACCTTCGCCCGGTACTCCCGGACCTCCTGCTCGTTCATCGGGTCCATGGACTGATCATCACACCACCGCCCACACCCTGTGGACAGCCACGGAGGAGCGCGAAACGCTGGCGTAGCATGACCAGAAATCGTCCGGTACCCCCCGCGGACTGGAACGGAAGGCCGTTGCCGCGTGAACCATCCAGCAGAACCCCGAGCGGAAGACCGTCCCGCGCGACTCACCGTCGGAGTCGTCGGAGCCGGCCGGGTGGGCCCCGCCCTCGCCGCCGCTCTCCAGCTCGCGGGACACCGCCCCGTCGCCGTCTCCGCGGTCTCCGACGCGTCCGTGCGCCGCGCCGCCACCCTGCTGCCCGACGTGCCGATCATGCCGCCCGCCCAGGTCCTCGCCCGCGCCGAGCTGGTGCTCCTGACCGTGCCCGACGACGCCCTGCCCGGCCTGGTCGAGGGCCTCGCGGAGACCGGGGCCGTACGACCCGGGCAGCTGCTCGTGCACACCTCCGGGCGGTACGGCGTGCAGGTCATGGACCCCGCGCGCCGCGCCGGCGCGCTGCCGCTCGCCCTGCACCCCGCCATGACCTTCACCGGGACCTCCGTCGACGTGCAGCGGCTGGCCGGCTGCTCCTTCGGGGTGACCGCGCCGCAGGAGCTGCGGCTCGCCGCCGAGGCCCTGGTCATCGAGATGGGCGGCGAGCCCGAGTGGATCGAGGAGGAGGCCCGCCCGCTCTACCACGCGGCCCTCGCCCTCGGCGCGAACCACCTGGTCACGCTCGTCGCCCAGTCGATGGAGCTGCTCCGTACGGCCGGGGTCGCCGCCCCCGACCGGATGCTCGGCCCCCTCCTGGGCGCCGCGCTGGACAACGCCCTGCGTTCGGGCGACGCGGCCCTGACCGGCCCCGTCGCGCGCGGTGACGCGGGCACGGTCGCCGCCCACGTCGCCGAGCTGCGCAAGCACGCGCCGGGCACCGTCGCCGGCTATCTGGCGATGGCCCGCACGACCGCGGACCGGGCGCTCGCGCACGGACTGCTCAAGCCCGAGCTGGCCGAGGACCTCCTGGGCGTGCTCGCAGAGGGGGAAGCCCGATGAAGTCAGCGACCTTCGCGCTGGTCCGCACGGCAGACGAGCTCCACGCCCTGGGCGCGCGCTCCCGAGCGGCCGAAAACAGCCGCACCGCCGTCGTCATGACCATGGGCGCGCTCCACGAGGGCCACGCCACCCTCGTCCGTACCGCCCGCGAGTACGTCGGACCCGACGGCGTCGTCGTCGTCACCGTCTTCGTCAACCCGCTCCAGTTCGGCGCCGGCGAGGACCTCGACCGCTACCCCCGCACGCTGGAGGCCGACCTCAAGACCGCCGAGGAGGCCGGCGCCGACACGGTCTTCGCGCCCGCCGTCGACGAGGTCTACCCCGGCGGGGAGCCCCAGGTCCGGATCACCGCGGGACCCATGGGCGAGCGCCTCGAAGGCGCCTCCCGGCCCGGCCACTTCGACGGGATGCTCACCGTCGTCGCCAAGCTGCTCCACCTCACCCGGCCGGACGTGGCCTTCTTCGGCCAGAAGGACGCCCAGCAGCTGGCCCTGATCCGCCGGATGGTCCGCGACCTGAACTTCCCGGTCGAGATCGTCGGCGTGCCGACCGTTCGCGAGGCCGACGGCCTGGCCCTGTCCAGCCGTAACCGCTACCTCTCCGACGGCGAGCGGCGCACCGCCCTCGCCCTCTCCCGCGCCCTGTTCGCGGCGAGCGACCGGCTCGCCGCCCAGCACGCGCTGCGCGCGCGTGCCGACTCGCTGCCCGGCGCGCAGAACCGTGCCGAGACCCGCGCGGAGGCGCTCTCCCGGCTCGGCGAGGCCCGCGCCGCGGCCGACGCCCACGCGGTGGCCCAGGCGGCCGAGGGCGGCGGCGCCGAAGCCGTACGGGCCGCGGCCCGCGCCGTCCTCGACGACGCGGCGAAGGCCGAGCCGCCGCTCACTCTCGACTACCTCGCCCTGGTCGACCCGTCCGACTTCACCGAGGTCGCCGACGACCACGACGGCGAGGCGATCCTCGCCGTCGCCGCGCGCGTGGGCCGGACGCGGCTGATCGACAACATCCCGCTGACCTTCGGAGCCACCAAGTGACCGGAATACGGCTGCACGCGCCCGCGCCGGGCTGGTCCATCGACGCCGATGTCGTCGTGGTCGGCTCCGGCGTCGCGGGGCTGACCGCGGCCCTGCGCTGCACGGCCGCCGGACTGCGCACGGTCGTCGTCACCAAGGCCCGCCTGGACGACGGCTCCACCCGCTGGGCGCAGGGCGGCATCGCCGCCGCGCTCGGCGACGGCGACACCCCCGAGCAGCACCTCGACGACACCCTCGTGGCCGGCGCCGGGCTCTGCGACACCGAGGCCGTACGGCTCCTCGTCACCGAAGGCCCCGACGCCGTCCGCCGGCTGATCGCCACCGGCGCCGACTTCGACAAGACCGCCGACGGCGAGATCGCGCTGACCCGCGAGGGCGGCCACCACCGCCGCCGGATCGCGCACGCAGGCGGCGACGCCACCGGCGCCGAGATCTCCCGTGCCCTCGTCGAGGCGATACGGGACGGGGGACTGCGCACCATCGAGCACGCCCTCGTCCTGGACCTCCTCAAGGACGCGGAGGGCCGCACGGCGGGCGTCACTCTGCACGTCATGGGGGAGGGCCAGCACGACGGCGTCGGCGCCGTCCACGCCCCCGCCGTGGTCCTCGCCACCGGCGGCATGGGCCAGGTCTTCTCCGCCACCACCAACCCGGCCGTCTCCACCGGCGACGGCGTCGCGCTCGCCCTGCGCGCCGGGGCCGAGGTCTCCGACCTCGAGTTCGTCCAGTTCCACCCCACCGTGCTCTTCCTCGGCGCCGACTCCGAGGGCCAGCAGCCGCTGGTCTCCGAGGCGGTACGGGGCGAGGGCGCCCATCTCGTCGACGCCGACGGGGTCCGCTTCATGCTCGGGCAGCACGAGCTGGCCGAGCTCGCCCCCCGCGACATCGTCGCCAAGGCGATCATGCGCCGGATGCAGGAGCAGGGCGCGGAGCACATGTACCTGGACGCCCGGCACTTCGGCGCCGAGATGTGGGAGAACCGGTTCCCCACCATCCTGGCCGCCTGCCGCGCCCATGGCATCGACCCCGTCACCGAGCCGATCCCGGTCGCCCCGGCGGCCCACTACGCCTCCGGCGGCGTCCGCACCGACCTGACGGGCCGGACCACCGTCCCGGGCCTCTACGCGTGCGGCGAGGTGGCCTGTACGGGCGTCCACGGCGCCAACCGGCTCGCCTCGAACTCGCTCCTCGAGGGCCTGGTCTTCGCCGAGCGCATCGCCGAGGACATCGCCACGCTCGGCCCGCACCGCGAGGGCCTGCCGGTGGTGTCCGCCACCGAGCGGGTGCTGCCGCTGCTCGCACCCGAGACCCGCGTCCGCATCCAGCGGATCATGAGCGCGGACGCCGGAGTGCTGAGGTCCGCCGAGAGCCTCGGGGACGCCGCCGACGCCCTGGAGGCGCTGAGCCTCACGGCGGCGGAGGACCACCTGGGCAAGGCGGCCGAGCCGGGCGTCGAGTCCTGGGAGACCACGAACCTCCTGTGCGTCGCGCGGGTGCTGGTCGCCGCTGCCCTGGCGCGCGAGGAGACCCGCGGCTGCCACTGGCGCGAGGACCACCCCGAGCGCGACGAGGACTGGCAGCGCCATCTGGTCGTGCGCCTCACCTCGGACCGACGGCTCGTCGTCCGCCGTACCGCCACCGCAGACTTTCCGCCAGTAACCCCCGACGCAACCAGGGAGCCGCAGTCGTGAGCACGCCCGAAGAAGCACGTCCGCAGCCCGTGGACGTACCCCTGATCCAGATCAGCGCCCCCGCCGAGGACGCGGGTGGCTGCGGTGACGGCTGCGGCTGCGCCGACGGCGACGAGGTGTACGAGTGCGGGCTCGACCCCGCGCTCGCGCAGCTCCTCGCCGACGCCGGGCTCGACCCGGTCCAGGTCGAGGACATCGCCCACCTGGCGATCGAGGAGGACCTCGACGGCGGGGTGGACGTGACGACCGTCGCGACCGTCCCCGAGGACGCGATCGCCACGGCCGACTTCACCGCCCGGGAGGCCGGCGTCGTGGCCGGTCTGCGGGTTGCCGAGGCGGTGCTGTCCATCGTCTGCACGGAGACCTTCGAGGTCGAGCGGCACGTCGAGGACGGCGAGCGCGTCGAGGCCGGCCAGAAGCTGCTGAGCGTCACCACGCGCACCCGCGACCTGCTCACCGGTGAGCGCAGCGCGCTGAACATCCTGTGCCGCCTCTCCGGCATCGCCACCGCCACGCGCGCGTGGGCCGACGTCCTGGAGGGCACCAAGGCCCGGGTCCGCGACACCCGCAAGACCACGCCCGGCCTGCGCGCGCTGGAGAAGTACGCGGTGCGCTGCGGCGGCGGCGTCAACCACCGCATGTCGCTGTCGGACGCCGCGCTGGTCAAGGACAACCACGTGGTGGCGGCCGGCGGCGTCGCGCAGGCCTTCAAGGCCGTGCGCGAGCTGTTCCCGGACCTGCCGATCGAGGTCGAGGTCGACACGCTGCACCAGGTCCGCGAGGTCCTCGACGCGGGCGCCGACCTGATCCTGCTCGACAACTTCACCCCCATGGAGACCGAGGAGGCCGTCGCCCTGGTTGCCGGCCGCGCCGTCCTGGAGTCCTCCGGCCGCCTCACGCTGGAGAACGCGGCGGCGTACGCGGCGACCGGCGTGGACTACCTCGCGGTGGGCGGGCTCACGCACTCGTCCCCGATCCTCGACATCGGCCTCGACCTGCGCGAGGTGCGGGGCTGATGCTGCTCACCATCGACGTCGGCAACACGCACACGGTTCTGGGTCTCTTCGACGGGGAGGAGATCGTCGAGCACTGGCGCATCTCGACCGACCCGCGCCGCACCGCCGACGAGATGGCGGTCCTGCTCCAGGGCCTCATGGGCATGCATCCGCTGCTCGGCGTCGAGCTGAGCGACGGCATCGAGGGAATCGCGATCTGTGCGACCGTGCCCTCGGTGCTGCACGAGCTGCGCGAGGTGACGCGGCGGTACTACGGCGACGTCCCGGCCGTCCTGGTCGAGCCCGGCGTCAAGACGGGCGTTCCGATCCTCACGGACAACCCCAAGGAGGTCGGCGCCGACCGCATCATCAACGCGGTCGCGGCGGTCGAGCTCTACGGCGGCCCGGCGATCGTGGTCGACTTCGGCACGGCGACGACGTACGACGCGATCAGCGCGCGCGGCGAGTACGCGGGCGGGGCGATCGCGCCCGGCATCGAGATCTCGGTCGAGGCGCTGGGCGTCAAGGGCGCCATGCTCCGCAAGATCGAGCTGGCCCGGCCGCGCAGCGTGATCGGCAAGAACACGGTCGAGGCGATGCAGTCGGGCATCGTCTACGGCTACGCGGGTCAGGTCGACGGCGTGGTGTCCCGGATGAAGCGCGAACTGGTCGGCCGGGACGGCGACCCCTCCACCGTGACGGTGATCGCGACGGGCGGCCTCGCCCCGATGGTCCTGGCCGACGCCAAGGAGATCGACGAGCACGAGCCCTGGCTGACCCTGATCGGCCTGCGCCTGGTGTACGAACGCAACGTCTCGCGGATGTAGCCGCCGGCGGCGACTGCCGCCGGACCCGGAGCCCGGGCCCCGGTGGGGGTACGCACCCCCACCGGCCCGCACTCGGCACCCCGGTCCGCCGCCCGCCCCGAGGGCAACGCGCCGAGATCATCGGTAAACGAAATTTGTCCGATTAGCGCGTATCGTCACCCCATGCCCACGCCATACGGATCCCGCGGCGGCATGGCGTTCAGCGCGGACGAGCTGCGTGTGCTCCGACGCGCCCTTGCCACCGCCCTCAACCCTGCCCCCCTTCAGGACGAGGACGTCCAGGACTGCCTGCGCCTCGCCGAATCCGTGGACGACGCCGTCCGCGAGGCCGGCCGGCTGCGCGCCTTCCTGCTCGCCGACCTGACCCGCTACCGCGAGGCCCTGCCCGGGTCGCTCCCGAGCTATCTGGAGCTCCTCCAGGACGCCCTCGCCGCCGGCTACGACCCCGACGCCGACGACCTCGCCGCCCTGCGCGCCCTGCGTGCGAACACCCGGGCCGCCGCACTCCTGGAGCGCTGCCAGGTGCTCGCCGAGCGCTCCGTACGGGCCCGTCTCGTCCGCGCCTCCCTGACCATGGCGCCCGCGCCACGCACCCGGCTGCTCGCCCTCCCGGGCGGTCGCGCCGCCGCCGACGAGCCCAAGCCCACCACCCCGAAACCGCCCACCCCCATCAAGCGGCCCGCGCCCAAGCCCTCCGAGGTGTTCCCGCCGCGCCGACGCCCCGTACCCCCGCCCCCACCCGAGGAACGCGTCGCCGGATAGCTACTCTGGTCGGCATGGACTACGTATCCGCGCTCCTGCCCCCCGTCGTGATGGCCGCCTTCTTCATCGGCCTCGTCGTCACGATCGTGAAGAGCCAGGGCGGCCCCAACAAGGCCAAGGAGGACGCGGCCGTGGACGCCGCCCTCGCCCGCGCCGAGGCCACCCGCCAGGCCGGAGGCAACGCCTCGTAGCACCGGAACCGCCCACAGAGGACGTACGACAGTTTTCATGTCGTACGTCCTTTTTGTTGCGTTTCCTCCGTCAATAACCAGCCATTCCCGGTTCGCGGACTATGGTGGCGGTGTGCCCCGTCAATTGGGAGAGCTCGAAGACGCCGTCATGACACGCGTCTGGCAATGGAACCGCCCGGTGACCGTCCGGGAAGTCCTGGAGGATCTCCAGCAGGAACGGTCCATCGCCTACACCACCGTCATGACGGTAATGGACAATCTCCATCAGAAGGGCTGGGTACGCAGGGAAGTCGACGGCCGCGCCTATCGATATACGGCGGTCTCCACCCGCGCCGCCTACTCGGCCGCACTGATGAACGAAGCCTGGTCCCAGAGCGACAACCCGGCCGCCGCCCTCGTCGCCTTCTTCGGCATGATGTCGAGCGAGCAGCGAGAGGCGCTGAGCGACGCGATCCGCATCGTCGGGCACAACATCCCCGAGGACCCGCCCCCACAGGCGGAGACCCCCGACGCAGCCACCGCCGCTCCCGCCGCCGAGACCACCGGTGAGACCGCCGACGAGGGTGGCGACGGTACGGCGGCCCCGGAGCGATAACGTCCCCCCATGTCGTCGTCCTCCACCGCTTCAAAAGCCGTCACCGTACGTCGTGCCCGCACCAGTGATGTCGCCGCCGTGCGCCGCCTTGTCGACCCGTACGTCCGCCGGGGCATCCTGCTCGACAAAGCGACCGTGACGCTTTACGAGGACATCCAGGAGTTCTGGGTCGCCGAACGCGACGAGGACGCGGTGGTGGTCGGCTGCGGCGCACTCCATGTGATGTGGGAAGACCTTGCCGAAGTGCGTACTCTCGCCGTCGATCCCGAGTTCAAGGGCGCCGGTGTCGGACATCACGTGCTCGACAAGTTGCTGCACACCGCCCGTTGGCTCGGCGTGCGCCGGGTATTCTGCCTGACCTTCGAAGTCGACTTTTTCGGGAAGCACGGCTTCGTCGAGATCGGCGAGACTCCGGTCGACGGAGATGTCTACAGCGAGCTCCTGCGTTCCTATGACGAGGGTGTCGCCGAGTTCCTCGGTCTCGAACGAGTGAAGCCGAACACCTTGGGCAACAGCCGGATGCTTCTGCATCTGTGATCGTGGCGAGCACTGGGAACCCTATGTCCGAATCGCGCACGTTTCCCGCGTTCCCGGGCTTCTGAACCTCTGCCAGGGGTTTGTGTTTTTCCGGGAAAAGCGGTTTCCTTTCCGCGTACTGCATTTTCGATGAAAGGAAATCCGGTGGCACAGAAGGTTCAGGTCCTTCTTGTCGATGACCTCGACGGTGTCGAGGCGGACGAGACCGTGACGTTCGCGCTGGACGGCAAGACCTACGAGATCGACCTCACCACCGCCAACGCGGACAAGCTCCGTGGCCTGCTCGAGCCGTACACCAAGAGCGGTCGGCGCACCGGTGGCCGCAGCGCCGGTACGCGTGGCAAGGGCCGGGTCGCCACCGGTGGCAGCCCGGACACCGCGAAGATCCGTGCGTGGGCCAAGGAGAACGGCTACAACGTGAACGACCGCGGCCGTGTCCCGGCGGAGATCAAGGCTGCCTACGAGGACGCGAACCGCTGAGGCGCCAGCTGCTGAGGCGCCGATCCGTGAGGACGGGCACTCAGCAGCCGCACCCGGTGGCACTCCGCCGCGGCGGCGGCCACGAGCCGTACGAGACAGGGGGCGCCCGCATCGCCCCGCGCGGCGGCCCGCAGGGCGGGCAGCGTGCATTCCCCTGCCCGGCGCGGCTCGGGGGCACGCAGCCACACCGCGGCGCCCGGCGCGCCGGAACCGCTCCGTCCTGGGGGAATGGGGGCGGTCATCCGGCCGCCCGCGCCCAGCGCGACGAGATCCAGTGAGATCCCGCCCCACTCCAGCCAGTCGAGCAGACCCGGCAGCTCCTCCGCGCTCCCGGCGGCGACGAGCAGCCGCATTCTGCGTCCCATGAGGGCCACCGGCCCTGTGGCCCTGCCATGTCTGCGCAGCACCGCCCGGCCGGCCGCGGCGGGCAGCTCCAGGACATCGAAGCGCGACCCCGTGACCAGCTGCACCGGCGGGCCGTCCACAGCCGCCCAGCCGAGCTCCTGCTCGTACCACCGCACCAGGTCGCCGTCGATCGGCGAGCGGGGGAGCGGAACGGTGAGGGCCATGTCCGGGGAACTCCCACGAGGGCTCGTTGGTTACGCCTGCGGTGCTCCCGTGATGACCCAGCGTCCTTGATCCGGTGCGCAGAGTGTCCATGATGGGGGCGTACGGGTGCATTCGAGAGCGCAAGGATGTTCGCCCGTAGCGGAGGGAACCGGGGTGTGCCGCATGGAGTGTCGGTGCTTACGGGTAAGACATTCCTAGTGAGGAGGGACGACTTGCGGGCTTTGGCGTCTCACGTTCGCCATCGGCGTACAGAAGGCGTGGGTAACTGCTTGGCCTGCGGGAACATCGTCTCGCACCATCGGGTTGGAGCATTTGTCGGCTGTTCGGCAGCAGGTCTCCCCGCTTGAGAGGGGGTGATCCGGACGGATGTCGGCAGTTGGAATGAGCGGTCCCCGCTTGCGGGACTAAGCTGCGGAAGGACAGGGAGGGGATCGACCCCTAACTGACTGACCGCTCTGAGGAGCGATTAACGATGTTCGAGAGGTTCACCGACCGCGCGCGGCGGGTTGTCGTCCTGGCTCAGGAAGAAGCCCGGATGCTCAACCACAACTACATCGGCACCGAGCACATCCTCCTGGGCCTTATCCACGAGGGTGAGGGTGTCGCCGCTAAGGCCCTGGAGAGCCTCGGGATTTCGCTCGAGGCGGTCCGCCAGCAGGTTGAGGAGATCATCGGGCAGGGGCAGCAGGCCCCGTCCGGCCACATCCCCTTCACCCCGCGTGCCAAGAAGGTCCTGGAGCTGTCGCTCCGCGAGGCCCTCCAGCTCGGCCACAACTACATCGGCACCGAGCACATCCTGCTCGGCCTGATCCGCGAGGGCGAGGGCGTCGCCGCCCAGGTCCTCGTGAAGCTGGGCGCCGATCTCAACCGGGTGCGGCAGCAGGTCATCCAGCTGCTCTCCGGCTACCAGGGCAAGGAAGCCGCCACGGCCGGCGGTCCTGCCGAGGGCACCCCCTCGACGTCCCTGGTCCTCGACCAGTTCGGCCGGAACCTCACCCAGGCGGCCCGCGAATCCAAGCTCGACCCGGTCATCGGGCGCGAGAAGGAGATCGAGCGGGTCATGCAGGTGCTGTCCCGCCGCACGAAGAACAACCCGGTCCTCATCGGCGAGCCCGGCGTCGGCAAGACCGCCGTCGTCGAGGGGCTGGCGCAGGCCATCGTCAAGGGCGAGGTGCCCGAGACCCTCAAGGACAAGCACCTCTACACCCTGGACCTCGGCGCGCTGGTCGCCGGCTCCCGCTACCGCGGTGACTTCGAGGAGCGCCTGAAGAAGGTCCTCAAGGAGATCCGCACCCGCGGCGACATCATCCTGTTCATCGACGAGCTCCACACCCTGGTGGGTGCGGGTGCCGCCGAGGGCGCGATCGACGCCGCCAGCATCCTCAAGCCCATGCTGGCCCGTGGTGAGCTCCAGACCATCGGTGCGACCACGCTGGACGAGTACCGGAAGTACCTGGAGAAGGACGCGGCCCTCGAGCGCCGCTTCCAGCCCATCCAGGTCGCCGAGCCGTCGCTGCCGCACACGATCGAGATCCTCAAGGGTCTGCGCGACCGCTACGAGGCCCACCACCGGGTCTCCATCACGGACGAGGCCCTCGTCCAGGCCGCGACCCTGGCCGACCGGTACATCTCGGACCGCTTCCTCCCGGACAAGGCGATCGACCTGATCGACGAGGCCGGTTCCCGGATGCGCATCCGCCGGATGACCGCGCCGCCGGACCTCCGCGAGTTCGACGAGAAGATCGCCGGCGTCCGCCGGGACAAGGAGTCCGCGATCGACTCCCAGGACTTCGAGAAGGCGGCGTCTCTCCGCGACAAGGAGAAGCAGCTGCTGGCGGCGAAGGCCAAGCGGGAGAAGGAGTGGAAGGCCGGCGACATGGACGTCGTCGCCGAGGTCGACGGCGAGCTGATCGCCGAGGTCCTCGCGACCGCCACCGGCATCCCGGTCTTCAAGCTGACCGAGGAGGAGTCGAGCCGCCTGCTCCGCATGGAGGACGAGCTCCACAAGCGCGTCATCGGCCAGAAGGACGCGGTCATCGGCCTCTCGCGGGCGATCCGCCGTACGCGAGCCGGTCTGAAGGACCCGAAGCGTCCCGGTGGCTCGTTCATCTTCGCCGGCCCGTCCGGTGTCGGTAAGACCGAGCTGTCCAAGGCGCTCGCCGAATTCCTCTTCGGCGACGAGGACGCGATGATCTCCCTCGACATGTCGGAGTTCAGCGAGAAGCACACGGTTTCCCGTCTCTTCGGTTCTCCCCCCGGATACGTGGGCTACGAAGAGGGCGGCCAGCTCACCGAGAAGGTGCGCCGCAAGCCGTTCTCCGTCGTCCTCTTCGACGAGGTCGAGAAGGCCCACCCCGATATCTTCAATTCCCTTCTGCAGATCCTGGAGGACGGTCGACTGACCGACTCCCAGGGCCGCGTCGTGGACTTCAAGAACACGGTCATCATCATGACGACCAACCTCGGGACCCGGGACATCTCGAAGGGCTTCAACCTGGGCTTCGCGGCTCAGGGCGACACGAAGTCCAACTACGAGCGGATGAAGGCGAAGGTCAGCGACGAGCTGAAGCAGCACTTCCGCCCGGAGTTCCTGAACCGTGTGGACGACATCATCGTCTTCCCGCAGCTCACCCAGGACGACATCCTGCAGATCGTCGACCTGATGATCAGCCGGGTGGACGAGCGCCTGAAGGACCGGGACATGGGCCTCGAGCTCTCCCAGTCCGCGAAGGAGCTGCTCGCCAAGAAGGGTTACGACCCCGTGATGGGCGCCCGGCCGCTGCGCCGGACGATCCAGCGCGAGATCGAGGACTCGCTCTCCGAGAAGATCCTCTTCGGCGAGCTGCGCCCCGGTCACATCGTGGTCGTGGACACCGAGGGCGAGGGTGAGGCGAAGACGTTCACCTTCCGCGGCGAGGAGAAGTCGGCGCTGCCGGACGTCCCGCCGATCGAGCAGGCGACGGGCGGAGCCGGCCCGAACCTCTCGAAGGACGCGTAAGCGTTCCGATCGCGTGACAAGGGGCGGCCCCGGACTCGGAAGAG
>NZ_JBHWJZ010000018.1:0-167382 GCF_042731085.1 Streptomyces sp. NPDC059875
CAGCCGGTACGTCACGTACCGGCGGGCCGCCCCGTACGCGTGCCCCGGTCAGGTCAGGAAGCTGCCCGCAGCGCAGGCCGAGGCGTACACCCACTGGTGGGAGCGGATGTCGTCGTCGACGTCCTCGTCCCAAGGGCCGTTGTGGAACCTGTTGTCGGTCAGATCGTCCGCGTACTTCTCGCCCGGCCTGAGGCAGGTGTAGCCGTCCGCGTAGGCGTAGTTCTGGTACCTGTAGAACGCGACCACGTCCTTGCCACCGAAGTATCCGCTGTTCATGACGGACGAGGCCTTGTCCCAGGCCCCCGTGAACCCCCCGCCCGGAGCGTTCCAGTCGGGGTCGTTGCCCGCAGTTCCGCCGAGGTACGCGCCCCAGCAGTCGAACCCGTCCCAGGCGCGGACGTAGCCGTCACGGCCGGGCCACTTGGCGTTGCAGTTTTCTCCCTGCGTACCCACTTCGGTGGCCTGGGCAGTCGTGGCGGGGCCCACGAGGCCGACGGCCGCGAGGCCGAGTGCTGCGATGACTGTGCCCAACTTGCGCATGGCTGACTCCCGATGGTCTGTCCGTTGATGGGCGTGCTCATCCACGGCAGGTGCCGTGGAGGTCTGTGGTGGTGTCAGGTCCGCGGGCCGACGATCTTCACCGCGCGTGCGAGCGCCTCCCGCCGCATCCGGAGGCTCGTGTCGAGCGCGTCGCCGTACTGGGCGCGCAGCTTGTTCACGTAGTAGGCCTCCCGCTCCGTGCCGACGGCCCGGAGCGAGGTGTCCCGCGCGCAGGTGGCATCGGCGACCGCGAGCTGTCTCTCGGCGGCGAACGCTTGGTCCGGACGTGTTCCGGGGGCCTGCCGAAGAGCCGCCTGGCGGACCGCCGGTGGGTCGCTGAAGGGGTGGCCCGCCCGTTTCATGCACTGCGACCAGGCCTTCAGCGCCGCGGTGAACTGCTTGTCGCGCAACACGTTCGGTACGTAGAGCGGCCTGAGGTTGCTCGCGGTCTTGTCGGCGGTGAACCACGCCTTCAGATCCCCGTACAGCTTCTTCTCCGCCTCGGCCGCGCATCCGCCCACGCGTTTCTGGATCTTCCCGCCGGAGGGGACGTCGGCCGAGATCACGGGTGCGTCGCGCCCGCCGTCCAGAGCGGTGTCAAAAGCCACTCGCCGCTCCTGGGACAGCGTCGTGAGGTAGGCGTGGTTGGGGTTGGCGTGGCGCGCGCGCTCCTCCTTGGCCAGGATGCGGCTGCCGTAGCCGTGCTTGCGTGCCCAGTCGACGTCATCCGCCACGTATCCGAGCGTGCGGCTCTCCTCCAGGCTCAGCCGGGGACTCGTCCAGTAGGAGAAACCCGCCCGGGCCATGCACTGCTTGATCAGCGCCTCGGTGGCGTCCGAGATCCGCAGTTCTTCGGCCTGCGTCAGCTCGCGCTCCGGCCGGGCCTCGGCCGGCCGGACCGCCTCGTGGGCGGCGCACCCGGTCGTGGCGGCCGAGAAGACCGCCACGACCGTGCACGCCCGAACGAACAGCTGCTTCATTCCGGCGCCCCCCGTGTGACTGCGCCGCCCCTCGGCGACGCAGTCACACCATGGCCCCCGCAGGGGAAAGGGGGTACCTCGTAGCTCCTAGGGTCGGCTCACCAGTCGAGCTCCGGTTCCCGTACCGGGACTTCGGAGGGCGACGTGCAGCTCGCGCGCCACATGTGGGACATGGGCGACACCGGGGTGGTGAAGTCCGTGCGGGTCGTCCGCTTCAGGCACCCCATGAGCTCCTTGTGGGCGGCCTTGGAGTAGTACTCGACGTCGATCAGGTTCGTGCCCCTGTCGACGTTTCCGTTGTTGAAGACCGACCTGGCCGGCATCTCCGCCGCCCAGGCGCACCGTCCCGGTCCCTTCGACCAGTCCGGCGAATTGCCTTGCCAGGAACACATCTCGCCCCGGCCGCCGGGCTCGCTGAAGAAACAGACAGCGCCTGGTACACAGCGTTCGTAGCCCGATGCGTCCGTACCCGCGTCCGCCTCACGCCCCAGCGCGCTCAGTGCGAAGCCGAGCGCCGTCGCGGCCAGCCCCGCCGCGGCCACGACGGCCCGCCGACGAGCCCGCGGCAGCCGGATCCGGCGGCGCGTCACCCGCCCGGCCGACGCCTCCCGGACCCGGCGCAGGAGCGAGGCCGCGTCATGGGCCGCTCGTTCCTCGTGCGTACGGCTCAGACAGTCCGCGACGATCTCCCGCCACGGCGGCGGCAGTCCGGGGGAGAGGCGCAGTTCCTCCTCGCCGCGCGCGTAGCGCAGCGCCGCGTCCCGGCGGGCGGTCGGCGTGCCGCCGGGGAGCGGCGAGGCTCCGGTGAGGACGAGGTGGGCGAGGACGCCGAAGGCCCAGATGTCGGCGCTCGGGCGGATCCGCATGCCGCGGTCGCCCAGCTCCGCCCAGAGCAGTTCGGGCGGGGTGTGGTCGGGCGTGGCGAAGCCGGGGGCGTACGCGTGGGTGCCCTCCAGTTCGCTCGCGGTGCTGAAGTCGCCGAGCCGGACGCTGCCGTCCTCCATCAGCAGCACATTGGCCGGTTTGAGGTCGCCGTGCACCCAGCCCGCCGTGTGCAGCTGGTGCAGGCCTTCGCAGACCTGGACAAGCAGCGCGGGCCCGGCCGGGGGCGGGGCGGCCCCCGACAGCAGCGCCTGGAGCGAGCCTTCCGCCTTCTCGAGTACGAGAACGGTGGCGCCGTCCAGCTCGGGGTGCGCGGGGTCATCGACGGTCAGCGTCTCGTACATCCGGATCAGACGTGGCGAGCGCAGCCGGCGCAGCAGCTCCACCTCGCGTTCGACCAGCTCGCGCAGATGGCACAGCTGGCGCGGGGTGCGGGTACCGGTCGGCAGGAACTTGAGCGCCGTCAGGGCCGGTAGGTCGTCCCGGCCGCCCGAGCGGCGGGCCGCGTACACGCTGGCGAACGCCCCGGCCCCCAGCGGTCGTTCGACCGTCCAGGCGCCGACCCGGTACCCGTCCGGAACGGTCAGGGGGAAGCCGCTCATCGCGCCGGGGCCAGGGCCGCGAGGTCGTCCTCGCGGACGAGGTCGAAGCGGAGCGCGAGCGAGACCAGGGACTCCTTCTTGCCGTTGAGCCGCGGTCCGGCGTCGGCCGTGTCCGGTCCCGGTTTGAGCCGCAGCTTCACCGCCAGGTAGTCGATGTTCCACTGCACGGAGGCACGGTTCACGGCGGGCCACACCGGACGCAGCCGGTCCGCGATCTGATCGACCGTCGGCAGCGGCGCGTGCGGAGTGTCCCGCAGGCGTAACTCGCACAGCGCGGCGAGCACGAGGAAGTACCGTTTCGAGCGGTCGAGGGGAAACGCGAGCGCGGTCGGCTCGCCGCCCTCGGCGGCGGGCGCGTGCTCCACGTAGTCGTGGCGCGGCGCCCACACGCCGAAGTCGAGCAGCTCACCACCCGCGGGCAGTACGACCCGGGAGAACTCGAACGGGATGGGAGCGTCGACCCTCCCCGGAGCGATCTTGACGTGTTCTCCGGCTCCCTCCGGGTTCTCGACGACGTAGGTGGAGGCCGCGCTGAAGTTGCTGAGAGCCCAGTGACTCCCGGTGGCGCTGATCTCGCCGGCCGAACGGGACACCCCGGGGTGGGGGATGTCCAGATGCCGGCAGCGGTCGGCCGCGCGAGGGTTCGCGCGGCCGAAGTGGAGCCTCTCCCCGGGGGCCAGTCTGACGTGGCTTCCCGGCGATGTGGCGTGTCTGGGCACCACGATGATGCTGTACATGGCGCTTCCTTTCCCCGAGGTTCTGCGCGGCCAGGCTAGGAGGAAGCGATAAACGAAAGCAGAACGTGAGGACATGGAAGGGGAGTTCAGCCGCGGAGCGTCTCCGCCGGTGCGATACGGGACGCCGCCAGGGCCGGGTACACCCCCGCCAGCATGCCCACCGCGAGGCCGAGCAGCGGACCGGCGGCGGTGAGCCGGGGGTCGAGGACCACCAGCCAGCCCTTCGCCAGCGCCGTACCGGCCGTCACGTCCACCCCGACGGCCGTCCCCAGCACCCCGCCCACCAGTCCCAGGAGCCCGCACTCCACGAGGAACTGGCCCGAGACCGCCGCCCGTCCCGCGCCGACCGCGCGGCGCAGACCGATCTCCGAACGGCGCTCGACCACGGACACGTACGTCGTGTTGCTGACGCCGAGTGCGCCGATGAGGAGGGACACCCCGGCCAGGCCGAGGAACAGGGCCCGGGTCTCGCTCTCCACCCCGCCGCGGAAGCTCCCGAGATCGGCCGGGACGATGGCCGCGAGCCGGTCCGGTCCCTCCGGGTGGAGCGCCAGTGGGGCCTCCTGCCCGACCTGCTGCGCGGCGCCCAGTTCGGTGCGCAGGACCGCCTCGGTCGCGCCGAAGACCAGCTGTTCGCCTCCGCCGTGCTGGGGGCGGTTCAGGACTCCGCCGTCCGTCGCACACGCGGTGTACGGGACGATCACGCTGCCGGTCAGCCGGGCCTCCCCGGCCGGGGCCCGGAAGCTGCCGATCACCGTGAACGGCCGGCCCGCGAGATGGACCGAAGGGGCGGCCTCCGGGTTCTGTTCGAGGAGGGTGTCCAGGCCGAGCGCCTTGGCGGCCACCGTGTCCACCAGCGCCACCGCGTCACCGCGCGCGATGTGCCCCGCGTCCGGCAGCCGCCCGGAGCGGGCGGTGACACCGAGGGCCACGAGGGCGCCCTCGTCGGCGGCCAGGACCCGCAGCTCCTGCGGGGTCGCCCAGTCGTAGCCGGGGCCGAGGGCCGAGACCGCCGGACGCTCGTCGGCGGTGCAGAGCAGCCCGGCCGACCGTACGCCGTTCAGCTTCCGTGCCCGTACCGCCGCCGCTGTCGTGGGCCGGGCCGCCTCGTTGTGGAAGCGGACGGTCACGGCGGTCGCCTTCAGCGCGTCGAAGCGGCCGGACACGGCGTCGGCGGCGCTCGCCGTGATGCCGGTGGTCGCCAGCGCGGCGGCTATGCCGAGCGCGATGCCGAGGACCGTCAGGACGGAGCGCAGGCGCCGCCCGAGGACGGCGTGGACCGCCTGGACGACGATGTCCGTGAACGCCGTCCCGGTCCGGCTCCGTCGGCCCCGTCTGCCGGGGCGCTCAGACCACATGTCCGTCCACGACCCTGAGTTCGCGGTCGGCCCGCTCCGCCACGTCCCGCTCGTGGGTGACGACGACGACCGTGCGCTCCGGGGTGACGAGCCCCCGCAGCAGGGTCATCACCTGGTCGGTGTTGGCCGAGTCCAGGTTCCCGGTCGGTTCGTCGCAGAGCAGCACGGACGGCTGGTGCACCACGGCCCTGGCCAGGGCGACCCGCTGCCGCTCGCCGCCCGAGAGCGTCGTCGGGCGGGCGGAGATCCGGTGACCGAGCCCGACCGACCGCAGCGCCCGTTCCGCCCGCTCCCGTCGCTCGGCGCGCGGGTGCCGGGTGTGCACCAGGGGCAGCTGGACGTTGCGCAGACAGGTCAGGTACGGCACCAGATGGAACGACTGGAACACGAACCCGAGCCGGGTCGCCCGCAGCCGCGTCCGCTCGCGCTCCCCGAGCGTGCGGACGTCGACGCCGTCCATGGCGTAGGTGCCGCCGGTGGCGGTGTCGAGCAGGCCGAGGATGTTGAGGAGGGTGGACTTGCCGGAGCCGGAGGGGCCGGTGATGGCGACCATCTCGCCGGTACGGATCTCCAGCGTCGCGTCCTTGAGGGCGGTCACGGGCGTGGCGGCCGGGTAGGTCTTGGAGACCCCGCTCATCGCGATCACCACGCGCGGTCCAGGGGGTGAGGCTCCGTCAGCCAAGGCCGGCCTCCCGGTAGGCGTACCCGACGAGCAGGTGCGCGCCCTTCGCGAGGGCGGGGTCGGCGCCGGTCACCGCGGCGCGGCCGCCGACCGTGAGGCCCACGTCCACCGGTACGTGCCGGCGCCGGTCGCCCTGGACGACGGTGACGGAGACGAGACCGGCCGGGTCGGTCCACAGCGCGGAGACCGGGACGATCAGGGAGTCCGGCGAGCTGCTGCGGCGGACGGCCTCGACCTTGACGGAGCTGCCGAGCGCGCTGTCCGGCACCGAGCCGGTGACGTCGAAGAACGCGTGCCGCGCGGTCCCGGTCGACACCTTCTCGTACGAGCCCTGGAGCGCGGCCCCGGCGAGCCGGTCGCCGGAGATCTTCGCGCGCGTGCCCTGGGGGAGGGAGGTGAAGTCGGGCAGGGTCGTGTCCGACACAGGGATCTTGATCTGCCAGCGGCCACCGGTCACGGTGAAGAGCGGGTCCGAGGCGTTCGCGCCGACCCGGCCGGAGACCTCGCCGACGGTCGCCGGGAGCGAGCCCATGAAGACGACCTCGGACATGGGGAGGGTGACGACGGTCCTGGTGGCGGGCGGCGGCATCGCACCGGACCCGGAGGACCCGGCGGACCCGGCTGACCCTGAGGACCCGGAGTTCGCGCCTGTGGCGCCGGTCGCGCCTGTGTCGCCTCCGCCGGTCCCACTCCCGCCCGTCTTCCCGTCCGCCGTGCCGCTCGTTCCGGCGGACCCGCCGGCCGTGGACCCCGCATCCCCGCCGCCCTCGGCCCCGAGCAGCGGCCGGTATCCCGCGCTCCGGTACAGCCGCTTCAGGTCCCGGGCCGTGCGGTCGTCGAAGGTGCCGGTGACGGGCGTTCCGTACAACTGCTGCAAGGCCTGCTGGAGTTGGCGTACGTCCGGGCCCTGCATGCCCTCGCCGAGGTCGCGGTAGGCCGGGAACGCCCCTTCGAGGAGGAACAGCGGACGGCCGGAGATCTCCGCCCCGAGCGACCCGTTGGCCAGCTTCCTGCCGGGCTTCACGGAGAGCCGGGTCACGACCTGTCGGGCCGCTCCCCCGCCCGACTCGGGACCGCGGACGACCAGGTTGCTGCTGCGGGTCAGGGTGCCGTCCCAGGTCCTGCGGTCGACGAGCGGGCCCGCCTCGGCGGGGACGGTGACGCTGGAGCGCGGCGGGGCGGCGGCCGAGGCGGCGCGCTGCTCCGGCGTACGGGCCTGGGACGCGGCGAGCCAGGCGCCGCCGCTCGCCGCCAGCGCGACGACGACACCGCTCGCGGCCGCGACCCGGCCCCAGCGGCGCCGCGGGATCACGCCCCTCGCGGCCCCCGCACCCTCCGCGCGCTCCTCGTCGTGCTCGCCGGCGACGGACTCCTCGTCCGCGGTGCGGCGGCCCCCGCCGCTGATCTCCACCTCAGGACTCCAGCATCTTCTGGGCCTTCTTCTGAGCCTCGGTCAGGATTTCCTGGTAGGCGACCAGGTCGGCCTCGTTCTTGACGTAGAGCGCGCTCAAGGCTTTCTGATTCGCGCTGCGCCAAACCGTGTCGTACTTCGAGGTGTCGGCACACCTCGCGTCGGCTTTCGCCTGGGCGATCTCATTCTTTCGGCCGGTTTCCACGGCCGCCGCGTCAAGATTCTTTCCGGCGTCTTTTCCGCCGTAGTAATCCTTGGCCTTCTTCACTGCCTCGGTCGGCGATTTCAGGCCGTCGTATCCCGCCTTCGCCATGCAGGAGGACCAGTCTCCGACGGCTTTGAGGAATGTGTCGGTCTGTTCGGCCTGTCGGCCGGCCTCGTGGCGCATTCCGTTGTCGGTCAGCCACATGAGGCGGAGATACTTCGGCATGTCGCCGTAGAGCTTCTTGCGGGTCTCTCCCATGCAACCGCCACTGGGCGAGGAGAACGTGCCCTCCCCGGTCTCGTAGCTGACCAGTTGGTCGGGGTCGCCGCTCTTGGCCAGGGTGTACCGCTGCTTCTCCGCTTCGGGCAGGTCCCGCCAGGGGCCGGGCTGCTCCTGTGTGGAGTTCTCGGGCTGCTCGCCTTCGGTGGCCGGCGCGGCGCCGTAGCCGCGCTGGGCCGCCTGCTCGGCGGTGGGGGAGACGCGGCCCTCGGGGGCGTCGGTGCCGTCCGCGTCCGGCATGGCCACCGGGTCCGGCGGATGCACCGTGAACCCCTGGGAGACCATGCACTTCTTGGTGATCTGCATTTCCATCGCGCCGACCTGGCGCGACAGTTCCTTCGCCGAGTTGAAGGCCGAGGTGGCCTTCGCCGCGCTCGCCGCGTCGGGGGCGGCCGCGGGGCCGCCGGACGGATCTCCCGCTCCGTCGCGGCCGGTGTCGGATCCTGAGCTGCAGCCGACGAGTGCGGTCAGGGCGGCGGCGACCAGGCCGGCGCCGATCCGGTGACGGGGGAGCATCTGGGTCCTCTCGGGGATATGGTGGGCCGGATGCCTCCCCCTCCTGCGATGAGGGGGAGGCATCCGGCTTTTCACCTGAGTGCGAACCTCGGACCGTCGGACGGTCCGTCAGTGGCGCGTCAGCACCAGCTGGTGCCGTCCCACTTGTGCGAGCGGCCGTTGTTGTTCTGCGAGCTGCCGCCCGCCCCGAGCTGGTAGCCGGGGTTGAAGCAGGTGTTCACGGTGGAGTAGTTGGCGAGGGCGTACACCTTCACCGTGACGCTCCAGCGGTTCCGCCAGGAGCTGTCGTTGTCGTAGATCGCCGACTGGTCGGACCAGTTGGCGTCCGCCCCGCTGAAGCGGTACATCGGGTAGTTCGTGTTGAACTCCGCGGCCTGATAGACGCAGAAGTTGCCGTCGTAGCAGTTGCGGTCGACAGCCTGGGCGGGAGCCGAGGCGACCATCGTCATGCCGGCCGCGGCGGCGGTGCCGAGAACGGCGGCCATCAGTCTGCGCTTGACCATGTGCTCTTCCTTTCACGTGCCGTGAGTGGGAGAAACGGGTCTTGCCGGTCGAGGAAGCTAGCACAGCATTTGAATGCCTCGGACGGAACTTTTTGCTCCGCAGGACGAGTTCGGGCCAGCGTCGTTGTCATGTGGCCGAAATATCGCAGCGTGATCGAATGATTCCGCTCGTGACGAATCCGTGAGCGGGTAGATCCGCCCCCACCGCAGCCAGTGGGAATCGCGAACAGGCGGGGGGTGGGTGGGAGTGGAGTGGCGAATTCCAACTCCCGTCAATGTGACGCGCATCACACTCTCTTGATCCTCTTTCCCGGATCCCCCTTCCGCGCGGGTTTGACCGGTGATTCCGCCCCTCGCGCCCTCTCTGGTCTAATGGGTTGCTCTTTTGTCGGCGGCTGCTAGGTGGGGGCGCGGTGTTGGATGTACAGAACGGGGCGGCGGCGGAGACCTCCGCCCCGGAGACCGGCGCCGGGCCGCCGGACGGCAGCCCCTCCCAGGTGCCCATACGCCCGTACGTACTCGTGGCGGGCGTGCTCTGCGCGCTGTACTTCCTCTATTCATGGGTGCAGTACGAGCAGTTCCGTACGCCCTCCTGGGACCTCGGGATCTTCAACCAGTCCGTCCGGGCCTACGCCGAGCTCCGGGCGCCCGTCGTCGACATCAAGGGCCCGGGCTTCCTCATACTCGGGGACCACTTCAGTCCGGTCACCGCACTCCTCGCGCCCCTGTACTGGATCTGGTCCTCCCCGCTCGCGCTCCTCTTCGCGCAGGCCGCGCTCTTCGCCGCCTCCGCCGTCGTCGTCGGGCGCACCGCGCAGCAGGTGCTCGGCAGCCGGGCGGCCGGCCTCGGCCTCACCGTGGCCTACGGCCTGTCCTGGGGCCTCCAGGAAGCGGTCAAGTCCGACTTCCACGAGATCGCCTTCGCCGTCCCGCTCCTCGCCCTGACCTGCCGGGCCCTGCTCCTGGGGCGCTGGACCGCCGCCGTCGCCTGGTCCGCCCCCCTCGTCCTGGTCAAGGAGGACATGGGGCTCACCGTCGCCATGGTCGGCGCGGTCCTCGTCGTGCGGGGGCAGAAGCGTCTCGGCGCCGCGCTGGCCGCGTTCGGCGCCGCCTTCTTCGCCCTGACGGTCCTGGTCCTGATCCCCGCCGCGAGCCGGGTCGGGCAGTACGACTACTGGGCCAAGATCGAGAAGTCGAACGAGGGGGCCGACGTCTCCTTCGCGCACGCCGTGCTCTCCTCGCTCGGCTCCGACGTCAAGTGGGAGATGCTCTTCTTCCTCGTCGGCATCACCGGCTTCCTGGCCCTGCGCTCCCCGCTGATGCTGCTCGTCCTGCCGACGCTCGGCTGGCGCTTCCTCTCCCAGGACCCGAACCACTGGGGGATGATCTGGCACTACAGCGCCATCCTGATGCCGGTCGTCTTCCTCGCGCTGGTCGACGCCGTCCGTGCCGTCCGCACCTCGCCGCGCGGCTGGCTCGTCGCGTACGGCAAGGTCGCCGTCCCCGTCGTCACGGCGGTCTCGATCGTGATCGCCCTGGACCTGCCGCTGCGGGAGCTGCTGCGCTCGGAGACGTACCGCACGGACACCCGGACGCTGGACGCCAGGCGGGCGGTCGACGCGGTGCCGGAGGGGGCGAGCGTGGAGACGAACGTGACGCTCATGGCCCACCTCACGGCGGACCGCACCGTCTACTGGGTGGGCGGGGCGAAGGGCGTCAGCCCCGACTATCTCGCCCTCGACCTCGACTCGGGCTGGTCCCAGCCGGTGACGGACCCGGTGGGCCTCGCGGCGTCACTGCATCCGGAGGCGCGGTACGAGGTGTCGGCGCGGGCGGGACAGTTCGTGGTCCTCAAACGCGGCTGAGAAATGCCGAAGGGGCCCGGTTCCGTGCGGAACCGGGCCCCTTCGCGTGAGTGGATCCGTTCGGATCAGTACTGCTGACGCGGGCGGTTGAACCAGGCCGCGCCGTCCGCCTTCGCGACGAAGACGATGATCAGGATGCCCAGCACCAGGCTGACGATGCCGCCCGGCAGCGAGAACACACCGCTCACCACGAGGAAGGCGCCGTAGACGATGGAGCAGATGCGGACGCCGTTGCCGCCGGACTTGAACTTGGCGGCCAGCACCATCGCCAGGACGGCGAAGACCAGCACGAGGACGCCCACGAAGATCAGAAGGCCCTGGCCGAAGTCGGAGAACATCTCGGCGTCGGCCGAGCTGGCGCCCGAGTCCTTGGCGAGCTCCTCGACGGCGAAGGACATGACGAAGATCATCAGCGCGCCGATGACCTGGAGGCCGCCCAGGATCCAGAGCATGACGCGGGCGGACTTCACACCGCCGGGCATCTCCATGACCGCGCCCGGGTAACCGCCGCCGTACGGCTGCTGGACCGGCGGCGCCTGGGGGTAGCCGTACTGCGGGGGGACACCCTGCGGGGTCTGCTGCGGGTATCCGTAGCCGGGCTGCTGCTGGCCCTGGCCCTGCGGCTGGCCGTAGGGGTTGTTCGGTTCGCCGAAGCTCATCGCCGGTTTCCTCCGTGGGTTGTGCGGGGACGACGCGGCCCGCGCGGAGGAACTTTCACAGCTTATGAGTGATTTGCCCCCCGGCACTGCCCGCGGCACTGCGCGGTCATCGTCGTCGCAGCATCGACTTTTTGTCCAGTCGGAATGCCGGGAGTTGTGCAAGTGCAACCTCCCCTGACGCGCCCCCTGTGCCCTGAGGGCGTGGGGGGACCCCCAGCCCGCAGGGCCGTGTGCGGCCGAATTGGAACAAGCGAGGGGTCATCCGGGAGGATGGGCTCATGAGCGCCCAGATTCTCGATGGCAAGGCCACCGCAGCCGCGATCAAGTCCGACCTGACCGCCCGTGTGGCGGCCCTGAAGGAGAAGGGCGTCACGCCCGGCCTCGGCACGATCCTGGTCGGCGACGACCCGGGCAGCCAGAAGTACGTCGCCGGCAAGCACCGTGACTGCGCACAGGTCGGCATCGCCTCGCTCCAGCGCGAACTGCCCGCCACCGCCACCCAGGAAGAGATCGAGGCGGTCGTACGCGAGCTCAACGAGGACCCGGAGTGCACCGGGTACATCGTCCAACTGCCGCTCCCCAAGGGCATCGACGAGAACCGCATCCTCGAGCTGATGGACCCGGCCAAGGACGCGGACGGTCTGCACCCGATGAACCTCGGCCGTCTCGTCCTGAACGAGCCGGCGCCGCTGCCGTGCACGCCGTACGGGATCATCCAGCTGCTCCGTGAGCACGGCGTGGAGATCAACGGCGCGGAGGTCGTGGTCGTCGGGCGCGGTGTCACGATCGGACGCCCGATGCCGCTGCTGCTGACCCGCCGCTCGGAGAACGCGACGGTCACGCAGTGCCACACCGGGACGCGCGACCTCTCCGCCCACCTCAAGCGGGCCGACATCATCGTCGCCGCGGCGGGTGTGCCCCACCTGATCAAGCCGGAGGACGTGAAGCCGGGCGCCGCGGTGCTGGACGTCGGCGTCTCGCGCAACGGCGAGGGCAAGATCCTCGGCGACGTCGACCCCGGGGTGACCGAGGTCGCCGGCTGGATCTCGCCGAACCCGGGCGGCGTGGGTCCCATGACCCGCGCGCAGCTCCTGGTCAACGTCGTCGAGGCCGCTGAGCGCGCGGCCGCGGCGCTCTGACGATGACCACGCGCGTGAGCGCCCAGGGCGCCGCGGGCGCCGAGGATCCGGGCGAGGGCCCGGACTCCTCGGCGATGAAGGGTTCCGCCGAGGGTCGGGTTGAGGGGGCGGAGGCCCCTGCCGCGCCGTCCGGCGAGGACGCCAAGGGCGCCGAGGGCGCTGCAAAGGACGTCAAGGGCGCTGCCAAGGACCCCGCCGAGACCGCCGCCGCCGTGCGGCCGTCGCGGCGTCCGCCCGCCGTGACCACCGATACCGCGCGGCCCGAGGGCGGCGGGCGGGCCGCCCCCGGTGGGGCGCCCGCGCCGGCGCGGCAGTGGCCGCTGCTCACCGTGCTCGGCCTGACCGCGCTGGGGCTGCTCGTCGTCGGGACCGATCTGTTCGCGCAGTCGTTCCGGGTCGGGGCGATTCTCGTCGGGGTGGCGCTGCTCACCGGCGCGGGTCTGCGGCGCGCGCTGCCGTCCGTCGGGATGCTCGCCGTACGGTCGAGGTTCACCGACATGGTCACGTACGGGGTCATGGGCGGACTCATCGTGCTGCTGGCGCTCATGGTGCAGCCGAGCCCCTGGCTGAGGATCCCGTTCCTGGAGGACATCCTCCATCTCACGGTCACCTAGGCACCCGCGACCAGGAGCTCCGGCCTCACGACGGCGCCCGTCCTCTCCCCCGAGGGAGGACGGGCGCCGTCTGCGTCTGAGCGTCATGTACGCGCCAATGTGGTTCAAGGGTCGTCAGCGCCCTGTGGCACGGAAGTGACCATTCCGCTACACCCGGGGGCGCACGTCCGATTCGTATGCACCCGTGCGCTCCTGCCCCGGGAACTGCCATCCTGGCCCCGAGCATCCTTCTGGGGGGACACAAAGGGGGACAAGGGGGGAACGCGCATGCCTCGCTGGAAAGCGCTGCCCGACGAACTCGACCCACGGATACGCGAGTTCGCGAGTCAGTTACGACGGCTGGTCGACCGCAGCGGACTGAGCATCGCCGCCGTCGCGGACCGCACCGGCTACAGCAAGACCTCGTGGGAGCGGTATCTGAACGGACGGCTCCTCGCGCCCAGAGGCGCGGTCGTCGCGCTCGCCGAGGTGACCGGCACGGACACCGGCCATCTCACGACGATGTGGGAGCTCGCCGAGCGCGCCTGGAGCCGCTCCGAACTGCGTCACGACCTCACGATGGAAGCCCTGCGGATCTCGCAGGCACGCGCCGCCCTCGGCGAGCCGGGCCCGCCGTCCGGCCCCAGCGCCGGGGCGAGCGCCTCGACCGAGACGAGGGGCGGGAGCGGGGGCACCGGCGCCGGGGTCACCGGCGCTGGGTCCGGGGGCGCCGGCGCCGGGGCAGGGCGTGTCGGTGGCGGGGCCGGGCGTGTCGGTGGCGGGGGCGGTGGTGCGACCCCCGCCCGGCGCACCACCGCCCCCGCGGGACCGGCCCCGCCGGCCCCCGTACCGCCCCGGCAGCACTCCGCGGCGTCCCGCCCGCGCCGCGCCGCCCTGATCCTGACCGGCGTGCTCGGCGCCCTGCTCGTCATCGCCGCCGCCGTCCTCCTCACCGACCTCGGGGGCGGCGCAGGCCGCGACGACGGGAAGAAGGTCGGCGGTACACCCACGGCGACCCCGAGCGCCCCACCGAGCACCACCCTCCCCGCAGGGGTGAAATGTGTCGGCGCCGGCTGTGCGGGCCAGGATCCGGAGGCGATGGGCTGCGGCGGCGCCTTCGCCACCACCGTCTCCCGCGCCCGCGTCGGCACCGCCGGCCAGGTGGAGCTGAGGTACAGCCGGACGTGCGGCGCCGCCTGGGCCCGGATCACCGGGGCCGGCCCGGGCGACACCGTCACCGTCACCGCCGCCGGCACCAGCCAGAACGTGGTCGTGGAGGCCGACACCGACGCGTACACCCCGATGGTCGCCGTGGCCAAGGGAACGGACGCGACGGCCTGCGCGACGCTCGGCAGCGGGGCGAAGGGGTGCACCGGGGAGGGGTGACCGCGCCGTGGCCGCGCCCCGGCCGGGCCCCGTCCGGGCCGTGGCGCGGTGCGGACGCAGTCGGGTGGCAGTGAGCCGGACCACAAGGGGGTGGGGGTTGAGCGGGTCCCGGGTCGGATAGCCTGACCGCTGGATATCTCTTCACGTCGAGACATCGACCGCTCGGCCGATCGATCGTCGATCAGGAGAGGTGTCCCGCACCAGGGGCAGGGACCCCCACCGCCAGCTGTCTTACGGAGATCGCCATGACCCGCACTCCCGTGAATGTCACCGTCACCGGCGCGGCCGGCCAGATCGGCTACGCGCTGCTCTTCCGCATCGCCTCCGGCCACCTGCTCGGCGCGGACGTGCCGGTCAAGCTGCGCCTCCTCGAGATCCCGCAGGGCGTCAAGGCCGCCGAGGGCACCGCCATGGAGCTCGACGACTGCGCCTTCCCGCTGCTCAAGGGCATCGACATCTTCGACGACCCGAACCAGGGCTTCGAGGGCGCGAACGTGGCCCTGCTCGTCGGTGCCCGCCCGCGCACCAAGGGCATGGAGCGCGGCGACCTGCTCGCCGCCAACGGCGGCATCTTCAAGCCGCAGGGCAAGGCCATCAACGACCACGCCGCGGACGACATCAAGGTCCTCGTCGTCGGCAACCCGGCCAACACCAACGCCCTGATCGCCCAGGCCGCCGCCCCGGACGTGCCGGCCGAGCGCTTCACCGCGATGACCCGCCTGGACCACAACCGCGCGCTCTCGCAGCTGGCGGCCAAGACGGGCGCCTCCGTCGAGGACATCAAGCGCCTCACCATCTGGGGCAACCACTCGGCGACCCAGTACCCGGACATCTTCCACGCGGAGATCGCCGGCAAGAACGCCGCCGAGGTCGTCAACGACGAGAAGTGGCTGGCCGACACCTTCATCCCGACCGTCGCCAAGCGCGGCGCCGCGATCATCGAGGCCCGTGGCGCGTCCTCGGCCGCCTCGGCCGCCAACGCCGCCATCGACCACGTCCACACCTGGGTCAACGGCACGGCCGCCGGCGACTGGACCTCCATGGGCATCCCGTCGGACGGCTCCTACGGCGTCCCGGAGGGCCTGATCTCCTCCTTCCCCGTCACCTGCAAGGACGGCACGTACGAGATCGTCCAGGGCCTGGACGTCAACGAGTTCTCCCGCGCCCGCATCGACGCCTCGGTGCGCGAGCTGGCGGAGGAGCGCGACGCCGTCCGCGAGCTCGGCCTCATCTGAGCCGACCCGCAATCCTGCGCCCCGCCCCCGGTCGTCCGCGACCGGGGGCGGGGTCGTTTTTGTCTGCCGACCGGCCCGAGCGGCAGGAGGTCCTGAGCAGGGCGTTCGGCTTCTTCAGGCCCGGGCCCTGAACTCGGCCGTGTCTCCGGCCAGTTCTCCCGCCAGCTCCGCGACGCCCCGCAAGGTGCGGAGCAACAGCCCGTGGCCGAAGGTGATCCGGGCCGCGCCCAGCCGCCCGAGCTCGGCAAGCGAGGGCCCGCCGGGCAGGGCGAGGGCGTTGAGCGGCGCGTCGATCCCGGCGCACAACCGCGGAAGATGGGCCGCCGGCGCCTTGATCGGGTAGACGCAGTCCGCGCCCGCCGCCGCGTAGAGCCTCGCCCGCTCGATCGCGGCGGCCGGGTCGTCCACCCCGCACAGATACGTGTCCACGCGCGCGTTCACGAAGAGCCGCGGCCCGGCCTCCGCCCGTACCTCCGCGAGCCACGTGGCGTGCTCCCGCGGGTCCTTGAGCGCACCGGAGCGGTCGGAGTCCTCCAGGTTCAGGCCGACCGCCCCGGTCTCCAGGACCCGCGCCACGAGCTCCCTCGGGGCCAGGCCGTAGCCGTCCTCCAGATCGGCCGTGACCGGTACGGAGACGGCCCGCACGATCCGCGCCACGGCCGCGAACATCTCCTCGGGCGGGGTCGACCCGTCCTCGTACCCGAGCGAGGCGGCGATCCCGGCGCTCGGTGTCGCGAGCGTCGGGAAGCCGGCCTCCTCGAAGACACGGGCGCTCGCCGCGTCCCACGGGCCCGGCACCACCAGCGGATCGTCGGCGGCGCGGTCGGAGTGCAGGGCGCGCAGGACGTCGGCGGCGGCGGGGCTCACTGCTTGTACATCCCGGGGGTGTAGTGGCCGGGCGTCAGCCGGGTGGTGACGCCGATCCGGTTCCAGGCGTTGATGACCGTGATGGCGGCGATGACCCGGGCGAGCTCGGTCGGATCGAAGTGGGCCGAGGCCTGCGCGTACACCTCGTCCGGGACGAAGCCGTCGGTGAGGACGGTGACGGCCTCCGTCAGCGCGAGCGCGGCCAGCTCGCGCTCGGTGTAGAAGTGCCGCGACTCCTCCCAGGCCGACAGCAGGACGATCCGCTCGACCGACTCGCCGGCGGCCAGCGCGTCCTTGGTGTGCATGTCGATGCAGAACGCGCAGCGGTTGATCTGCGAGGCCCTGATCTTGATCAGCTCGTAGAGGGTGGGGTCGATGTCCTTCGCGGCGGCCTGCTCCAGCCGGATCATCGCCCGGTAGAAGTCGGGGAGCTGCTCGGCGAGGTTGAGGCGGGGGCCGTGCTCGTGGGCGTACTCGGCGGTGTTCGCGTGATCATGGGTCGTGGTCGTCATGGTTCTCACCGTACGAGGGCGATGGCGCAGGAGTATGGTCCATTCACATGGCGAATGACTGGGCCACTTTCGGGGCCGACCTCCATCTGGAGCTGCGGGGACCGGGGCTGCGTACGGGGCTGATGGACGCGCTGCGGGAGGCGGTGCGCAGTGGGCGCCTGGAGGCGGGGGTACGGCTGCCGTCCTCTCGCTCGCTCGCGGCGGACCTGGGCATGGCCCGCAACACCGTCGCCGACGCGTACGCCGAACTGGTCGCCGAGGGGTGGCTGACCGCCCGGCAGGGCTCCGGGACGCGGGTCGCCCAGCGGGCGGTGCCGCGGCGGACGGCGGGGGTGACGGCCGGTGGGGCGGGTGCGGCGGGTGCCGTGGTCGGGGCGGGCGCGCGGCGCCCGGTCGCGGCCAGGCCGAGCGCCGCCCGGCCGACGTACGACCTGAAGCCGGGCGTGCCCGACCTCGCGTCCTTCCCGCGCGCCGAATGGCTCAAGGCGTCCCGGCGCGCGCTGACGGCCGCGCCCCACGAGGCGTTCGGCTACGGCGATCCGCGCGGCCGGATCGAACTGCGCACCGTGCTCGCCGAGTACCTCGCCCGGGCGCGAGGGGTCCACGCGCGGCCGGAGCGGATCGTGATCTGTTCCGGGTTCGTGCACGGGCTGATGCTGATGGGCCAGGTGCTGCGGGCCCGCCGTGTGCGGGAGGTGGCGGTCGAGTCGTACGGGCTCGACGCCCACTGGGAACTGCTGACCCGCACGGGGCTGCGGCTGCCCGCGCTGCCGTACGACGAACTCGGCACCAGGACCGAGGAACTGGGCGCGATGAAGGGCGTCGGTGCGGTGCTGATGACGGCCGCCCACCAGTTCCCGCTCGGCGGCGCGCTCCGCCCCGAGCGGCGGGTGGCGGCGATCGACTGGGCGCGGGCCGCGGGCGGGCTCGTCCTGGAGGACGACTACGACGGGGAGTTCCGCTACGACCGCCAGCCCGTGGGCGCGCTCCAGGGCCTCGACCCCGAGCGGGTGGTCTACATGGGCACGTCCAGCAAGTCCCTGGCGCCCGGGCTGCGGCTGGCGTGGATGGTGCTGCCGGAGAGCCTGGTGGACGAGGTGGTGGCGGCGAAGGGGCGGGTGGACTGGGTGTCCAGCTCGCTGGAGCAGCTGACCTTCGCGGAGTTCCTCGCCTCGGGCGCGTACGACCGGCATGTCCGGGCGATGCGGCTGCGGTACCGGCGGCGCCGCGACGAGCTGGTGGAGGCGGTGGCCGCGCACTCCCCGGAGACCCGGGTGAGCGGCATCGCGGCGGGCCTGCACGCGGTCCTGCAACTCCCGCCGGGCCTGGAGCCGGCGGTCCTGCGCTCCGCCGCCTGGCAGGGCCTGGCCCTCCTCGGCCTCAACCGCTTCCGCCACCCCGACGTCCCGACGACCCAGGACGGCCTGGTGGTCGGCTACGCCACCCCACCGGACAGCGCGTGGTCGGGCGCGCTGGGAGCCTTGTGCCGCGTCCTGCCATGACGACGAGACCATCCGCCCCCGCCGGCCTCCCGCCCACAACGGGGGCGGGGTGGTTGGGCGCGTCGCCGCCCGGCGTGGCTAGTGGCCCGTTGGGGCGCGGCGGGCCCCGGAGGTCGCCGGTTCCGGTACCGGGGGCGTCGGGGGTTCTCCGAAGCGGGCCAGGACCAGCGCGCCGGCCAGTGCGATCGTGAAGCCGAGGATCGCCAGCCACGCCAGCCCCTCCCGCGTGGTGTCGCCGAGCCAGACCACGCCGACCAGCGCCGGCCCGATCGTCTCGCCCAGGACCGCACCCGCCGTCGCCGTCGTCACCGAACCCCGCTGGAGCGCCGAGGTCAGCAGCAGGTACGCCGTCCCGCCGCCCAACAGCAGCGCGTACACGGCGGGGTTCGCGAGATCCCAGCCGTCGATCAGCCGGACCGACACCTCGACCACCCCGAAGCCGAAGCCCGCGAGGAGTCCGAGCGCCAGCGCCCGCGGCCGGTCGGACAGCCGCCCGGCGACCGCGCCGAGCGCGAGCACCACGAGCGCCGCCGCGAGCATCGCCCACCGAAGCGCCACCGACGCGCTCTGCTCGCCCTCGGACCCCGAGGCCAGTGCGAGCATCGCGAGCCCCGCGCACACCACGCCCACCGCCGTCCACTCCCAGCGGCTCAGCCGGACCTCGAGCAGCCACGAGGCGGCCACCGCCGTGACCGCCAGACTCGCGGCGAGCGCGGCCCCCACCAGGTAGATCGGCAGCGTGAGCAGGGCGACGATCTGCAGCCCGAACCCGATCCCGTCCAGGGAGAGCCCCGCCACGTACCGCCACTGCCGCAGCGCCCGCCACAGCAGGGCCACATCGACCCCGCCGCCCGTGCCGGGCTTCACCGCCCGCGCACCGAGCGCCTGCAACACCGACGCCATACCGAAGCAGAGCGACGATCCGAGCGCACAAATCATCCCGAAGAGCACAAAGGGACTCTAGTGCGAGGGCGTTCGGGCACCGGCCTAAACTGTGCGGTCGCTGACGATGCGATCGAGAGGAATGACATGCGCAGGCTGAGGTCGAGCACGGTCGTGCTCGGCGGGATGGGGGTGCTCGCGGCGACGATCACGTCCTGCGGCTCCGAGCCGGACCGGCGGTGTGTCGACCCGCTGACACGCGAGAAGCTGCCGAGCTACGAGTGCGAGAGCGGCAGCGGCAATGGCAGCAGCAGCTCGACCCGCGGCTCGTACTACTACGGCGGCAGCGTCAGCGACAACAGGGTCAGCGGCGGCAGCTTCGACAAGACGGCCGTCGACACCGGCGGTTTCGGCTGCTCCGGTTCCAGCGGCGGCTGAGCGGACGGACCGTACGACATGCAGCGGCACACGATCGAACCCCGTCCCGGCTGGCAGCAGACGGTGGAGGAGCAGGGGCTCGTCTACCCCCTCACCCGCTATCCCGACGACTCCCTGCGCCCGTACTGGGACGAGAGCGCGTACTACTCCTTCACCCTGCCCGAGGTCGAGGCCCTGGAGGAGGTCGTCGAGGAGCTGCACGGCATGTGTCTCGCTGCGGCCGCGCACATCGTCGAGCAGGACCGTTTCGCCGATCTCGGACTCACCGACGCCCGGCTGGTCTCCCTCGTCGCCGAGTCCTGGCGCCGCAGGGCCGAACTGCCCTCCCTCTACGGCCGGTTCGACCTCCGTTACGACGGTACGGGCCCGGCCAAGATGCTGGAGTACAACGCCGACACCCCCACCTCCCTGGTCGAGGCCGCGAGCCCGCAGTGGTTCTGGATGGAGGAACGCTTCCCCGGCGCCGACCAGTGGAACTCGCTCCACGAGCGGCTCGTCGACGCCTGGAAGCGGCAGGCCAAGCTGCTGCCGCCGGGCAGCCCGGTGCACTTCGTCCACTCCGAGGGCGACGAGCTCGGCGAGGACCTGATGACGGTCGCGTATCTGCGCGAGACGGCCCAGCAGGCCGGGCTCGAAACGGAGGCGCTGTCGGTCGAACAGATCGGCTGGGACCGGCTCTCGGGGCGGTTCGTGGACGACCGGCTCCGGTTCATCCGCAGCTGCTTCAAGCTCTACCCGTGGGAGTGGCTGGCCACCGACCGCTTCGGCCCGTACGTCCTGGACACCCTCGACAACGGCGGCGGTACGGGCACGACCTGCTGGATCGAGCCGGCCTGGAAGATGCTGCTCTCCAACAAGGCGCTGCTCGCGATCCTCTGGGAGCTCTACCCGGGCCACCCGAACCTGCTGCCGGCCTACCTCGACGGCCCGCGCGAACTGGCCGCGACGGGCGGCTACGTCGCCAAGCCGCTCCTCGGCCGCGAGGGCGCGGGCGTCACCGTCCACGAGCCGGGGGCGGCCGCCGCCGTACGGGACGAGCCCTGCTGCTACCAGGAGCTGGCCCCGCTGCCGGACTTCGACGGCAACCGCGTCGTGCTCGGGGCGTGGGTCGTCGAGGACGAGGCGGCGGGGCTCGGCATCCGGGAGTCGGCGGGCCTGATCACGGACGAGTACGCCCGCTTCCTGCCGCACGTGATCCTGTGACGCCGGCCCGGGGCCTCAGACCTTGATGATCCTGACGTCCGGACCGCAGAGAAGCGTCAGGTCCTCCGGGTCGGACGTCACCACGGTGACAGGGCGGGGCGCGGTGCGGGCGATCGCCGCCAGGACGGCGTCGATGGCGTACTTGTGGCCGCGCAGGCCGTGTTCGCGCAGCAGCCGGGCCGCGTCGTCGCTGACCGACCGGGTGACGTCAAGGACGTCGATCCGGGAAAGCACCCAGCGGATACGGGCAGCGTGGACGCGCTCGTAGTCGGCCTCCAGGCGGGTCATGGCCGTCGTGGCCACGGTTACCTCGGCTTTGGCGGCCGCATCAACGACGGCTGTGAGCATGCGATCCATGAGGTAGAGCTTGGACAGGCCCTCGCTGTCGAGGAGCAGAGTCCCAGGCATCAGGCGGCTGCTTCGCCGGCACTCGGATCCTCGTGGTGGCGGAGCATCGCTCGCGCCTCTTCGAGCTCTTCAGGGGTGAGGGGGTCGTTGTGTCGCTCGAAGTCGGCGACGATCTCCCGGAGCCGTTCCATGGCGACGCGCTTCTCCAGCGCCTCAGCAACGTACGCGGAGAAGCCGCCGGGCCCGACCTGGCGCCGGATGCTCTCGGCGAGTTCCTCGGGAAGGCTGATCGAGTACTTCTTGCTACCGCTCATTCTCCGGATCCTACCGCTGATGACCCCTGCCGGGGCGCGATCCGGTCACTCCGGCAGGGGCTCCCGCACGTCAGTCCGAAAGGACCGCCCGCAGCTGCTCCAGACCCCAGTCCAGGTCCTCCTTGCTGATCACCAGCGGCGGAGCGATCCGGATCGTCGAACCGTGGGTGTCCTTCACCAGCACACCCCGGTCCATCAGCTTCTCCGAGATCTCCCGGCCCGTGCCGCGGGACGGCGCGATGTCCACCCCGGCCCACAGTCCGCGCCCGCGCACCGCCTCCACCGCGCCACCGCCCACCAGCAGCCCCAACTCGGCGTGCAGGTGCTCGCCCAGCTCGGCCGCCCGCTGCTGGTACTCCCCGGTCCGCAGCATCGCGATCACCTCCAGCGCCACCGCGCAGGCCAGCGGATTCCCGCCGAACGTCGACCCGTGCTCGCCCGGCCGGAACACACCGAGCACATCACGGTCCGCGACCACCGCCGAGACCGGGACGACACCGCCGCCCAGCGCCTTGCCCAAGATGTACACGTCCGGCACCACGCCCTCGTGCTCGCACGCGAACGTCCGCCCGGTCCGGCCGAGGCCCGACTGGATCTCGTCCGCCATCAGCAGCACGTTCCGCTCCCGGGTCAACTCCCGCACCCCGCGCAGATATCCGGCCGGCGGCACCAGGACCCCCGCCTCGCCCTGGATCGGCTCCAGGAGCACCGCCACGGTGTGCGCGGTGACCGCGGCCTGCATCGCCGTCAGATCCCCGTACGGGACGATCTCGAAGCCCGGCGTGTACGGGCCGTAGTGGTCACGGGCCTCGTGGTCCGTGGAGAAGCTGACGATCGTCGTCGTCCGGCCGTGGAAGTTGTTCGCCGCGACCACGATCTTCGCGTGCCCGTCCGGCACGCCCTTCACTTCGTACCCCCACTTCCGCGCGGTCTTCACGGCCGTCTCGACCGCCTCCGCGCCCGTGTTCATGGGCAGGACCATCTCCTTGCCGCACAGCTCCGCGAGCCGCGTACAGAACTCCGCGAACCGGTCGTGGTGGAACGCCCTCGACGTGAGCGTCACCCGCTCCAGCTGCGCCCGCGCGGCGTCGAGCAGCCGCCGATTGCCGTGCCCGAAGTTGAGCGCCGAGTACCCGGCGAGCATGTCGAGGTAGCGGCGTCCCTCGACATCGGTCATCCATGCCCCGTCCGCCGAGGCGACGACGACGGGCAGGGGGTGGTAGTTGTGAGCGCTGTGCGCCTCCGCGGAAGCGATCGCGTCTTGCGTCCTCGACACGGGATCTCCGTTCGTCCTGCGGCCCGGGGGTGGGTGTGGCCCCTTTCTTATCGTCGCTCGGATGGTGGAAGAAGAAACCTTGGGCGACGGCGCGCCCGCTAATGTGGATACACGCACGGCGACTGGCGTACGGGGAAGCGACCCCGGGGGAGCCGTGCGCGGCAGGATCAACACGAGGTGCCGTTCGCCTGGGCACCACGGGAACAGAACAATCCCGTGTGGGTGCCGCCCGCCCCCTGCCTTCGGCGGGTGAGCCCCCAGTTCGCACCACTGGGACCCGTCCCGTGTGGTGCCGGCCGGCTGGGCTGACCGTGACCCCGGGATCCGCCAACACGCCCGGAGGAACGCCATGAACGCCACCCCTCACGCCGTCGATCTTCCCGCCCACCACCCCGCCCTCGCCGCCACCGACCCCGAACTCGCCGCGCTCGTCGGCGCCGAGGAGCAGCTGCAGGCCGAGACCCTGCGGCTGATTCCCAGCGAGAACTACGTCTCCCACGCCGTCCTCGAAGCCTCCGGCACCGTCCTGCAGAACAAGTACAGCGAGGGCTACCCCGGCCGCCGGTACTACGAGGGCCAGCAGAACATCGACAAGGTCGAGACCCTCGCCATCGAGCGCGCCAAGGCCCTCTTCGGCGTCGACCACGCCAATGTGCAGCCCTACTCCGGCTCCCCGGCCAACCTCGCGATCTACCTCGCCTTCGCCGAGCCCGGCGACACCGTCATGGGCATGGCCCTGCCGATGGGCGGCCACCTCACCCACGGCTGGGGCGTCTCCGTGACCGGCAAGTGGTTCCGGGGCGTGCAGTACGGCGTGCGCCAGGACACCGGGCTCATCGACTTCGACCAGGTACGCGACCTCGCGCTCGCGGAGCGGCCCAAGGTGATCTTCTGCGGCGGCACCGCGCTGCCCCGCACGATCGACTTCGCCGCCTTCGGCGAGATCGCCCGCGAGTCCGGCGCCGTGCTCGTCGCCGACGTCGCCCACATCGCCGGCCTGATCGCGGGCGGCGCCCACCCCTCCCCGGTCCCGCACGTCGACGTCATCTCGACCACCACCCACAAGACCCTGCGCGGCCCGCGCGGCGCCATGCTGATGTCCCGCGAGGAGCACGCCAAGGCCCTCGACAAGGCCGTCTTCCCCGGCCTCCAGGGCGGCCCGCACAACCAGACCACCGCCGCCATCGCCGTCGCCCTGCACGAGGCGGCCCAGCCCTCCTTCCGCGACTACGCCCACGCGGTCGTCGCCAACGCCAAGGCCCTCGCCGAGGCGCTGCTCGCCCGCGGCTTCGACCTGGTCTCCGGCGGCACCGACAACCACCTGATCCTGATGGACCTCACCCCCAAGGAGGTCCCGGGCAAGGTCGCCGCGAAGGCCCTCGACCGGGCCGGGATCGTCGTCAACTACAACACCGTCCCCTACGACCCCCGGAAGCCCTTCGACCCCTCAGGCGTCCGCATCGGCACCCCCTCCCTCACCTCCCGCGGTCTCGGTACGGAGCACATGGTGCAGGTCGCCGACTGGATCGACCGCGGTGTCGCGGCGGCGGGCTCGGGCGACGAGGACGCGCTCCTCAAGATCCGCGCGGAGGTAGCGGAGCTGATGGCGGCCTTCCCGGCGCCGGGCCTCCCGGTCTGATCCGGCCGCGGGCGCTCAGCCCGCCGACTCGGCGATGCGGCGGGCCTCCTTCAGGGTCGGCTCGCCCTCCAGGCGCAGGGTCAGGGCTCCCGCGTTCCTCGTCCAGAGGAGCGTGGGGCCCGCCGTGCGTATCGAGTGGGTCCACTCCTGCCCGCTCGCGTCCGTCATCGGGAACCGCAGCAGATGCGGCTCGGCGAACCAGTAGCCCTGCTCCCCGTCCGGCAGATCGACCCACTCCGGATGCGTCTGCACCTGCTTGCCGAAGCCCACGTCGAGCCGCGCCGGGAACTCGTCGAGCCGGACCGTCCGGTCACCGTCCCCGTACCAGCACAGGCTGATCACCGCCCGCCCCCGCTCGGCCGCGCCGGTCACCGAGACCGCGTCCGGCGGGCGGAGCGCGCTCGGTATCAGCGGCACGAAGCCGGCCCTGCGCCCGGCCTCCTCCAGCGGCACCGGGTCGGGACAGCCCGGCACCACCGAGCCCGGGTCGGGGTGCGCCCGGGGGTCGAACCGCACCTCCACCCCGCCGAAGCCGAACCAGTCCGCCACCGTCGCCCGCACCGGCGGGGTCAGTACCAGGACCACCAGGACCCCGGAGAGGACCGCGAGCAGGGCCCTCCACCGCCCGCGCAGCCACGCGAACCACACCCCCACGAAGGACGCCCGCGCCCACCGTCGCCGGGGGACCGGCGCCGGCGCCGGCTCCGCCAGGAGCTGAGCGAGCACCCGCTCGGCCATGGTCTCCCCGTCCACGTCCGGCACCCTCAGATGCCGTCCGAGGTCACGCAGCTCATCCGAGAGCCCGTCGTCCGTCATGCTCGTCACCTCCCTCCAGTGCCATCCCGAGCTTCTTCAACGCCCGGCTGAGCCGGGACTTCACCGTCCCTCGCGGCCAGCCGAGCGCCTCGGCCGTCTCCGTCTCGTCCAGCTCCAGCAGATACCGATGGATCACCACCTGCCGGTGGTCCTCGCCGAGCCGGTCGAGCGCCGCGAGCAGCTGCCGCCGCCGCTCGTCCTCCTCCACCGCCACCGCCGGGTCGGCCCCGTCCGGTATCAGCGGCTCGCCCGCCAGCAGCTCCGCCTCCCGCCCCGCGACGGCCCGCTGCCGACCCGCCGAGCGCACTGTGTTCCTGGTCTCATTGACCACGATCCGCAGCAGCCACGGCCGGAACGCGGAGCCCTCCTTGAACCGCCCCAGCGACCGATACGCCTTGAAGAAGGCCTGCTGCACCACGTCCTCGGCCTCCGCACCTGCCCCGCACGCCACCGCGGCCCGCAGCGCGACCGCCGTGTGCGCGCGGACCAGCGCCGCGTACGCCTCCGCCTCCCCGGCGCGTACCCGTGCGATCACGCCAGCTTCGTCGACGACGATCCGGCCCCCCTCCCGCGTCCTCACACCTTTGATACACCGGCAGTCGGGGATCGGTTCCCACACCTGAGAGAATGATGAGCATGGCCTCTGACAGTCCCCGTGTGCTCTCCGGAATCCAGCCCACCGCAGGCTCGTTCCACCTCGGCAACTACCTCGGCGCCGTCCGCCAGTGGGTCGCCCTGCAGGAGACTCACGACGCCTTCTACATGGTCGTCGACCTGCACGCGATCACGGTTCCGCAGGACCCCGCGGAGCTGCGCGCCAACACCCGGCTCGCCGCCGCCCAGCTGCTCGCCGCCGGCCTCGACCCGGAGCGCTGCACGCTCTTCGTCCAGAGCCACGTCCCCGAGCACGCGCAGCTCGGCTGGATCATGAACTGCCTCACGGGCTTCGGCGAGGCCTCCCGCATGACCCAGTTCAAGGACAAGTCCTCCAAGCAGGGCGCCGACCGGGCCACCGTCGGTCTCTTCACGTACCCGATCCTCCAGGTCGCCGACATCCTCCTCTACCAGGCCGACCAGGTCCCGGTCGGCGAGGACCAGCGTCAGCACATCGAGCTGACCCGCGACCTCGCGGAGCGGTTCAACGGCCGCTTCGGCGAGACGTTCACGATCCCGGCGCCGTACATCCTCAAGGAGACGGGGAAGATCTACGACCTGCAGGACCCGACGATCAAGATGAGCAAGTCGGCGTCCACGCCCAAGGGTCTGATCAACCTGCTCGACGAGCCGAAGACGACGGCGAAGAAGGTCAAGAGCGCGGTCACGGACACCGACACGGTCATCCGCTTCGACCCGGAGAACAAGGCCGGCGTCTCCAACCTGCTCTCCATCATGTCCACGCTCACCGGAACGAGCATCCCGGACCTGGAGAAGAGCTACGAGGGCAAGATGTACGGCGCGCTGAAGACCGACCTGGCGGAGGTCATGGTGGACTTCGTCACGCCGTTCCGGACCCGTACGCAGGAATACCTGGACGACCCGGAGACGCTGGACTCGCTCCTCGCCAAGGGCGCGGAGAAGGCCCGCGCGGTCGCCGCGGAGACCCTGGCGCAGACGTACGAGCGGGTGGGCTTCCTGCCCGCGAAGCACTGAGTCCAAGGACTCTGGCCTCAGGGGTGGTGCAGGCCGCACACTGGCGGCTGCACCACCACCGACCCGAATGACACGACGACGGAGGAGAACGACGTGGGGACCGTAACGCTCGGCGTTTCGATCGCGGTCCCGGAGCCCTACGGCAGCCTGCTCCAGGAGCGGCGCGCGGGCTTCGGGGATCCCGCCGCGCACGGCATCCCCACGCACGTCACCCTCGTCCCGCCGACGGAGGTCGACGAGGAGCGGCTGCCCGCGATCCGGGCGCATCTCGCCGAGGTCGCGGCCGGCGTCCGCTCCTTCCCGGTCCGGCTGAGCGGCACCGGAACGTTCCGCCCGCTGTCACCGGTCGTGTACGTCCAGCTGGCCGAGGGCGTCTCCGCCTGCGCCTGGCTCCAGGAGCGGGTGCGGGACGAGTCCGGGCCGCTCGTGCGCGAGCTGCAGTTCCCGTACCACCCGCACGTCACGGTGGCGCACGGCATCTCCGAGGAGGCGATGGACCGGGCGTACGAGGAGCTGGCCGACTTCGAGGCGGCCTGGACCTGCTCGTCCTTCGCGCTGTACGAGCAGGGGCCGGACGGGGTGTGGCGCAAGCTGCACGCGTACGAGTTCGGCGCCGGCCGCGCCGTCCCCACGGTCCCCGCCCAGGGCGCCCCGGTCGACACCCCGACCCCGGCCGCCGGCTGACCGTCCCCGCCGACGCCGCCCTCCGACGCCCCTCGGGGCGTCAGACCGGCAGACGCCGGAACACCGGCCTCGGCATGTGCCGGAGCGCCGACATCACCATCCGCAGCGCCCCCGGCACCCACACCGTCTCCGAGCGGCGCCGCAGCCCCAGCTCGATCGCCCGCGCGACCTCCTCCGGTGTGGTCGCCAGCGGGGCCTCCTCGAGACCGGCCGTCATCCGCGACCGCACGAACCCGGGTCGTACGACCATCACGTGCACCCCCGTCCCGTGCAGCGCGTCCCCGAGCCCCTGCGCGAACGCGTCGAGACCGGCCTTGGACGAGCCGTAGATGAAGTTCGCGCGGCGGGCGCGCTCGCCGGCCACGGAGGAGAGCACCACGAGCGAGCCGTGCCCCTGCGCCTGCAGCGCCGCCGCACAGACGAGCCCGGCGGAGACCGCCCCCGTGTAGTTGGTCTGGGCGACCCGGACGGCGGCGAGCGGATCGGCCTCGTCGTGCGCCTGGTCGCCGAGGATCCCGAAGGCGAGCAGCACCATGTCGATGTCGCCCTCGGTGAAGATCTTGCCGAGGCGCTCCGCGTGCGACTCCGTGTCGAGCGCGTCGAAGGGGACGGTGTGCACCTCCGCGCCCAGCACCCGCAGCGAGTCGGCGGCGGCCGTCATCGCGGGGGAGGGGCGCCCGGCGAGCCAGACCGTGCGGGTGCGGCGGGCGATCAGCCGGCGGGCGGTGGCGAGCCCGATCTCGGACGTGCCGCCGAGGAGGAGCAGGGACTGCGGGGTGCCGAAGGCGTCCTTCATGACGATCAAACTCCTCAGAGGGCGATCAGAGAGCAACCGGAGAGCATTCAGAGGGCGAGACGACGGGAGAGGTCGGAGACGAAGACCGAGCGCGGGTCGAGCGAGGCACGCAGCGCCTGGAAGTCGGCGAGCCGCGGATACATGGCGTGCAGCAGTTCGGGCCGCAGCCGGGAGTCCTTCGCGAGGTAGACCCGGCCGCCCGCGCCCACCACCTCCTCGTCCAGCTCGTCGAGGAACGCGCCGAGCCCCGAGAGCCCGGCCGGGATGTCGAGCGCGAGCGTCCAGCCGGGCACGGGGAAGGAGAGCCAGCCCGGGTCGCCCTCGCCGAAGCGCTTCAGGACGGCGAGGAACGACGGGCAGCCGCGTCGCGCGATCCGCTTCACGATCCGGCGCAGGGTCTCCTCCTGCCCGTACCCGACGACGAACTGGTACTGCACGAAGCCGCCGCGTCCGTAGATCCGGTTCCAGTGCGGGACGCCGTCGAGCGGGTGGAAGAAGGTGGAGATCCGCTGGAGTTCGCCGCTGCGGCGGCGGGGCGCCCTGCGGTACCAGACCTCGTTGAACAGGCCCACCGTGGTGCGGCCGAGCAGCCCCTCGGGGACGAGCGCGGGCGCGGCCGGCAGCCGCCCGGGGCGGAAGGCGAGGGGCGCGCGACGGGCGCGGCGGTCCCGGACCGGGATCGCGTCGTACGGGGCGTGGTCGCCGCGGGTGAGGACGGACCGGCCGGTGGCGGCGCCGCGGGCGAGCAGGTCGATCCAGGCGACCGAGTAGCGGTAGCGGTGGTCGGTGGCGGTGAGCCGGGCCATCAGGTCGTCGAGGTCCGTGGCGCGTTCGGTGTCGACGGACATCAGCGAGGTCTCGACGGGCAGGAGCCGGAGGGTCGCGGAGAGGATCACACCGGTCAGGCCCATGCCGCCGGCCGTGGCGTCGAAGAGGTCGGTGCCGGCGGCGACGGTACGGACCTCCCCGTCGGCGGTGAGGAGTTCGAGGGAGGACACATGGCGGGCGAAGGAGCCGGAGACATGGTGGTTCTTGCCGTGGATGTCGGCGCCGATCGCGCCGCCGACGGTGACGTACCGGGTCCCGGGGGTGACGGGGACGAACCAGCCGAGCGGGAGCAGCACCTCCATCAGTCGGTGCAGGCTGACACCTGCCTCGCAGACGACGACGCCGGCGGTGGCGTCGATCGAGCGGACGCGGTCGAGGCCGGTCATGTCGAGGACGGAGCCGCCGGCGTTCTGGGCGGCGTCCCCGTAGGCGCGCCCGAGGCCGCGGGCGATGGAGCCGCGGGCGCCGCACGCGCGAACCGCCGCGGACGCCTCCTCGTAGGTACGGGGGCGGTGCACGCGCGCGAGGGTGGGTGCGGTGCGGCCCCAGCCGGTGAGGGGTTCGGGAATGTCGGTCTCGGCAGCCATGGAGGCGACCGTATCGCCCGGCATGTGGTGTATGCCTGCTTTGCACCATGGTTCGTCGAAATGGGTGATTAGACGAGTGTCAGGAAAGATTGCCGTGCGGTCGCGGAACCCTCGGGCCAGAGTCACCCCTGGTTGACCGAGAACCGGGGAGGCGGAGCCGATGCGATACGCGGAATGGGCCGGGGCCGAGCGAAGGATCCTGGCCGCCCTGCGCCGCTGCGGGCGGCGGACGCCGGTGGCGACGGCCGCCCGCGCCCTGTCCCTCAGTGGTGAACACGGCGCGCTGTGGCTCGCGGCCGGCCTCACCGGAGCGGCGGTGGACCCGGAGCGCCGGACCGGCTGGCTGCGCGGTACGGCCCTGATCGCCGCGGCGCACCTGGCGAGCATGGGCGTCAAACGGGTCGTGCGGCGGCCGAGGCCGGGGTCGGCGGAGTACGAGCCCCTGGTCCGCACGGCGGGCCGGCACTCCTTCCCGAGCTCCCACGCGACCTCCGCGGCGGCGGCCGCCGTGGCCTTCGGCGCCCTGCACCCGGCCGTCCGCCGGCTGGCCGCACCGGCCGCGACCGCGATGTGCGTCTCCCGCCTGGTCGTCGGCGTCCACTACCCGACGGACGTCGCGGCCGGCGCCCTCCTCGGCGCGGTCACGGCGACCCTGGGCCGCGGCTGGCTGCGCGCACCCGGCCCCGCCGGGGCGCGCTTCGCGGCGCCACGGGCGCGTGAGTCCGTGCCGCCTCACGCGCGCGTGACGCCTGCGCGTCCGGTGCCCATCCCGGGACACGGCCCACGAGGCACCTCGTCGTGGCCGGGCCTCGGAAGTCGCGTGGCCGCCAGGGCCTCATCCGTCCTACGGGCGGCGGTCCCGGCCGCCGTCGGGCCGAACACCGCACTCCCCGGTGGCCGCCGTGGCTGACGGCACCACCGGCGCCGCCGTCCTCGACAGGCCCGTCGCCGTACGAGAAGGGCGGCGCGGGCGAGGAAGCCGGCAGGTGTACGCGGTGGCCGCCGGACTCGTGCGGACCGCCCGGCCCCGCCAGTGGGTCAAGAACGTCCTCGTCCTCGCCGCGCCCGTCGCCGCGGGTCAGCTCGTCTCCTGGCACGCGGCCGCCCGACTCGCCCTCGTCTTCGCCCTGTTCACGGCCGCCGCCTCCGCCGTCTACCTCGTCAACGACGCCCGCGACGCCGCCGCCGACCGCGCCCACCCCGCGAAGCGCCGCCGCCCCGTCGCCGCCGGTCTCGTCCCGGTCCCCCTCGCCTACGCCACGGGTGCCCTTCTCGGCCTCGGGGCCGCCGTCGCCGGCGCGGTCCTGTGCAACGCCATGACCGCCGCGCTCCTCATCGCGTACCTCGCCATGCAGTTCGCGTACTGCGTGCGGCTCAAGCACGTCCTCGTCGTCGATCTCGCCGTCGTCACCACCGGGTTCCTGATGCGGGCGATGATCGGGGGCGTTGCTCTGTCGATCCCGCTCTCCCGCTGGTTCCTCATCACCACCGGCTTCGGCGCGCTCTTCATGGTCGCCGCCAAGCGGTACTCCGAGGCCGTGCAGATGGAGGACGCGCGGGGCACGACCCGCGCGCTGCTGACCCAGTACACGACCGGATACCTGCGCTTCGTCTGGCAGTTGGCCGCCGGAGTCGCCGTCCTCGGCTACTGCCTCTGGGCGCTGGAGAGCGGTGGCGTCGCCCACGCCGGACTGCTGCCCTGGCGCCAGCTCTCCGTGATCGCCTTCATCCTCGCCGTGCTGCGCTACGCCGTCTTCGCCGACCGGGGCACCGCCGGGGCGCCGGAGGACGTCGTCCTGCGCGACCGCCCGCTCGCGGTCATCGGCCTGGTCTGGGCCGCGATGTACGGCATGGCGGTCGCGGACCTGTGAGGCGCGAACTCCGCCTCGGCGTCTCCCGTTACGGCCTCGGACTCGGCTCAGCACGGGCCGACACGGTGTCAGGACTCGGTATCGGCATGGTTCTCGTGACCTGTCTGCGATTCTGGGGAACCCGGACGATCGGGTTCCGTTCGGCTGCCGGAGCAAGGGGTACGCGTACGACATGGACTGGCTGACCAAGCTCCCCGTCATCGGCCCCTGGGTCGCCCGGCTCATGCGCACCCACGCCTGGCGTTCGTACGAGACCCTCGACGCCGTCCACTGGACCCGGCTCGCCGCCGCCATCACCTTCATCAGCTTCCTCGCGCTCTTCCCGCTGATCGCCGTCGCCGCGGCCGTCGGCGCCGCGCTGCTCAGCAAGGAGCAGCTGGACAAGATCGAGGACAAGGTCTCCGAGCAGGTCCCCGGCATCTCCGACCAGCTCAACATCAGCGGGCTCGTGGACAACGCCGGCACGATCGGCCTCGTCGCCGGCGCGCTGCTGCTCTTCACCGGCATCGGCTGGGTCGGCTCGATGCGGGACTGTCTGCGCGCGGTGTGGGGGCTCGACGACGAGGACGAGGGAAACCCCGTCGTGCGCAAGGGGAAGGACGCGATCGTGCTGCTCGGGCTGGGCGGGGTCGGGCTCTGCTCGCTCGCCGCGTCCTGGCTCGGTTCCACGGCCGTCGGCTGGAGCGCCGACCGGCTGGGGATCTCCGGCGACGGGGCCACCGGAATCCTGCTCCAGGTGGCCTCGGTCGCCGTCGCCGCCGTCGCCGGCTTCCTCATCCTGCTGTACCTGCTGACGCTGCTGCCCGGTGTCCAGCCGCCGCGCCGCCGCCTGATGGTGGCGGCGGTCATCGGCGCGATCGGCTTCGAACTGCTGAAGCTGCTGCTCGGCGGCTATATGAAGGGCGTCGCGGGGAAGTCGATGTACGGCGCGTTCGGTGTTCCCGTCGCGCTGATGCTGTGGATCAACTTCACCGCGAAGCTGCTGCTGTACTGCGCGGCCTGGACCTCGACCGGAGCCGACGGTTCTACTCGTCGTCGACGTCCTCGCGGGAACGCGGACGACGGCCGACCAGCTCCGGCAGCGGCCAGCGACGATTGACGAGGAAGACCGCGCCGGCGAGCACCACCAGAACCCCGCCGATCACCCCGAGGGCGATCCCGATGCCGCCGGACTTCTCGTCGGCCGCGGCGTTCGCGGTGTTCCCTGGCGCGTTCTTGCCCGGGGCGGGCGTGGAGCTGTCGCTCTCGGTACCGGGGTTCGTACGGGCGGACTTCGGCGGGACCAGCTCCCCGACCGGCTGCACCTTCCCGGACGCCGCGAAGCCCCAGTCGAGGAGCCGGGCGGCCTCCTTGTACACCGCGTGCTGCTCCTTGGCGGACGGGTTCATCACCGTCACGAGCAGCACTTTGCCGTTGCGCTCCGCAACGCCGGTGAAGGTGGAGCCGGCGTGCGTGGTGCTGCCGTTCTTCACGCCCGCCATGCCCTGGTACGGCGCGATGCCGAGCGCGCCGGTCAGCAGCCGGTTGGTGTTCTGGATCTCGAAGGTCTCCCGCTTCTTGCCCGGCTTCTGCTCGCCGGGGAACGTGGCGCGGGGTGTGGCGGCGTACTCCCGGAAGTCCGCCTTCTGCATCCCGCTGCGGGCGATGAGGGTGAGGTCGTACGCGGAGGAGACCTGGCCCGGGGCGTCGTAGCCGTCCGGAGACGCGACGTGGGTGTCGAGGGCCTGGAGCTCGACGGCGTGGTCGTTCATGTCCTTCACGGTCTGCCGGATGCCGCCGTTCATCGCTGCGAGCACCCGCACGGCGTCGTTGCCGGAGCGAAGGAACACACCGAGCCAGAGGTCGTGCACGGTGTAGGTCTGCTTCTCCTTGACGCCGACGAGGCTCGAGCCCGCGCCCATCCCGGCGAGGTCCTTCGGATCGACGGTGTGGCTCGTGGTCTTCGGGAACTTCGGCAGGACGGTGTCCGCGAAGAGCATCTTGAGCGTGGAGGCGGGGGCGAGGGGCCAGTGGGCGTTGTGCGCGGCGAGCACGTCCCCGGTCTCCGCGTCCGCCACGATCCAGGACCGCCCGCTCAGCTCCTTGGGCAGCACCGGCGCCCCCGCACCGAGCCGCACCTGGGTCCCGGGCACGCTGAGCTGGGTGCCGCCGACGGAGGACATGAGGGCGGGGGGCTTGGGCTGCTGGTCCTCCTTCTTGTCCGCATGGGCCGGCGAGGCGGCGACAAGGGGGAGCAACGCGGCAGCAGTGACCGCCCAAGCGGTCTTCTTCGAGGCAGACACGATCGAAAACGTACAGGCATGGACCGCGGATCCGAACCCCACCAGGCGGTTCGCCCCCGGGCGTCCACCCGGACGCCCCGGGCGCGGGGAGGGGCGGGCGGGTGGTGATACTGGGGTTATGAAGCTCAGCCGGCCCGTCTCATGGTTCCTGCTCGCGTTCGGGGTGTGGAGCTGGTTCATCTGGATCACTTTCGTCAAGAATCTGGCGAACGACGGGAGCGGTCTCGCCTTCGACGACGCGGGCGACCCGACGGCCTATTTCTGGGTTCATCTGCTGCTCGCCATCACGTCCTTTGTCCTGGGGACGGTGGTGGGCGTGATCGGGTTGCGTGGCGTGCGCGCATTGCGGCGCGAGCGCGGATAGGGGTTGGGGCGCGTGCTGGTCTTCCTGCTGGTGGTCGTCGTGGTCCTCGCCCTGCTGGGCGGGGTCCACTGGTACGTGTGGAAGCGACTGGTCCGTGATGTGACCGTGGCGGGCGGCGCGGCGCGGCGCCTGGGGACGGCGGCCGCGTTCGTCCTGCCGGTGCTGTCGCTCGCCGCCCTCGCCGCGGGCCGCGCCGGAGCGCCGTTCCGGCTCCAGCAGGTCGTGGCCTGGCCGGGCTTCCTCTGGCTGGCGCTGCTGCTCTATGTGACCCTCGCCCTCGTCGTCGGCGAGGCCGTCCGCCCGCTCCTGCGGCGGTGGCTCGACCGCCGGGACGGGACGGGCGCGGACGGGACGGCCGGGGACCTCGCGAGCGGGGACGGCGCGGGATCCGGGCATGAGCTCACGGACTCCGCGCGCACCGGGTCGCGGGCCGGCAGCCCGGTCGCGGCAGCCGGCGGGGGCGCCGGTGCGCCGGCCGGCGGGGTCCTGACCGAGGTCGACGGGGACCCGTCACCCACCGGGTCGGAGGACGGCGACGACGCGTCCCACGCCGCGGGTACGTCGGGTGCCACCGGTACGTCGGGTGCCACGGGTACGTCGGGTGCCTCAGGTGCCACCGCCGTGTCGCGTCGGCTGTTCGTGTCGCGGGTCGTCGGTGGGGCCGCTGCTGCCGCCGCCGTGGGGACCGTCGGGTACGGGACGTACGGGGTGCTGCGCGGGCCCCGCGTCAAGCGGGTCACCGTGCCGCTCGCCAAGGTGCCGCGCGCCGCGCACGGGTACCGGATCGCCGTTGTCTCCGACATCCACCTCGGTCCCATCCTGGGCCGCGCCCACACCCAGCGCATCGTCGACGCCATCAACGCCACCCAGCCCGACCTGATCGCCGTCGTCGGCGACCTCGTCGACGGGACCGTCGAGAACCTCGGGCCCGCCGCCGAGCCGCTCGCCCAGCTCCGGGCCCGGCACGGCTCGTTCTTCGTGACCGGCAACCACGAGTACTTCTCGGGTGCCGACGCCTGGGTCGATCACGTCCGCGAGCTCGGCCTGCGCCCGCTGCGCAACGAACGTCTGGAGATCGCGGCCGGCTTCGACCTCGCGGGGGTCGACGACATCGCCGGCGAGAGCGAGGGCCAGGGCCCCGACTTCGTCGCCGCGCTCGGCGACCGCGACCGCGCCAAGGCCGCCGTCCTGCTCGCGCACCAGCCGATCGTCATCCACGACGCCGTCCGCCACGGCGTCGACCTCCAGCTCTCCGGCCACACCCACGGCGGCCAGCTCTGGCCCGGCAACTACCTCGCCGATCTCGCCAATCCGACGGTCGCCGGCCTGGAGCGGTACGGCGACACCCAGCTGTACGTCTCCCGGGGCGTCGGCGCCTGGGGACCCCCGGTCCGCGTCGGCGCACCCTCCGACATCACCCTCGTCGAGCTGGCTTCCAAGCAGGCCTAGGAGACCTGGCGGGCCTGGCGGACGGAGCAGGCCCAGCCGGCGTAGCGGAATGGGTCACTCATCGCGCAGGGGTGGATACGTGCTGCTCAGTCGCCTGAAGTCCCCCTATCCCGGACATATGCCTGCACTGTGAAGGTTTACTCTTCCACTTGTGAAATCCGTGTGATTGGGTGGGCGCCATCGCGGCAGGCTGGGCGCCGCCGCGCCAGGGGTGGGCACGAAAAAAGGAAACACGGCGATGCGGTCGACGGTCCGTCTGCGGATCCTGATCACTTGTGGAGTTCTGGTGGCCGCCGGGGTGGGGGGCTGGCAACTGCTGCCGTCCGACGACGTCCGGACGGACGCCATCACCGTCGGCACCACCGACGAGGTGACCTCTCTCGACCCGGCGGGTGCGTACGACGCCGGTTCCTGGGCGATGTACAGCAACGTCTTCCAGTCGCTGCTGACCTTCAAGCCGGGCTTCACCACGCCCGTCCCGGACGCGGCCGAGAGCTGCAAGTTCGTCGGGGCCAAGCTGACCACGTACCAGTGCACGCTCCGGGACGACCTCAGTTTCGCCAGCGGCCGCAAGGTCACCGGCGAGGACGTCAAGTACTCCTTCGAGCGGATGCTGGGCATCAAGGCGGACGTCGGTCCGGCTCCGCTCTTCCCGACCCTGAAGACGGTCGTGGCCGAAGGCCAGACGGTCACCTTCCAGCTGAGCGGCCGCGACGCCACCTTCCCGCTGAAGCTCGCGACGGGCGCCGGTTCGATCGTCGACCGCACCCAGTACCCCGCCAAGGAGCTGCGCGAGGGCGTGACGGTCGAGGGATCGGGGCCGTACGTCCTCAAGGAGTACAAGCCCGGTGAGAGCGCCCGTCTGGAGCCGAACCCGAAGTACCGGGGCGCGCTCGGTAGGACCGGCGGCCCGATCGTCGTCAGGTACTTCACCGAGTCCGAGCAGCTGGCCTCCGCCTGGAAGACCAAGCAGGTCGACGTCACGCACCGGCAGATGCCGCCGGAGCTGCTCTCCACGCTGGGCAACGGCGAGGACTCGACCCGGATCACCGAGGCGCAGACCGCCGAGATCCGCAATCTCTACTTCAACGTGAAGTCCGGCTCCCCGATGGCGAAGAAGGCGGTCCGGCAGGCCGTCGCCGCCGTCATCGACCGCCCGGCGATCGTCACCGGCGCCTACCGCGGCACGGTCGAGCCGCTGTACTCCCTCATCCCGCAGGGCTTCAACGGCCACAGCACCGCGTTCTACGACGCCTACCCGGAGCCGTCCAAGAAGGAGGCCGCGAGCCTCCTGAAGGACGCCGACGTCGAGACCCCGGTGTCCTTCACCCTCGGCTACCGAAAGGACGCCACCTACGGCGCCGAGGCGGCCGAGCTGAAGCGGCAGCTGGAGGCGACCGGCCTGTTCAAGGTCAAGCTCGTCGAGGCGGAGTGGAAGGACTTCCAGAAGGCGTACGCGAAGGGCGACTACGACGCGTACCCGGTCGGCTGGCTCCCCGACTTCCCGGACTCCGACAGCTTCACCGCCCCGCTCGTGGGGTCCGCCAACGCCATGCACAACGGCTTCTCGAGCAGGAAGATCGACTCGTTGATCTCCGCCACGCAGCAGTACAGCGACCGGGCCGCGGCCGCCAACGACTTCGAGGCGATCCAGGCCGAGGTGGCCGCGGACGTGCCGCTGGTGCCGCTGTGGCAGAAGAAGGACTACGTGCTGGCGACGGAGGACGTGGCCGGTTCGCAGTACCTGACCGACGGCACCGGCATCTGGCGCCTGTGGGAGCTCCACTGGATCTAGGAGTGTCCCGCTCCACGCGGAGGGCCCCGAGTCGTGTACCGGCTCGGGGCCCTCCGCGTGTGCGGCGCGTCAGTCCTGCGGTGCGTCCGCCGTCTTCGTCTTCGGGACCGCCCGCTTGGGCTTGCCCGAGGCCGCCATGCCCGCCGCCGTCGGCATGAAGTCGGCGAGCAGGTCGTGCGTCTCGCGGACCAGAGGGCGCAGCAGCCGGAAGCGCGAGAGCGAGATCGCCCGGGCGGTGACCGGTGCCAGCCGCTCGACCAGGCGGCGGCTGTTGGCGCATCCCTCGGAGCGGTCGTACACCCAGAACAGCACGAGGCCCATCTGCTGGAGCCAGAGCAACTGCGGCAGCGGTTCGGCCAGTTCGGGGTCGATCTTCACCGAGGCGCCGGAGATGACCCTCCGATGGACGTCGATCGCCGCCTCGCGCGGGCCCTCGGACTCGGGGGAGAAGGGGCTGAGCGGGCTGTCGGGGTCGGCGGCGTTCTTGAAGAACTGGGACGCGAACTCGTGGTACGGCTCGGCGATGTCGAGCCAGCCGAGGAGGACCCCGCGGATGCGGGCCGTGAGGTCCTTCTCGTCGCTGTCGAGGATTCCTTCGACGGCCGCCTGGTGCTCCTCGGCGATCCGGTCGTAGAAGCCCTGGACGAGGTGTTCCTTGGACGCGAAGTAGTAGTACGCGTTGCCGACGGAGACCCCGGCCTCCTGGGCGATGGCCCGCATCGTCGTCTTGTCGTAACCGCGCTCCTTGAAGAGCCGGAGGGCGGTTTCGAGGATGAGCGTGCGGGTCTGTTCGCTCTTCGCGGCCTTGGCCGGGGCCTTCGCCCCGTCGGCGGCGGGCTCGGTGGGCTCGGCGGGCTGCACTTCCTTCACGTCCTTCACAGTGCCCGAGCCTAACCGGGCGGGCCGGGCAGCTCACACGTCCCGTCCTCGCAGGCCGGTCCGTACGCCCTGACCGCCTCGCGCCACTTGGCGGCGGCGAGGACGGTCGCCCGGGCGAACGGTTGGCCGGCCGGCGTGGCCAGCCAGTGGGCCTTGGGCCGGTACTCGGCCAGGGCCCACAGGCAGACGATCCAGGCGGAGGTGGCGCGGTAGATCTGTCCCCGGTCCCCGATCACGGTGATCTCCTTGAGGGTGGACGCGTGGTCGAGGCCGGGGAAGCGGCGCCGGGCCTCCTGGGATGCGGCCGGGACGAGGTCGAGCGGGACGAGCTGCCGCTGTCGCAGGAGCCAGTGACGCAGATGGACGCAGAGCGAGCAGTCGGCGTCGTACAGCACGGTGAGGCGGTGTACGGGGGTCACGGGCGGCCGGCTCATCCGTGGCTCCTCAGGATCCGGTGACGGGCGGTGCCCACGGACCCTTGGGGCTCCCGGTCCAGCCCTGGGGGGGCACCGGCGGGACCTGCTCGCGCTCCATCACGCCCCGGCGGCGGATCTTGTTGAGGACGTAGACGTTGCCGAGGTGCATCACGCCGAGGACGAGGAGGACCACGCCCAGCTTGACCGAGAGGGCCTCGAAGAGGGACCGGGCGTCGGCCACGGCCTCGTCCTGGCTGAGGTAGAGCGCGACGAAGCCGAAGTTGACGAGGTAGAACCCGACCACCAGGAGGTGGTTCACGGCTTCGGCGAGCTTCTCGTTCCCGTGCAGGACGTCGGCCAGGAAGATCCTTCCGTTGCGGCTGAGGGTGCGGGCGACCCAGATGGTCAGAGCCACGCTGATCAGCAGGTAAACGATGTACGCGACGACAGTGAGGTCCATGCCCCACCCTCCCTTGAACGCGTTCAAAAGCTGGCAGTCATGACTGTAGACCCCTGCTTGAACATGTTCAAGTAGGGGCCTTCGCGGGGGTCCGAAGGGAGTGCGAAAAGAGCGGGCGGCGGGCGCGCCGGGTGCCTAGGGTGGCGCGTGATGCTCTCTCATGACCTGGCCGGTGAAGGCCCTTCCGTCGTCCTCCTGATCCACTCCGGCGTCTGCGACCGGAGGATGTGGGACGCGCAGTTCGCGGCGCTGGCCGCCGCCGGCACCCGCGTGGTGCGCTGCGACCTCCGGGGCTTCGGCGAGACGCCGATCGGCGGCCCGCACACCCACTGCGACGACGTCGTGGAACTCCTCGACGCCCTCGGCGTCGAAAGCGCCGCCCTCGTCGGCTCCTCCTTCGGCGGCGCGGTCGCCCTGGAGACCGCCGTCCGTCACCCCGGGCGCGTCTCGGCGCTCGTGCTGCTCTGCTCCGCCATGCCCGGCTTCGAGCCGAGCGACGAGCTGCGCGCCTGGGGCCGGCGCGAGGACGAGCTGATCGAGGCGGGCGACCTCGACGGCGCGGTCGCGCTCAACGTCGACACCTGGCTCGGCCCGGAGGCCGGAGCCGAGGCCCGCGAGCGCGTACGGCTCATGCAGCGGCGCGCCTTCGACGTCCAGCTCGCCGCTCCCGAGGAGTTCGCCCCGGTCGACACCGGTGTGGAGGCCGCGGACCTGGCCGGGATCGACGTGCCGTGCCTGGTCGTCTCCGGGGCGCACGACCTACCGGACTTCCGGCAGGTCGCCTCCCGGCTCGCCGCCGTCCTGCCGGACGCCCAGCACATCGACCTGGACTGGGCCGGTCATCTCCCCGCCCTGGAACGTCCGGAGGAGACGGCGGAGCTGCTCGCCGAGTACCTGACCGAGGATGCCGGCAGCCGGGGGGTCGCTACAGCCCCTGCCGTATCCGGGCCGTGATCGCGCGGTCGGTGATGCGGGTGTCGTCGGCGAGCAGGAAGGCCTTCGAAAGGATCACCGACAGCAGGCCGCCGTCCTCCTCGAACGGCAGGAACACCTTCTCGTTCCCCGCCGCGATGTCCCTGTCCACGTCGACGGGCAGAGGGGCGCCCTCCGGCTCCATCAGGACGTCTCCTGAGCCCAAGTGGATGCGGTACGAGCGCAGTTCGCCCCGCACCCGCAGGAAGCGGTCCGACAGCTCCGTCCGGTCCACGATCCGGGTGCCCGGAAGCAGCCGGGCCAGCGTCTCCCGCCGGACCCGCGCCGACTCCGTCGGCTCGCTCCGGTCCCACCGGTCCGGATCCGCGTCGGCGGACGCCACTTCGGTGAACAGGTCGACGTCCCGCAGGGCCTCCGACAGCACCAGCGCCGGTACGTCGGTCAGTGCGGCCCGCTCCCAGGTGCCGCGCGCCCCCGCCGAGGCCGCACGGCGCTCGAAGCGCACCCGGTCCGTGGAACAGAGGGCGGCGACCCCGTCGGTCCGGTCTTCGCGGACCAGCTCGACGAGGAACCGGGCCCGCCAGAACGCGCCCTCGGCGACCGGCAGATCACCCGGCCGGGGCAGCTCCCGCGCCATCTCGGAGGAGGCGCCGTCCCCGAACCAGCCCAGCTGGTCGCCGGTCCAGCGGCGCTCGGCCATCAGCGCCCTGGCGTGGTCGTAGCGCAGGACGTGGCCGGCGAAGCGGTCGGAGTGCGAGCCGGTCGCCACCTCCGCCGGGGTGAGCGGATACGCCTCGCGGAAGACCTGCTTGAACGGCTGGCGCAGCTCCCGTCCGGTGATCTCGGCCCGCCACTCGGCGATCTCCTCGCCGTCGGCCCGGACCGGGTGCCACAGGCGCAGCCGGGCCCCCGGGGCGACCGGGGTCGCGGTACCGTCCGCGCCGGCCAGCGCCCAGCCGCCGCCGGTCCGCTCCGGCAGCCCCGCGATCCACCGCTCGTCGCCGTCCGGCGCGACCTCCCACAGCAGCGCGCGGGCGGCGGCCCCGGTCACCGGGTGGTCGATGTAGTACCGCTCCCAGTCCTCCGTCGGCCAGGTCGTCCCCGCCGCGAGATGGTCCTCCAGGCGGGACCGCTCCACCGCCAGCAGGGTCCGCAGCTCCTTCAACGCGGCCCGGAGCGGCGCCAGTCGCTCCCCGTGTCCCTCCCGGGCCGCCTTCGGCGCGGACTTCAGGACGCGTCCCTGGGGGCCGCGGAACGACAGCGAGGCCACGCCCGGCTCCCTGACCGCGAGCACCGCCGTGTACTCCCCGAGGGCTTCCTCGCGTACCCCGCGCGCGTCGAGCCCGTGCGCCGGGACGCCGCGCTCGCGCAGCATCGACGGTGTGAGCCCGGCCCGCCCGGCGAGGGTCTCCAGGGCCTTCTCGATGCCCTTGACGACCGTCCGGTTGCGTACCTTGCCCTTGAGCCGCCCGAGCCACTGCACGGCGTCGGCGGCCCGTTCGGCCTCGCAGGCTCCGAGGAAGGCGACACCCGCAGAGGCGAGCTTGGCGCTCCGGCAGACGCCGCCCGAACCGCCCGTGCCCGTGCCGGCGTTCAGCGCGACCGCGCCGACGGCGGGCACCACCCAGGCTCCGGCCAGGCCGGCCGCCGTCCACAGGGCCCCGCGCACGACCTTCTCGTTGTGCTCGCCGACCAGGCCCGGCTCGCGGTTGACGCCCATGGAGTGGGCCGCGACCACCGGGTGCTCGGCCTGTCCCGCCGCCCCGTCGAGCAGCGCCCGCACCAGCTCGTCGCCGCCCTCCACGGCCGCGAGCAGCTCCGCGGCGGCCTTCTGCCACTTCCGCGTCGGCCGGGACGATTCGAGCGCCGCGCAGTGCAGCAGGAACGCCTCCACACCGGCCGCCGCGAGCAGCTCCGGGTGCTCGGCACGCATCCGCGGCCCGTACGCGTCCTCGTCGTTCAGCGCCGCCCACGGCAGCCCGGTGGCGTCGGGCACCTCGGGGCCGATCAACCGATCCAGGGCCTCCCGTATCGCGGCGTTGTCCGAGCCCTCCGCCTGATCACCCCAGGCCGACAGGGACGCCTTGCGCGCGGCCCGCATCAGCGCCGGATCGCACCCGCCCACCTCGCGGGCGGCGGCCAACGGGAGGCGCATCAGCGGGCCGTACTCCTGCAGCAGCCGCAGCGGATCGACCATCGCCATCACGCCGACCAGCCGCTCCAGCAGCTCCTCCGCCTGGGACACGGACCACCCGAGCCGCCGCCCGGCCAGCCAGGACACGCTCCAGTCGGTGACCCGATCCGCGCCGCCCCGGCACTGGTTCCGGTGTACCCACAGGGCGGCCCGGCGCAGCTCGTCGGGCGCCAGCCCCTGCAACAGCTCCTGGACAGCGTCACCCCCCTGGGTCCGCTGCCGCACCCCCGCCTCGTACAGCCTGACTTCCAGACTCGTCGTCCCCACCATGCCAGTGACGGTACGGGGCGCCACTGACAGCCGGCGCGGCCCCCTCAGGTGAACTTCCGTACCCCCGGGACCAGCGCCGTCCCCAGGCAGCATCCGCCCACCACCACCGCGGCGGCGATCAGCGGGACCTCGGGTCCCCAGGCGGAGGCGGCGATCGGGGCCAGGGCGTAGCCGAGCGGCATGGCGGCCAGGGAGAGCAGCCAGTCGTACGAGGTGACACGGGCCAAGGCGTGGTCGGGGATCGCCCGTTGGACGGCTGTCTGCCAGACGGGGGAGAGGAAGCCGAGACCGGCCTGGGCGATCCCGTACGCGGCGATGGTCACCGGCGCGGGGGCGGGGAGGGCCAGCAGGAGCAGGGGCAGGGCGTACGTGGCGAGGCCGAGGTTCGCGGTGAGGACGGGACGGCGGGGACGCGCGCGGTGGGCGAGCAGCGAGCCGAGCAACAGGCCCACCGCGCCGACCTGGAGGAACGCCAACCAGGCCTCCTCGCCGCCGAGCCGGGTGAGCGCGATCGCCGGGCCGAGGGTCATCAGGACGGCGGCCGCGCCGTTCCAGGCGCTGTGGCCGATGAGGCTGGTCCAGTACCAGTCGCGGGACCTGACCTCCCGCCAGCCCTCCTTGAGGTCGGCGAGCATCGAGCGCCGGGGGATCGGCACCCTCTCGACCCGTACGGCGAGGAGCAGCAGGGCGCTGAGCGCGAAGGTGGCCGCGTCCAGGACGAACGCCCAGCCGGCGCCCGCCGTGAGGATCAGCGCGCCGGCGAGGGCCGGCCCGCCGAGGCGGGTGGCGCTCTGGGCCATGCCCATCACGGCGTTGGCACGCTGGAGCGCCTCGGGGGCCACGGTCCCCGTGATCAGAGGGGAGCCCGTGGGCATCGAGAAGGCGCCCGCCGCGCCGCCGACGACCTCGGCGCAGGCGATGGCCCAGAGGGACGGCTCGCCGCCCAGCAGCTGGACGCCGACGAAGAGCTGGGTCCCGCAGCGGACGAGGTCGGTGGTCAGGGCGACCGTGCGGGCGTTGAAGCGGTCGCCGACGACTCCGCCGACGGGCAGCAGGAGCAGCTTGGGGACCATCGCGCAGGCAAGGACGAGCGCGAGCGCGGAGCTCGACCCCGTGGCCTCCCAGACGGCGATGGCGAGCGCGGCGGGGATGACGGCGTCGCCGAGGAGGGAGAGCGTGCGGCCGGTGAAGAGCAGCCGGAAGGCGCGGGTGCGCAGCGGGTGGGGGACGGGGGCGGGCGGGGACACGGAGGCCGTGTCGGAAGGAAGGGCAGGCACGATCCCGAGAGTATTTCGACGCCGAATAATTCGTCAACGAAATATTCGGCCTCGAAGGAGCGCGGAGATCGACGTACGATCGATCTCATGGAGCCGACCGAGCCCGCGGGGCCGACGCAGCGGGACTGGACCGACGAGCACGTGGCCCAGTGGCAGCCCGTGCTGCCCGGCCTCGACCCGGTCGTGGAGGGCGCGGTCACCCGCATGAAGAAGCTCTCCGTCCATCTGCGACGGGTGCGCGAGCAGTCCCTCGTCGACTTCGACCTGGAGCGCCACGAGTTCGACACCCTCCACAAGCTCGCCGGCCGCGGCGGCACCGCCGCCCCCTCCGAACTTGCCCAGGACCTCGACCTCGCCCCCGCCTCGGTCACCGGTCGCCTCGACGCCCTGGAGAAGCGCGGCTTCGTCCGGCGCAAGCAGTCCACGACCGACCGCCGCCGCGTCGTCGTCGAGCTCACCGCCTCGGGCCGCGAGACCTGGCTCGGCGCGATGGACGTCCTCGGTCACGAGGAGTACCGCCTCCTCGGCGTCCTCGACGAGGACGAACGCACCCTGCTCAACGACATGCTCCGCCGCATCATGCTGGTCGCCGAGGAGCCCGACGGCCTCACCGACGCTTCTCGTGGCCCTCGCGCCCCTCGCCCTCCTCATACCCCTTGAACCCCGCCGTGGCGATGCGCAGGACCCGGTCCACCTCCTGATCGACGTCCTTCCCGGTCGGGAGCGTGGAGTACACCACCACCCGGTCCAGGTCGGGCGTGGCGAACACTCCGCCGGTGTACCCCCGGTTGGTCCCCGTCTTGCCCCAGACGAGGGGGCCGCCCCCGGGCACCCGGGTGTGGGTCAGGCCGCCGTAGCTGAAGCTCGCGCCGGGTATGGGCGGTGTCGTGAACAGCAGCTTCCGCTCTGCCGGGCGCAGCAGCCCGCCCCGCATCAGCGCGTTCATGAAGCGGGTCACCTCGGGCGCGGTGGAGACCATCCCGCCCTCGGCCCACGCCCAGTCGTCGGCAGGGAGCGAGGTGCGGCGCAGTCCGAGCGGGCGCAGGACGCGGGCGCGGAGCTCCTCGTCGTACGTCCTGCCCGTCACCTTCTCGACGACCAGACCTGCGATGAAGTAGTTGATGCCGTTGTACTGAACGCTCGTGCCCGGAGGCTTCGGTATTCCGCAGGACACCGCGGAGGTCACGACCTCCACCGGCGTCCCGGGCCGGACGCATGTCGGCTGCTGCAGCCCGCTGCTGTGGCTGAGCAACTGCCCCACCGTGATGGGCGCGTACGAGGCGGGCAGCAGGCCCGGCAGGTGCTCCTGGACCGTGTCGTCCAGGGGCAGGCGGCCCTCGCCGACGAGTTGGAGCGCGATGGCGGCGGTGAAGAGCTTGGTGACGCTGCCGATCGCGTACGGCGCGTCCGCGGGCGCCGTCCACTCGCCGGAGGTCCCCGTCCACCGCCCGTCCCGCCCGGAGACCTTGACCATCGCCCCGCGTACGTACGCGTCGGGCAGCCCGGCCAGGGCGGCACGCAGGGCGACCGGGTCGACCCTTCCGGCCCGTGCGTGGTCGGGAGCGAGGCCGTACGCGGTGGCCGGGGCGGGTGGTGTCGTGGTCGCCGCCGCGGCCGGTGTCGTCGCCGCGAGGACGCCGACGAGGGCGGCCCCGGCCGCCGCCGTCATCGCCCAACCCGATCTGCTGATCCGTGAGTTCGTCATGGATCAAGAATCTCGCCGGACGACCGTCCGGCCCATCGGGGACGACCCTGGCCGGCCCCTGACCCTTCCCCTACGTAGACCGCGTACGCGACTACATGCTCAGCGAGCGCGCGTAGTTGAGCTGGCCCATCACCCGGTGGATGGTGTCCGGTCCGGTCGCGGGGATCATCGTGGCGTGGTGTCGGCCGCCGCTGGTCACGGTGACCTGGATGAAGCCGGTGGTCTGCTTCTCCTTCATCAACAGGAACAGCAGGCCCAACAGGCAGAAGATGAAGAAGATGACCGCCAGCACGATCGCGACCGTGGGCATCTTCTCCTCGGTCCGCGACATGTCCATCGCGTTCCACACCGCGCCCTTGAGGGGCATCGAACCGGCCGGCGTGATGATCTGGTCCCCGACGACGGTGATGTCCCCGAGGCTCAGCACCGGCGCTCCGCCGCCGCCCTGCGGCACCGGCGGATACTGCGGCGGAACCGGCACCCCGCCGGCGACGGTCGGCTGGTACCCGGCCCCCGGCTGCGGATAGCCGTAAGCGGGCGTGCCCGCCTGCGGATAGCCGTAACCGGGCGCCCCCGCCTGCTGATCGGGCCCCCACTTGTACTCGCCGTCTGCGTAAGGGTTCGGCTCGCTCATCTGTCCCCGTCCTCCCTGGGCTGCCAACGCTCCCCAGATCCTGGCACATGGGCTCGGCCCTGTAACGCCGCCGCCACCGCCGACAGGCGCCGGACAGGCGAAGGCCCCGCCTCCCTGACGGGAAGCGGGGCCTTGAGCCGAACGGACCTCGGTCCAGAAGGCTAGAAGCGACGCGTGATCAGCGCGCGCTTCACTTCCTGGATCGCCTTCGTGACCTCGATGCCACGCGGGCAGGCGTCCGTGCAGTTGAACGTCGTGCGGCAACGCCACACGCCGTCCTTGTCGTTCAGGATCTCCAGGCGCTGCTCGCCCGCCTCGTCACGCGAGTCGAAGATGAAGCGGTGCGCGTTGACGATCGCGGCCGGGCCGAAGTACTGGCCGTCGTTCCAGAAGACCGGGCAGGACGACGTGCACGCGGCGCACAGGATGCACTTGGTGGTGTCGTCGAAGCGCTCGCGGTCCTCGGCCGACTGCAGACGCTCGCGCGTCGGCTCGTTGCCCTTGGTGACCAGGAACGGCATGACGTCCCGGTACGCCTGGAAGAAGGGCTCCATGTCGACCACGAGGTCCTTCAGCACCGTGAGGCCCTTGATGGCCTCGACGGTGATCGGCTTCTCGGGGTTGATGTCCTTGATCAGCGTCTTGCAGGCGAGCCTGTTCTTGCCGTTGATCCGCATCGCGTCCGAGCCGCAGATGCCGTGCGCGCACGAGCGACGGAAGGTCAGCGTGCCGTCGACGTCCCACTTGATCTTGTGGAGGGCGTCGAGCACACGCTCCTTCGGGTCGATCTCGATCTGGAAGTCCTCCCAGACCGCGGCGTCCGACACCTCGGGGTTGAAGCGGCGGATCCGCATCGTGACCGTGATGTACGGGGAGGCGGCGGACTCCGCCTCGACCTTGTCCAGTACGGGGGTAGCCATCAGTACTTACGCTCCATCGGCTGGTAGCGGGTCTGGACGACCGGCTTGTAGTCGAGACGGACGGTCTCGGAGCCGTCGTCGCCGACCTCGCGGTACGCCATGGTGTGGCGCATGAAGTTGACGTCGTCGCGGTTCGGGTAGTCCTCGCGGTAGTGACCGCCGCGGGACTCCTTGCGCGCCAGGGCCGAGACGGCCATGACCTCGGCCAGCTCGAGCAGGTTCCCCAGCTCGATGGCCTCCAGCAGGTCCGTGTTGAAGCGCTTGCCCTTGTCCTGGATGGACACGTTCTCGTAGCGCTCGCGCAGCTCGGCGATCTTCTCGACGGCCGTCTTGATCGTCTGCTCGGTGCGGAACACCATCACGTTGGCGTCCATCGTCTCCTGGAGCTCACGGCGGATGTCGGCCACCCGCTCGTTGCCCGTGGAGTTGCGCAGCTTCTCGATCTGCGTGACGACGAGGGACTCCGGGTTCTCCGGGAGCTCGACGTAGTCGTTCTTGGCGGAGTACTCGGCCGCGGCGATGCCCGAGCGCTTGCCGAAGACGTTGATGTCGAGCAGCGAGTTGGTGCCCAGACGGTTGGCGCCGTGCACGGAGACACAGGCGACCTCGCCGGCCGCGTACAGACCCGGGACGACGGTGGTGTTGTCCGCCAGGACCTCACCCTCGACGTTGGTCGGGATGCCGCCCATGGCGTAGTGCGCGGTGGGCTGGATCGGGATCGGGTCCGTGTACGGCTCGATGCCGAGGTACGTACGGGCGAACTCGGTGATGTCCGGGAGCTTGGCGTCGAGCTGCTCCGGCGGAAGGTGCGTCAGGTCGAGGTAGACGTGGTCGCCCTCGGGACCGCAGCCGCGACCCTCGCGGATCTCCGTGTAGATGGAGCGCGAGACGACGTCACGGGACGCGAGGTCCTTCATGACCGGCGCGTACTTCTCCATGAAGCGCTCGCCGTCCTTGTTGCGGAGGATGCCGCCCTCACCACGGGCGCCCTCCGTCAGCAGGATGCCCATGCGCCAGATGCCCGTCGGGTGGAACTGGAAGAACTCCATGTCCTCCAGCGGCAGACCGCGGCGGTAGCAGGCCGCCTGGCCGTCACCCGTCAGCGTGTGCGCGTTGGAGGTCACCTTGAAGAACTTGCCCGTGCCGCCGGAGGCGTAGATCACGGCCTTGGCCTGGAAGATGTGGATCTCGCCGGTGGCCAGCTCGTAGGCGACCACACCGGCGGACTTCTTGACGCCGTCGACCTCGGTGATCAGCTGGTCCAGGACGTAGAACTCGTTGAAGAACTCCACGCCCTCCTTGACGCAGTTCTGGTACAGCGTCTGGAGGATCATGTGGCCGGTGCGGTCCGCGGCGTAGCAGGACCGGCGGACCGGCGCCTCGCCGTGGTTGCGGGAGTGACCGCCGAAGCGACGCTGGTCGATGGTGCCGTTCGGGGTCCGGTTGAACGGCAGACCCATCTTCTCCAGGTCGAGGACGGCGTCGATGGCCTCCTTCGCCAGGATCTCGGCGGCGTCCTGGTCGACCAGGTAGTCACCGCCCTTGACCGTGTCGAAGGTGTGCCACTCCCAGTTGTCCTCCTCCACGTTCGCCAGCGCGGCGGCCATGCCGCCCTGCGCGGCGCCCGTGTGGGAGCGGGTGGGGTAGAGCTTCGTGAGCACGGCGGTGCGGCTGCGCTTCGTCGCCTCGATGGCGGCGCGCATGCCGGCGCCGCCGGCGCCGACGATGACGGTGTCGTACTTGTGGATCTTCATGACGTGGATTACCTCAGCCCCGTGCCTAGCGGATGTTCGGGTCGAAGGTGAAGATCACCAGCGTGCCCAGAAGGATGGTGAACACCGTGGCGGTGTACAGCAGGCCCTTGAGCCACAGGCGCGTGTTGGCCCGCTCCGCGTAGTCGTTGATGACCGTGCGGAGGCCGTTGGCGCCGTGCAGCATGGCGAGCCAGAGCATCAGCAGGTCCCAGACCTGCCAGAACGGGGACGCCCAGCGGCCGGCCACGAAGGCGAAGCCGATCTTGGAGACGCCGCCGTCGAGGAAGAGCTGGATCAGCAGGTGGCCGAGGACCAGGACGACGAGGACGATGCCCGAGAGGCGCATGAAGAGCCACGCGGCCATCTCGAAGTTGCCTCGGGTCGCCCGCGGCGTCTTGCCGGTGCGCTTGCGGGGGGCCTCGATGTACGGGGCCGGGTTGTCCACGTCGTAGTGGGCCGCGCCCTCGACGGGACCGATGGCGGAAGTGGTGTCAGCAGACATGTCTGGCGTCAGCTCCCGAACAGTTCACGTGCGGCGTGGCCGAGGACGGGGTACAGGGAGCCCGCCATCAGCACGACCCAGATGCCCACGACGGTCCAGAGCATCTGCTTCTGGTAGCGCGGGCCCTTGGACCAGAAGTCCACGGCGATGACCCGGAGGCCGTTCAGCGCGTGGAAGAGGATGGCGGCGACGAGGCCGTACTCGAGGAGTGCGACGATCGGCGTCTTGTACGTGGCGACCACTTCGTCGTAGGCCTCGGGGGAGACGCGGACGAGAGCGGTGTCCAGCACGTGTACGAACAGGAAGAAGAAGATGAGGACGCCGGTGACTCGATGAGCCACCCAGGACCACATTCCTTCCCGGCCGCGGTACAGCGTTCCAGCCGGCACGGAAAAACCCTCCGGGAGCGGGGATCAGGGTCGGCCGGCTTCAGTGTCGGTCTGACCCGGCCGGGTACGGTCCACCGGCCCCGGTCATCGTAGCGACGACTTGTCGGTTCGCTCGCGCGGGGTCCATAGGTGTGATCAAAGAGGCACGGACGGGCTATCGCCTGGGCGGGAATCGCCGCATTCCGGACGGAATCACGAGGCGGCGATCCCGAATGTGAGACGGGCGCGGGCCAGCCGGCGCAGTTCGTCGGCGGCGATCACCCGCTCCTCCTCCGGTTCGTTGCCGAGCCGTGAGCGGATGCCGGCGAGGACCTGATCGAGGCGCTCACCGGGGCGTACGCCGTCGAGGCTGATCACGAAGGCGTGCCCGAACCTGCTCTCGTACGCGGCGTGGGCGGCCCGCAGGGCGGTGTGCGCCGCGGGCGGGGCGTCGGGGTGCGGCGCGGCGGAGGACTCGGCGGCCAGCGCCTCGTCGAGGTCGGCACGGGACAGGTCGTATCCGGCCTCGTCGGCGGCGGCGAGCAGCGCGTCGAGCGTGGGGTACGGGCGATGCGCGGTCACCCGTTCGGCCCAGCGGCGGCTGTGGCAGCAGGAGAGGAGCAGCTCCTGGGCGAGGGCTGTCGGGGCCGCGTTGAAGCGCCCGAGACCGATGGTGTGCCGCGGGTCGCCGTGCTGGGCGGGTATCGCGGGGGTCGCGGGCGTGGCGGCGGAGCCCAGGTTCCGGTTCCGGGAAGGGGCGCGGGTGTCGCTGGTCAGCGTGGACTCCGGGAAAGGTGGGGTGGGTGTGACGCAACGTTATCGACGGCAAGGGGGAACTGTCCGACGGATGCACGAATTTCACCCGGAAGGGAGAGTTTCGGAACGTGTGCGTGACGTTCCGGTACCGGCGGCCACCCCCCGAATGGCCCCATCCCGACCCCTGAGGGAGGATGCCGAGTGATGCGGTACGCCATACGAGGGCCCCACGCGGGCCCCACACTCCTCGCGGCCGCGGTGGCACTGGTCACCGTGACGGCCTGCTCCGACGGTTCTTCCTCCGGCCCCGGCGGTGCCACCTCCGCAGCCGGGACGCCGTCGTCCGTCACCGGCGCGGCGACGCGTACGGCGCCGGAGCCGAGCCCCACGCCCACCCGGACGTACCCGCTCTCCACCGCGCCGCGCACCGTCCCCGCCGTCCGCTCCCACGAAGCGGCCCGCGGACCCGGCTGGCGCCCCGCGCCCGAAGCCGGCGTGGTCGTCGCCCCGGGCAGCGAGGGACTCGCCGACGAGGGGCGGCTGCTCGCCGGGGAGCTCAAGATCGCGTACCGGGGCGCCGTCGCCGCCCGCGCGGGCGACGTCGAGCTGGCGCTCGGCGGGAAGGGCGCCCCCGAGTCGTACACGCTCACCACGCGCGACGACCGGGTCCGGATCACCGGCCCCGACCAGGCGGGGGTCTTCTACGGCACCCGCACCCTGAAGCAGTCGGTGAAGGGCTCGGGCGCGATGCCCGAGGGGGTCGTCACCGACGCGCCCGCGAAACCCCAGCGCGGACTGAACCTCGACATCGCCCGCAAGTTCTTCACCGCGGAGTGGATCGAGGCCCGGCTCCGCGAGATGGCCGACCTCAAGCTCAACCAGTTCGGTCTGCACTTCTCCGACGACCAGGGCTTCCGGATCGAGTCGGACACCCACCCCGAGATTGTCTCGGCCCAGCACCTCACCAAGGCCGAGGTGCGCCGGATCCTCGCCCTCGCGGAGACCCTGCACATCACGGTCGTGCCCGAGATCGACTCGCCCGGACACCTCGGCGCCGTCCTGCGCGCCCACCCGGACCTCCAGCTGCGCAACGTCCAGGGGACCCCGCGCCAGGGCGCCATCGACATCTCCAAGCCCGCCTCGGCAGAGCTCGTGGACGAGCTGCTGCGCGAGTACGCCGCCCTGTTCCCCGGCGGCTGGTTCCACGTCGGCGCCGACGAGTACCAGGCACTGACCGTCCGCTCCCCGGCGGCCTCCTATCCGCAACTGGCCACGGCGGCGCGGCAGAAGTACGGCCCGCAGGCGGGCGTCCAGGACCTGGCGGAGGGCTGGCTGAACGACCGGGCGGCGGTGGTCCGCGGCACGGGCAAGGTGGCGAAGGCCTGGAACGACGGGTTCTTCCGGGGCGGGGTCGTCACCGCCGACAAGCGCATCGAGGTCGAGTACTGGACCGGCAAGGAGATCGGGGCCCGACCGCCGGTCGAGTACCTGGCCGAGGGTCGGAAGGTCGTGAACCTCAACGACGAGTTCCTGTACTACGTCCTCGGCGAGCCGAACCAGTTCACCTACCCCACCGGCCGCCGGATCTACGAACAGTGGACCCCGCTCGTGCTGCGCGGCACGACCCCCGTCCCGGCACGGTACGGACCCCAGATCCTGGGCGGCCGGTTCGCCGTCTGGTGCGATCTGTCCCAGTCGCAGACGCAGGCGCAGGTCGCGGACGGGATCCGGATGCCGCTGACGGCGACGGCACAGAAGCTGTGGGACGAGCGGAAGCCGACGATGAGCTGGGACCAGTTCAGGACCCTGGCGACGAACGTGCGTTGAAACGGTGGGAGTACGCTCCCCCAGCGCGGCGGCCGCCCGGGCCGCCCCGGTGCCTCGGGGAGGGGCGCCGCTCGCCGTGGGGGGTCCGCTCCGTCATGCTCCGCAATCCCGTTGGTCTGTCGTACGCCGTCGTGGCGCTGCTCGCGGCGATGGCCCTGTCGGACGTGTTCCTCGTCCTTTCGGCGCTTCAGGTGTGGCTGCTGATGGCCGACGGTCCGGACGCGACAGGCTTCACTCACCTGGGCGTCGATGCCGCGACGTGGGTCCAGGCGCTGCTGTCGCTGCCGACCCAGATCGTCTTCATCATCTGGTTCTTCCGGGTGCGGCGGAACGCCGGGGTCTTCGCTCCCGACCTCCACCGGGGCGGCCCCGGCTGGGCCATCGGCGCCTGGTTCGTGCCGATCGCCAACCTCTGGTGGCCGCGGACCGTTGCGGCCGGCACGTGGCGGGCGAGCCGCCGGGACCCGTACGGCGACGGCAAGGAGGAGTCGCTCGCCCTGCTCAACTGGTGGTGGACGCTCTGGATCCTCTCCGTGCTCCTCGGGATGTTCGCGAGCGCGGTGTACGACGACGCCGACCAGGCCGCCGAGTTCGCGGCCGGGGCCCGGCTGCTCATGGCCTGGGCCGCCCTCGACATCGTCGCCGCGCTCCTCGCGATCCTCTTCGTCCGGCGTCTGACCTCTATGCAGCACGCGAAGGCCACTGGCATGATTCCGGCCGCGCAGTGACGTAATCGCGCCAGGCGGCGCAGTAAGGGGAGTACTGCGTCCGCAACGGGAGGCCTCCATGAGCCTGCTGGAACTGATCGACCGGGCCGACGAACGGAGTCTGGCGGCCGCCGGGCTCGCCTGTCTGGACCGGTGTCTGCCGCTGCTCGCGCCCGAGGGCGGAGAGGCGCTGCGGCCCGTCTGGGCCGCGGTGGCCCGCGGTGACGGCGAGGCGTGGGGCGAGGCGTTCGCCAAGGCCCGGGTCGAGCTGGACGCTGCCGCCGCCGATGCGGACGAGGCGGCCGGGCTCGTGCGCGGGATGCTGGACGCCGCGCCTGTCGAGTGGGCCGTGGGGCCGCTGCGCGAGTGGGCCACCGGATGTTCCGTCACCGCGCTCGCCCTGCACGGCCGGTACGACGCGGCCGAGGTCACCGACGAGTCGATCGCGCGCTGCCGGGCCGGGGACGGGGCCGGTGCGGGCCCGCTCCTCGCCGGCGAGCTGCGCCGGCAGGAGACCGTCCTCGATTCGGTCGCCCACGGTCCGACCGGTCTGCGCCGGGCCCGCGAGCTCTCCACGGAGGGCGGCCGGGTGCTGCGCGCCGTCGTCTCCCGCCGGGCGCGCACGGCCTGATGCCGCCCGCGGGTGACGCCGCCCATGGCCCGCCCGGTCCGAGGCCGTACGTCCGCCGCCGGCCCGCGCGCCGCCCGGCGGGTCTTGCACGCGCGCGTGGCCGGGAGCCCCCGAGGACACCCGGCCACTGTCGTAGGCCCGCACCCCGGAGGGCACCTGCCCGCTGTCGTCAGCCTGTCATTCCGACGGCTTCACCGTGAGCTGCTCGACCATCGCCGCGATGTCCGCCTCCGCCCGCGCCTTGTCGAGGCCGAGGCCCGTGAGGGCGCCTTCGCCGTCCTCGAACTCCAGCAGCGCCAGCAGGATGTGCTCGGTGCCGACATAGTTGTGGCCGAGCCGCAGTGCCTCGCGGAAGGTCAGCTCCAGGACCTTCTTCGCCGCCGCGTCGTACGGGATGAGCGCGGGCACCTCCTCGACCGCCGCCGGCAGCGTCGGGGTGACCGCCTCGCGCAGCGCCTCGGCCGTCACGTCCTGGGTGGTCATCCAGTGCACCGCGAGACCCTCGGGTTCGGCGAGCAGACCGAGGGCGAGGTGTCCGGGGACGGTCTCGGCGTTGCTCGCGGCCGTGGCCTCGTTCTGGGCGGCCATGACGACGTTCCTGGCCCGGGGGGTGAACCGGCTGAACCCCGCGTTCGGGTCCATCTTCTCCGCGTCCGGGTCCTTCGGGACGAACCGCTTCTGGGCCGCCTGTCGGGTGACGCCCATGCTCCTGCCGATGTCGGTCCAGGAAGCACCCGAGCGCCGTGCCTGGTCGACGAAGTGCCCGATCAGATGATCGGCCACGTCGCCGAGGTGGTCCGCCGCGATGACCGCGTCGGACAGCTGGTCGAGGGCGTCCGTATGGCTCTTCTTGATCGCTTCGATGAGGTCGTCGAGCCGGACGGGATGGGTCTTGCCGACTGGTTTCGCCATAGAGGCAACCCTAGGTTGACAGTAGGGGAGTGTCAACCGTCGGTTGACAGTTCGACAGGCGTCATGATGATCGCCATGACGACGACGAGCGGCCCGACCGCACCCGGCACTCTCACCGCCGACGACCTCCAGCACGCCGTCCGCCTCTCCCTGACCACCCTGCGCGCCGCCGCCGCGACCGGCGCCGCCGACTGGCAGCGCCCGGCCGGCACTCTGACCTGGAGCTGCTGGGAGACCGTCGAACACCTCGCCGACGACCTCTTCGCCTACGCGGCCCAGCTCGGCCCGGACACGCCGCCGCTCGACACCGAGGTGCCCTTCCTCTGGGAACGGCGCCGCGAGGGCGGCCCCGCCAACGTCACCTACGCCGACCCCAAGGCCGGGACGTCCGGGCTGCTCCAGGTCCTGGAGTCGTGCGGTGCGATGCTGACCGCCCTGGTCCGCACGGTCCCCGCGGACCGGCGCGCGTACCACTGCTTCGGGACGTCCGGCGCCGAGGGCTTCGCGGCCATGGGCATCGTCGAGACCCTCGTCCACACCCATGACGTCGCCACCGGCCTGGGTGTCCCGTTCGACCCGCCCGCCGGTCTGTGCGACCGCGTGCTCACCCGGCTCTTCCCCGACGCCCCCACGGACACGGACCGCTGGCCGACCCTGCTGTGGGCGACCGGTCGAGGCGAACTCCCGGGGCGCGAGCGGCTCACGTCCTGGCGCTGGTTCGCGGAACCACAGGCCTGAGGGCCGGGGGTGAAAAGGAGGACGACCGGGGCCGCCACCCCCCACAGGAGAGGCCCCGGTCGCCGTCCGCCGGAGCCGCAGCACGGCCCCGTACTCCCTACAGCGCCATGGATGCGTTTTCTGTCACACCGTCCCGACCCCCTAGAAGGTTGCAGGTTGTACAAAGACCGGACGAACATGGACGCGGCGACGGCGAAGGACGTAGCGTGCTGGTGCGCGCCGGACGGTGCTGCGGTGGTGACCAGCCGTGATGACGAACAGGGTGGGGAGTGCTCGGGGACGACGCGGAGCTGACGGCCGCGGTGCTCGCTGCGCAGAACGGGGACGAGGACGCCTTCCGTACTGTGTACCGCGCCGTGCATCCCCGGCTGCTGGGCTACATACGGACGCTCGTCGGTGACGCCGACGCCGAGGACGTGGCCTCGGAGTCCTGGCTCCAGATCGCACGCGACCTCGACCGCTTCGGCGGCGACGCGGACCGGTTCCGGGGCTGGGCGGCCCGCATCGCCCGCAACCGGGCGCTCGACCACATCCGGATGCGGGGCAGACGCCCCGCCGCGACCGGCGACGAGACCGAACTCACCGACAAGCCCGCCGACTCCGACACCGCGGACGAGGCACTGGAAGCACTGGCCACCGGCCACACCATGAATCTGATCGCCCAACTGCCACAGGACCAGGCGGAGGCCGTCGTCCTGCGCGTCGTCGTCGGCCTGGACGCCAAGAGCGCCGCCGACACCCTGGGGAAGCGCCCCGGCGCGGTACGGACCGCCGCGCACCGCGGCCTCAAGCGCCTGGCCGAACTCCTCGGCGCCGAGGGCGACGGAAGCGGAACCCCGCTCGGGGGCGTACCGCCGCAGCGCGGTCGCAGGCCGGGGGCCTCGGCGCCCGGTGGTGTGACGCAATCGCGTGCGCGGACGCAGAAGGACATGTGATGGCCGACGAGCGGTACCAGTGGCTCGACCAGGAGGCCGCGGAGCGACTGCTGCGCGGCGAGCCGGTCGACGCCGTCGACGATCACACCCGCGAGCAGGCCGAACGCCTCGCCCGGGTCCTCGCCTCGGCCCGGCCCCTGCCCCTTGCAGGTCCGACCCAGGCCGTGTTCCCCGGCGAGGAGGCCGCCCTGGCCGCCTTCCGCAAGGCCGCCGCCGAACGCGGTACCGCCGCGTCCCCGGCCGTCTTCGCACCCACCGCCGCCGAGCTCGACGGGGTGCGGCTCGGGCCGGTGCCCGCAGCCCGGCAGTGGGGACGCTCGCTGCGGTACGGACTGGCCGCCGCGGTCGCCGCCGTCGCCGTCGGCGGGGTCGCCGTCGCCTCCGGCACGGGCATGCTGCCCTTCGACTCCGATCGCCCGACGCCGGCCGGCTCCGTGTCGGCCGTGGAGATCCCCGACCCGGTCGTCTCGGGATCCGCGGACGACGGCTTCGGTACGCGTACGCCGTCGGTGCCGCCCGCGGGCGAGGGCCGGACGCCCGGCGCGTCCCCCTCGCTCACCACGCCCCCGGCCACGGCCGGCTCCGGCGGCACGGACGGTACGGGCGGCGGGCACGACGCCACCCCCGAGGCCGGGAAGGCCACGGACCCCGCGGACCGGACCGGCGCGGACCTCTCCGCCAAGACCGTCAAGCTCTGTCAGGACTTCCGCGCCGGACGCCTCGACGACACCACCCGGCGCCGGCTCACGGAGTCGGTGCGCACCGGCGAGACCGTACAGCGCTTCTGCGACCGCGTCCTGACCGGTGGTACGACCGGCGGAACGACGAGCGGCGCCACCAGGGAGCCGTCCAGCGACTCCTCGGGCGGCAAGGACGACGGCAAGGGCGACGACGGCTCCTCCGGAGAGGGCGAACGAGCGGGCGCCACCGCGGGCGGCGGCAGGGACCGCGGCGACGGGCGCCGCGACAAGCGGGGAGACGAGCGGGGCGACAAGCGCGACGACCGCCGCGACACCGCTCGCGATCAGGGTTCCGGCCGCGCCCATCACGGCGCCGAGGACGGCGCGAAACAGCGGGTGTAACACTTTTCGGCCCGTCGGCGCAGTACTCAATGAGCCGACTGGTCATCGGCCGCGCAGAGAGCCGGGGTTCCCCCCGTACCTTCGGCTCCGCGCACCCGGCGCGGGTGGGACACGTTCCCCCGGTCCCACCCGCGCCTCTTCTCCGCCCCCGCTGCTACCAGTGGACGACGACCTTGTCGCCGACCTTCACCTCGTCGAAGAGCGCCGCGAGCTTCCCCCGGTCCCGGACGTTGACGCAGCCGTGCGAGGCCCCGTTGTAGCCGCGGGCCGCGAAGTCCGACGAGTAGTGCACGGCCTGGCCGCCGCTGAAGAACATCGCGAACGGCATGGGCGTGTGGTAGATCGTCGAGACGTGGTTGCGGCTCTTGGAGTTGACCTTGAACGTGCCCTCGCGGGTCGGGGTGTTCTCGGAGCCGAACCGGACGTCCATCGACGAGACGACCTTGCCGTCGATCATCCAGGCCAGCGTCCGGCTCTCCTTGCTGATGCACAGCACCCGGCCGGTCATGCAGCGCGCGTCCGGCTTGTCCAGCTTGTTGGTGGTGGACGGCTTGAGCTCGTCCGCCGTCGGCTTGTGCGTCATCGCGAGCAGCCGCTGCCAGGTGGTCTCGTCGACCGAGCCGGTCTGCGGCAGCTCCCGCTTCTTCTGGAAGGCCTTGACCGCGCCCCCGGTCATCGTGCCGTAGAAGCCCGTGGGCGCCCGGTCGAAGTAGCCGATCTGCCGCAGCCGCGCCTGCAGCTCACGCACCTGCGCGCTCTCGTCGCCGTCCTTCATCAGGACCTTGCCGACCGGCTGCGCGGAGGTGGGGGAGGAGGAGGGCTTGTCGTCCGTCGTCGGCGTGCCGCTCGGCGAGGCCGAGCCCGACGGCGTGGCCGGGGCCGGCGCCGAGGAGGAGGACGCGCTCGGCGGCGCGCCGGTCGTCGACGGCGAGGTGCCACCGCCGCCCGCCGCCTGCGCCGTACAGCCGGTGGCGAGTGCCACCGCGGCCGCGGCCATGAGTGCTCTGTGTATGACGGACGAACGGCGCATCGGAAGCCCCCCGGAATCAGACTGTGTACCTATTGGATGCTTCCCACGCCCGCTTGGTTGCGCACCCGACGCAAGTACGGAGGATGCTGTGAGGAAGGTCCCAGCGTGCGGCGCTCCACCCGTCGCACGGCCGCCGCTACAGTCCGTCGCGAGGGTCGTTACCGCTGAGTAGGTCTATCGGGAGGCACAGCAGATGGCGCGCGAGTCGGAGTCGGGGCTGCCCATTGAGCCGGTCTACGGGCCGGACGCCCTGGACGGGTGGGATCCCGCCGAGAAGCTGGGCGAGCCGGGCTCGTACCCCTTCACGCGCGGTGTGTACCCGTCGATGTACACCGGCCGTCCCTGGACCATGCGGCAGTACGCGGGCTTCGGCACCGCCGTGGAGTCCAACGCCCGCTACAAGCAGCTGATCGACAACGGCACGATGGGCCTGTCCGTCGCCTTCGACCTGCCGACCCAGATGGGCCACGACTCGGACGCCCCGATCGCGCACGGCGAGGTCGGCAAGGTCGGTGTCGCCATCGACTCGATCGACGACATGCGCGTGCTGTTCGGCGGGATCCCGCTGGACAAGGTCTCCACCTCGATGACCATCAACGCCCCCGCCTCCCTCCTCCTTCTCCTCTACCAACTCGTGGGCGAGGAGCAGGGCGTCCCCGCGGACCAGCTCACCGGCACCATCCAGAACGATGTGCTCAAGGAGTACATCGCGCGCGGCACGTACATCTTCCCGCCCAAGCCCTCGCTCCGGCTGATCGCGGACATCTTCAAGTACTGCAAGGCCGAGATCCCGAAGTGGAACACCATCTCGATCTCCGGCTACCACATGGCCGAGGCCGGTGCCTCGCCCGCGCAGGAGATCGCGTTCACCCTCGCCGACGGCATCGAGTACGTCCGTACCGCCGTCGCCGCCGGCATGGACGTGGACGACTTCGCGCCCCGCCTCTCCTTCTTCTTCGTGGCCCGCACCACCATCCTCGAAGAGGTCGCCAAGTTCCGGGCCGCCCGCCGGATCTGGGCGCGGGTGATGAAGGAGGAGTTCGGCGCCAAGAACCCCAAGTCGCTGATGCTCCGCTTCCACACCCAGACCGCCGGCGTGCAGCTCACCGCCCAGCAGCCCGAGGTCAACCTGGTGCGCGTCGCCGTCCAGGGCCTCGCGGCCGTCCTCGGCGGTACGCAGTCGCTGCACACCAACTCCTTCGACGAGGCCATCGCCCTGCCGACGGACAAGTCCGCCCGCCTGGCCCTGCGTACGCAGCAGGTCCTCGCGTACGAGACCGATGTCACCGCCACCGTCGACCCGTTCGCCGGCTCGTACGTCGTCGAGAAGATGACGGACGACGTCGAGGCGGCCGCGCTGGAGCTGATGCGGAAGGTCGAGGACCTGGGCGGCGCGGTCAACGCGATCGAGCGCGGCTTCCAGAAGAACGAGATCGAGCGCTCCGCCTACCGCATCGCGCAGGAGACGGACAGCGGCGAGCGGGTCGTCGTCGGCGTCAACCGCTACACGATCGACGTCGAGGAGCCCTACGAGCCGCTGCGCGTCGACCCGGCGATCGAGGCCCAGCAGGCCGCGCGCCTGGCCGCCCTGCGCGCCGAGCGCGACCAGGCGGCCGTGGACGCGGCGCTGGTCGAGCTGAAGAAGGCGGCGGAGGGCACGGACAACGTCCTCTACCCGATGAAGGACGCGCTCAAGGCGCGGGCCACGGTCGGCGAGGTCTGCGACGCGCTGCGCGAGGTCTGGGGCACGTACGTCCCGACCGACGCGTTCTGACCTCCGAGATCCTCCGAGATCCTCCGCGATCCTCCGCGCCCCTCCACGATCCTCCGCGATCTTCCGCGATACGAAACAGGCGGGCGGAGTCTCGCACCCCCGTGCGAGACTCCGCTTCATGCTGGGTGTCACCGATCTTCCGACGTATCTCGTAGGCCTCGTCCTCATCATCCTTCTCCCGGGGCCGAACTCGCTGTACGTGTTGTCCGTCGCCGCCCGCAAGGGCACGCGTACCGGATACAAGGCAGCCGCCGGCGTCTTCACCGGGGACGCGGTCCTCATGACGCTGGCCGCGCTCGGCGCGGCCTCGCTGCTCCAGACCACCCCGCTGCTCTTCATGATCGTGAAGTACGCGGGCGCGGGCTATCTGGCGTGGATGGCGTACGGGATGCTGCGGGCGGCCTGGTCGATGTGGCGCAGCCGGAACGAGGCGCGCGACGACGAGACGGCGCAGGCTCCCCTCGCTCCGGAGGAGAACCCGTACCGCCGGGCGCTGATCATCAGCCTCTTCAACCCGAAGGCGATCCTCTTCCTCATCTCGTTCTTCGTGCAGTTCGTGGACCCCGGGTACGCCTACCCCGCGCTGTCCTTCCTGCTGCTCGGCACCCTGCTCGAGATCGGCAGCTTCCTCTACCTCACCATGCTGATCTTCGGCGGGACGCGGCTCGCCGCCACGTTCCGGCGCCGCAGGCGCCTCTCGGCGGGCGCGACCTCCGCCGCGGGCGCGCTCTTTCTCGGCTTCGCCGCGAAGCTCTCCCTCAGCAGCGCCGCTTGACCCTGACACCGTGTGAGGCCGTGTCGTAGGAGTCGTCATGTTCACCATCGGAGACTTCGCCCGGCACGGGCGGGTGTCGGTCCGGATGCTGCGCCACTACGACGCCATCGGACTGCTCCGCCCGGCCCGTGTGGACCCGCACAGCGGCTACCGCTTCTACGAGGCGGACCAGCTCGCGCGCCTCAACCGTGTCATCGCGCTCAAGGAGCTCGGCTTCACCCTCGAACAGGTGGGGTCGATCCTCGACGAGCAGGTCGGCGCGGAGGAGCTGCGCGGCATGCTGCGGCTGCGCCAGGCCGAGCTGGAGACGGCCCTGGCGGAGGCGGCGGGACGGCTGGCGCAGGTCGGCGCGCGGCTCCGAGCCATCGAGAGCGAGGGACACATGTCCACGCAGGACGTCGTGATCAAGAAGGTTCCGTCGGTGCGGATCGCCGAGCTGAGCGGGGTGGCGGCCGGGTTCGGCCCCGGCGAGATCGGCCCGGTCGTCCAGCCGCTGTACGACCGGCTGTGCGCGAGCCTGGAGGCCGCGGGCGTGACAGGGTTCGGCCCGGGGATCGCGTACTACGAGGACGCGGGCGCCGGCGACGGCTCGGTCGTCGTGCACGCGGGAATGAAGGTCCCGGCCGGGACGCAGGAGGTACCGGGTGTCGACGTGGTCGTGCTGGCGGGCCTGGAGGAGGCGGCCACGGTGGTGCACCGGGGTCCGATGGACGACATCCTGCCGACCGCCCAGACCCTGGCCACCTGGATCGACGCCAACGGCTACCGATCGACGGGCTACGCCCGGGAGCTGTATCTGGAGTGCCCGGACGACCGGGCGAAGTGGGTGACGGAGATTCAGGAGCCGGTCGTCCGCGCGTAGGAGGGCCGTAGGCGCTCGTCGCGCCGAGGGGGTGGGCCCCTGGAACCTCTGGCTCCAGGGGCCCACCCCTTCACTCACGTCACCTCGCCAGCGCCCGCTTCAGGCGCAGTGCGCGGCGGGCCAGCCGGCGGACCTGGGGGTGGCGCGGGACCGGGAGGCCGCCCGGGAGACCCAGGACGGTCAGGCGGCGGCGCTTGAAGTAGTGCCGCGTGCGTTCCGCGAGCGGCCCCGACAGATGGCGTACGGCCGTGCTCCGCAGATCCGGCCGGATCTTGGGCTGCATGGCGAAGCCGACCGCCGCGACCAGGTCGGCCAGCGCCGTCGCGTCCGGGGCCTTGTCCGGCGTGCCGCCCTCCAGGTCGGGGACGAGCGTGTCGACGAGGGTGAGCGGGATGCGGTTGCTGTTCTGGTACGGGGTCAGCCGCTCCAGGACCTCCCGGGTGCCGACCCGGGCCACCGGGATCCCGTAGAAGGCGTGCGCCGTCATCAGCGCGGTCGAGAAGCAGCCGACCACCAGCGCCGGCCGCAGCTCCCGGTACACCACCTCGGCGAGCACCGGCCGGTCGAGGACGGTCAGTTCGGCGCCGAGCGCCTCTGCCTCGCGCGCCAGCCTCCGGGTCCACGCGTCCGGCGCCGTCGGATGCGGCTTGAAGACCAGCCGGCGGTGGCCGCGCGCGATCGCGCCGCGGACCATCCGTACGTGCAGCTCCTCCTCCTCGGCCGGGGTGAGCAGCGAGAGCGCCGCCAGGTACTGGCCGAGCAGCAGCGCCGGGCCGTCCTCCTCGGCCGCCGCGGCGGGGTCCGTCCGGTCGCTCAGCTCGGCGACCACCTTCGTGAACGCCTCAGCCGGCACCACCTCGGGGGCCGCCCCGAACTCCGCGAGCAGCAGCGGCGCGAGCCCGGGCACGAGATCGAGGTGGAGCAGCCGGCGCACCCGCTCGCCGACCAGGGGGTCGATCTTGTTGCGGGTCGGGCCGTAGCTCATCAGCCCGTCGGCGTACACGTCGAGCGGGGCCTCGGAGAACAGCCGGGCGATCGTCAGGGCCGGCGCGACCTGCACCGACTCCACGACGAGTTCGATCCGGTCGTCGCCGAGCTCCCACAGCAGGCGCAGATGGCGTTCGAGCAGCGGCAGGTCGTCCGCCCGCGGCGTCCAGCCCGAGGGGTGGAGCGGGGAGATCGCCTCGTTCCACGACAGCACGGCGTCGAACCGGCCGCGCAGCCGCTCGAAGCCGGGCATCTCGTCCAGCGCCGGCGTCGTCTCCGGCACCGCCGCGTTGTTGCCGACCAGCAGCAGACGCCGGTCGGCCGGGCCGAAGCAGCCGCTGTCCAGGGCGGCGGCCAGTGTCGTCGCGCCGTAGAGCGTGGAGGCGTAGAAGATCTGGGTGGTGCGCACGTTCCGGGTGGTGCTCATGCGGCGGCCTCCGAGCCGGTCACGGCGGGCAGGGAGCTCGCGCCCACGCGGCGGCGGCGCAGCTTGCGCAGCACGGCCGCCCGCTGCTCGTCCATCGAGCCCAGCGCCTCACCGAGCACGTCCTGCGGCATCCGTCGCAGGGCGGCCGCACTCATCGAGCGCAATTTCTTCGCCACCGCCGGTTCATATCGTTCGAGGGCCGAAATGTGGTGCGAAATAAGAGCGCAATAGGTGCGGACCGCCTTGGGAAGAAGTCGGTCCGCGTCCACGTCGTTCGCCGTTTCCTCGATCACCTGGTCGAATGCGCGGATGAAATCCAGCTGCCGGACATCGCCGATCTGCGTGAGCGAGGTGGAGACACCGCGGCGATAGAACATCCCGAGCGTGCTCACCGCGGCGAAGGAATCCGCCTCCCGGTGCAGCTTCCAGATCCACGGCCGGTCCTCGGCCGTCCGCAGCCCCGGCGTGAAGTGCAGCAGCCCGCGGTCGAGCAGGCGCCGGTGGTACATCCCCGCCCAGGCGTACGGATAGTCCACCGAGGTCGTCCGGTCGGCGGGCAGGATCGCGTCGCGCGGGCGCAGCACCTCGCCGCGCCGCCCGATCGGGGCGCGCTTCACCGACCGGCCCCGTCCCTTGCACACCACGTGGTCGGTGCGGAGGAAGTCGCAGTCCAGCTCGTCCATGGCGTCGACCAGCCGCGCGAAATGGCCGGGCGCGAGCCAGTCGTCCCCGTCGAGGAAGGCGAGGTACCGGCCGCGGGCCGCGTCCAGGCCGGTGTTGCGCGCGGTGGCAAGCCCCTCGTTCTGTGCGTGTCTGATGAGGACGGCCCCCGGTACCTCGCGTACGGCCCGTTCGAGGAGCTCCGGGGTTCCGTCCGTCGAGCAGTCGTCGACGAGAAGGAACTCGAAGTCCTCGCGGGCGTTCGCGCGCAGGCTTGTGAGGGTGTCGGGGGCATATGTCTGCACGTTGTAGAACGGCACGACGACGGAGAGCTTGACCACCCGGCCGACGCTAGGCGCCGCCCCGGCATTCGTTCTGGCCGACAGAGAGATGTTCGGTGAACACAAAGCGGCGGGCGGCTTAACCGCCCCCGATCCCGTCCATTTTCAGAAGGGGGAAGGGCTCTGTTCACCGTTTGTTGTGGCTCAGTTGGGCCAGCAAACGGAATGCCCTTCTAGCGTCCTCGACGTGCCAGCAAGTACCAAAGAAGCGGTACGCGTCGCCGTACTCGCCGACTCCGACACCCGGTGGAAATGGGGCGCGCTCACCGCACGTCGCATCACGGCCGCCGAGCCCACCGGTTTCGTCCTGCGCGGCCGGGCCACGCCCACCGCGCGCCAACTCGCCGAGACCGGGGTGTCCACGACGCCCCCGCGCGAGGTGACGGGCGCGGAGTTCCTCAGAGAGGTACGGGATGGGGGGTACGACCTCGTCGTCCTCTCCCTCGTCGGCGGCACCGTCCGGGCCGTTCTGCAGGGAATCGCCGAACTGGCCCTCGAACGACGCCCGGTGATCGTCACCGGCTATGTGGGCGTCGTCTACGAGAAGCTCGCCGACGGGCTGCTCCTGCGCCACGGCGCGGACGTCGTCCTCGCCAACTCCCGTCACGACGCCGAGCGTTTCCGCGCGGTGTACGAAGGAGTGGGCGCCGACGCCTCCTCGGTGGTGGAGGCCGCGCTGCCGTTCCTCGGTGGCGCGCCCTACGCCCCCGAGGCCGGCCGGGACACCCTCGTCTTCGCCGCCCAGCCGTCCGTGCCGGTGACCCGCGCCGACCGTACGTACCTGCTCCGCAGGCTCGTCGAGCACGCTCGGCAGCACCCGGGGCGGGAGGTGCTGCTCAAGCTCCGCTCCAAGCCGGGCGAGCACACCACGCACCTGGAGGAGCTGCCGTACCAGAAGCTGGTGCGCGACATGGACACCCCGTCCAACTTCCGCCTGGTGTACGGGCACATGGGCGAGGTCCTGGACCGCACCGACCTGCTGGTCACGGTCTCCTCGACGGCCGCCCTGGAGGCGCTGCACCGGCGCATCCCCACGGCGATCCTCACCGACATGGGCGTGCGCGAGGTCCTCGGCAACCACCACTTCATCGGCTCGGGGCTGCTGACCTCCTTCGACCGGCTCGACAAGGACGTGCGACCCGAGCCGGACGAGGAGTGGCTCGCACGGCAGGGCGTCGCCGCCGGGGGTTCGTACGAGAAGGCCTTCGACGCGGCCCGTGACCGGGTCGCGGATCTGCTCGCCGGGCCCGCGCTGCCCCCCATCACCCCCTACTACACAGCGGAGACGGCCCCCGGCTACCTGCCCGGGATCCTCGCCCGCCACCGCCTGGACGTGACCGCGCCGGAGACCCGCGACAGCGGGCTGCGCCGGATCGTCCGGGAGGCGGCGCGGGGCGCGTACCGCCACGGCGTCCAGCGCGTGGCCCCCGTCATCCGCCGTCTTGGAGAACTCTGATGACCACGACCGTGCTTGCCGTCGTCCCGGCGCGGGGCGGTTCCAAGGGCGTCCCCGCCAAGAACCTCGCCCCGGTCGCGGGCGTCCCGCTGGTCTCCCGTGCGGTCCGCGCCTGCCTCGGCGCCCGACTGGTCACCGACGTCGTCGTGTCCACCGACGACGTCGGGATCGCGGACGCGGCCCGCGCCGCTGGCGCGGAGGCGATCCACCGCCCGGCGGCGATCGCCGGCGACACCGCCACCAGCGAGTCGGCGGTCCTGCACGCGATGGACGCCTTCGAGGCCACGACCGGGCGGCGCGTGGACGTGGTCCTCCTGGTCCAGTGCACGAGCCCGTTCCTCACCTCCGAGGAGGTGAACGGCACCGTCGAGAAGATCACCGACGGTGGCGCCGACACGGCCTTCACGGCGGCCCCGACCCACGGCTTCCTGTGGCGGGAGACCCCCGAGGGCGGCACGGGCGTCAACCACGACAAGGCGCACCGCCCCCGCCGGCAGGACCGGGAGGCCGAGTACCTGGAGACCGGCGCCGTCTACGCGATGGCCGCCGAGGGCTTCCGTACCCACGGCCACCGCTTCTTCGGCCACACCGCCCTCGTCGTCACCGACCCCGCCCGGGTCCTGGAGATCGACGACCCGCACGACCTCGCCCGCGCCCGCGCGCTCGCGCCCCTGCTCGACACCCCCCTCACGCCCCGCTTCGGCGAGATCGACGCCGTCGTCCTCGACTTCGACGGCACCCAGACCGACGACCGGGTCCACCTCGACGCCGAGGGCCACGAGTTCGTCTCCGCGCACCGCGGCGACGGCCTCGGCATCGCCGCCCTGCGCCGCGCCGGCATGCCGGTCCTGATCCTGTCGACCGAGCAGAACGCCGTCGTCGCCGCCCGCGCCCGCAAGCTCAAGATCCCCGTCCTGCACGGCATCGACCGCAAGGACCTCGCCCTCAAGCAGTGGTGCGAGGAACAGGGCATCGACCCGCAGCGCGTCCTCTACGCCGGCAACGACGTCAACGACCTTCCGTGCTTCCACCTCGTCGGCTGGCCCGTCGCGGTGGCGAGCGCGCACGACTCCGTACGGGCCGCCGCCCGTGCGGTGACCCTCACCCCCGGTGGCTCCGGAGCGGTCCGCGAGATCGCGGCCTGGCTTCTCGGGCCCGAGCTCGACACCCCCAACTCGTAAGGAACGGCAAGAATATGAACACGCGCACTCGTACGTTCGGCAGCAAGACCGCCGGCCCGGGCCACTCCGTCTACGTCACCGGCGAGATCGGCATCAACCACAACGGCGAGCTCGAGAACGCCATCGCGCTCATCGACGTCGCCGCCGCCGCCGGCTGCGACGCCGTGAAGTTCCAGAAGCGCACGCCGGAGATCTGCACCCCGCGCGACCAGTGGGACATCGAGCGCGACACCCCCTGGGGCCGGATGACCTACATCGACTACCGCCACCGGGTGGAGTTCGGCGAGGACGAGTACCGCGCCATCGACGAGCACTGCAAGAAGCGCGGCATCGATTGGTTCGCCTCCCCGTGGGACACCGAGGCCGTCGCCTTCCTGGAGAAGTTCGACGTTCCGGCCCACAAGGTCGCCTCCGCCTCCCTCACGGACGACGAGCTGCTGCGCGCCCTGCGCGCCACCGGCCGTACGGTCATCCTGTCGACGGGCATGTCCACCCCGAAGCAGATCCGCCACGCGGTCGAGGTCCTCGGCTCGGACAACATCCTGCTCTGCCACGCCACGTCGACGTACCCGGCGAAGGCCGAGGAGCTCAACCTCCGCGTGATCAACACGCTGACGGAGGAGTACCCGAACGTCCCGATCGGCTACTCCGGCCACGAGACGGGCCTCCAGACCACGCTGGCCGCCGTCGCCCTGGGCGCCACCTTCGTCGAGCGCCACATCACCCTCGACCGCGCCATGTGGGGCTCCGACCAGGCCGCCTCCGTCGAGCCGCAGGGCCTGCAGCGCCTGGTCCGCGACATCCGCACCATCGAGACCGCGCTCGGCGACGGCGTCAAGAAGGTCTACGAGTCGGAGCTCGGCCCGATGAAGAAGCTCCGCCGGGTCCAGGGGCTCGTCGCCGCATGACCGGCCAGCTGGCGTTCGTCGAGAGCCCGGTCCAGCTCCTGAACGTCCTGGAGTGGGCACACGCCCAGTCCCTCACCGTCGGGGGCACCACCGCCCCCGACGGCCCGGGGGCCGCCCGTCCGGCCGCCCCCACGCTCGTCGTGCTCTCGCCGACCGACCCCATGTCGCGCGGCCAGCTGCGCCGGATGGCGCAGCTGGCCCGCGACGACGGGTTCACCGTCCGCTGGCATGAGGCCCGGGACGGCCGCGGCTCCCTCTTCCGCACGCTGCGGGACCTCGCCCCGCTGCTGCGGGCGGCGGAGCGGGTGATCGTCGGGGACCCGTTCTCCCGCTACGTCCAGCTGCTGCTCACCCTCTTCGCCCCGAAGCAGCTGACGGTCGTCGACGACGGCACCGCCACCATGGAGTACGCCGCGCAACTGGCCCGTGGCGAGCGGCTGGTGCGCTGGCACCGGCGCGGCAGCAGCCTCGGCCCGCGCGAACTCGTGCTCGCCCCCGTCTCCGCCGCCGCCCGGCGCAAGCTCGCCCCGACCCGTCGCCGCGCCGTCGAGATCTTCACCTCGCTGCCGGTCGAACCGCCGGCGGGCACCACCGTCACCGAGAACACCTTCGCCTGGACCCGGGCCCGCTTCGGCCCGCCCCGCCTCACCCGGGGCGCGGACCTGGTCGGGACCTCGCTGGTCGAGACGGGCGTCGTCGACCCCGACCGGTACGCGCGGGCCGTCGCCGACCTCGCCCGTACCCACGGCGCCACCCGCTACTTCGCCCACCGCCGCGAGAGCGCGGAGAAACTGCACCGGATCGCGGTGGAGACCGGTCTGGAGATCGTCCGGCCCGATCTGCCGCTGGAACTGATCGCCCGGCGCGGCCCGATCGGCCGCACGGTGGTCAGCTTTCCCTCGACGGTCGTGCACACCCTGCCGCTGGCCCTCGCCGGCACCGGGGTGAAGGTCGCGGTCTGCGAGATCGCGCCCGAGTGGCTCAGGGAGAACGTCTCCCCGCGGGCCCAGGGCTTCCTGGCGGGGGTCGCGGGCACGGCCGCCTTCGAGGTGGACCGGCTCACGGCGCGCGCCGCACAGTCCGCGGAACGGTTCGAATTCGGGTGAGCTTACCCACAAGGGATGGTCGTCATGCCTCGTGAACCCACTTTCTTTCCCCTATCGGGCTGAACTTTTCGTGATCAACGGGCAGTTGATCTCTGAAGGGGCCTACCCTTCAAAAGGTGAACCAGTTGAAGTCCCGTGAGCCCGGCTCCGTCGCCCTGCCCGGAACGCTGTCCGCGTCGCTGCGCGCCGAACTGATCGCCTTCCGCCGCGACTTGCACATGCACCCCGAGCTCGGCAACCAGGAGTTCCGCACCACCGCGGCCCTCAAGGCCCGCCTGGAGGCCGCCGGACTGGCGCCGCAGGTACTGGCGACGGGCACGGGCCTCGTGTGTGACATCGGCACCTGGGACCGCGGACGGCCCATGCTGGCGATCCGCGCCGACATCGACGCGCTGCCCATCCCGGACGTCAAGACCGTCTCGTACCGCTCCACCGTGCCCAATCGCGCGCACGCATGTGGCCATGACGTCCACACGACCACTGTTCTGGGCGCCGGGCTCGTCCTCGCCGAGCTCGACCGGCAGGGGCTGCTGCCCAACGCCGTACGGCTGATCTTCCAGCCCGCCGAGGAGGTACTGCCCGGCGGCGCCGCCGACGCCATCGAGTCCGGGGTCCTGGACGGGGTCGGCCGGATCATCGCGGTCCACTGCGACCCGAAGGTGGACGCCGGCCGGATCGGGCTGCGCCCCGGCCCCATCACTTCCGCCTGCGACCGGCTCGAGGTGACCCTCGACGGCCCCGGCGGCCACACGGCCCGTCCGCACCTCACCACCGACCTGGTCACCGCCGCCGCCCGGATCGCCACCGACGTCCCGGCCGTGCTCGCCCGCCGCGTGGACGCCCGCTCCGGCCTCGCGGTCACCTGGGGCCGCATCGAGGCCGGCCACGCCTGCAACGTCATCCCGCAGCACGCCGAGCTCTCCGGCACCGTCCGCTGCCTCGACCTGCCCAGCTGGCGCGACGCCCCCGACCTGGTGCACGCGGCGATCGACGAGATCGCCACCCTCCACCGCGCCAAGTCGACCATCAACTACGTCCGCGGCGTCCCCCCGGTCGTCAACGACCCGGTCATCACCGAACTGCTCCGCGACGCCATGACCGCCCGCCGCGGACCGTTCGCGATCGAGGACACCGAGCAGAGCCTCGGCGGCGAGGACTTCTCCTGGTACCTGGAGCACGTCCCGGGCGCCATGGCACGCCTCGGCACCCGTACCCCGGGCGACACGACTCGCCGGGACCTGCACGCGGGTGACTTCGACGTGGACGAGCGGTCCATCCAGGTGGGCGTCGAGCTCTTCACCGCAGCGGCCCTGATCGACGCCGCACCGAAGGGCTGACACGCCGGATTCGAGGCCGCGCAGAAGCGCCGACCAGTCGAAAACAGGCCTCGTCCGTTCGGTCAACCCGCCTCATCCGTTCGGTCCAGCGGCCCGCGCGCCGTCGCGCGGGCCCGGCCCGTACCGCGGTACCACGGTGTATAACCGGCCGTGCCGGGTCGGACGCCCTACGTCGTCCGCCTGGCCGGTTCGCGACGATCCGATAACGACTCATGAACGGGTCTTTAACTGACATCTACGCGCGTTACGATCCACGCGAAACCAGCGCCGGAAGAGGCGCTTTCGGTCAGTCTCGAAGGGACCCTCCTCTTGCGCCGGGTATCCAAGATCGTTTCCGCGTCCGTCGTGACCGCGGCCCTCGCTCTCACCGCCACCGCTTGTGGTGAGTCGTCCACCGAGTCCGGTTCCGACTCGGGCACCATCAAGGTCGGTATGGCCTACGACGTCGGCGGCCGTGGCGACAACTCGTTCAACGACTCCGCCGCCCGTGGCCTCGACAAGGCCAAGGCCGACCTCGGTGTCGAGACCAAGGAGCTCACCGCCAAGACCGGTGAGACCCCGGCCGACCGCGAGCAGCGCCTCACGTCCCTCGCCGAGGGCGGCTTCAACCCCGTCATCGGTGTCGGCTTCGCCTACAAGGACGCGATCGACAAGGTCGCGGCCAAGTTCCCGAAGACCACCTTCGGCCTCGTCGACTCGGTCTCCGAGGCGAAGAACGTCGACTCGATCGTCTTCACCGAGGAGCAGGGCTCGTACCTCGCCGGTGTCGCGGCCGCGCTGAAGTCCAAGGACGGCAAGATCGGCTTCATCGGTGGTGTCGACACTCCGCTGATCAAGAAGTTCGCCGCCGGCTTCCAGCAGGGCGTCAAGGACACCAAGCCGGACGCCTCGGTGACGATCCAGTACCTGTCCACCGGCACGGACTTCTCCGGCTTCGGTGCCCCGGACAAGGGCAAGGCCGCCGCCAAGGGCATGCTCGACAAGGGCATCGACGTCATCTACGCCGCCGCGGGCGGCTCGGGTGCCGGTGCCATCGAAGCCGTCGCCGCCAAGCCGGGCACCTGGGCGATCGGTGTCGACTCGGACCAGGCCAAGGACCCGGCCCTGTCCAAGTACGCCGGCTCGATCATGACCTCGATGGTCAAGAACGTCGACACCGGTGTCTTCGAGCTCATCAAGTCCGTCAAGGACGGCAAGCCGATGACCGGCACGCACGTCTACTCGCTGGCCGAGAACGGTGTCTCCCTGACCACCACCGGTGGCCACCTCGCCGACATCCAGGCCAAGATCGACGAGGCCAAGAAGAAGATCATCGACGGTCAGATCAAGGTCAACACGACCCTCTGACGCACGTCGGAGGGGGCCCGGAGAGTGGCTTCGGCCGACACTCCGGGCCCCCTTCACACGTCTGCCCGCGGGCAGTTGAACGATTTTCCAAAAGCTACGCGCGTAGCGTGCGCCGTACAGGGTATTTTTCGCCACCGACAGCGCCTGCGCACCGGCCTCTTCCCCTCCTCACGCTCCCTGCCTAGGAGAGTGCGTCATCAAAGCCTCCAGCCCCAGCAGTCCCAACGCCGTAGAACTCCGCGGCATCACCAAGCGTTTCCCGGGAGTCGTGGCCAACCACGACATCGACATCACCGTGCGCCGCGGCACCGTGCACGCCCTCGTGGGCGAGAACGGCGCGGGCAAGTCGACCCTGATGAAGATCCTCTACGGCATGCAGAAGCCGGACGAGGGCACCATCACGGTCGACGGCGAGCTGGTGACCTTCCACAACCCCGGAGACGCCATCGCCCGCGGTGTCGGCATGGTGCACCAGCACTTCATGCTCGCGGACAACCTCACCGTCCTCGAGAACGTCGTCCTCGGCTCCGAGAAGCTCTACGGCATCGGCGACAAGGCCCGCGCCAAGATCAAGGAGATCTCCGACGCGTACGGCCTCGGCGTCCGCCCGAACGCCCTCATGGAGGACCTCGGTGTGGCCGACCGTCAGCGCGTGGAGATCCTCAAGGTCCTCTACCGCGGCGCCCGCACCCTGATCCTCGACGAGCCGACCGCCGTGCTCGTCCCGCAGGAGGTCGACGCGCTCTTCGACAACCTGCGCGAGCTCAAGGCCGAGGGCCTCACGGTCATCTTCATCTCGCACAAGCTGGGCGAGGTCCTGTCGGTCGCCGACGAGATCACCGTCATCCGGCGCGGCACCACGGTCGGCACCGCCGACCCGAAGCACACCACCACCAAGCAGCTCGCCGAGCTGATGGTCGGCGCCGAACTGCCCTCGCCGGAGACCCGCGAGTCGACGGTCACGGACGTGCCGATGCTGACGGTCCAGGACCTGTCGCTGAGCGCCGTCGACCCCGACGGCGTGGTCCGCGCGGTCCTCGGCGGCATCACCTTCACCATCCACAAGGGCGAGGTGCTCGGCATCGCCGGCGTCGAGGGCAACGGCCAGTCCGAGCTCGTCGACACGATCATGGGCATGCGCAACGCCGACCGGGGTGTCGTGACCCTCGACGGCGCGGACATCTCCGCCGCTCCGACGCGCAAGCGGCGCGAGGACGGCATCGGCTGCATCCCCGAGGACCGCCACCGGCACGGTCTGCTCCTGGAGGCGCCCCTCTGGGAGAACCGCATCCTCGGCCACGTCACCGAGAAGCCCAACTCCAAGGGCGCCGTCCTCGACCTCAAGGCCGCCCGCAAGGACACCGAGCGGATCGTCCGCGAGTACGACGTCCGCACCCCCGGCATCGACGTCACCGCGGCCTCCCTCTCCGGCGGCAACCAGCAGAAGCTGATCGTCGGCCGCGAGATGAGCCACGACCCCAAGCTGCTGATCGCCGCGCACCCCACCCGGGGCGTGGACGTCGGCGCGCAGGCGCAGATCTGGGACCAGATCCGCGCGGCGCGCCGCGAGGGCCTGGCGGTCCTGCTGATCTCCGCCGACCTGGACGAGCTGATCGGCCTCTCCGACACCCTGCGCGTCATGTACCGCGGCCGGCTCGTCGCGGACGCCGACCCGGCGACCATCACCCCGGAGGAGCTGGGCTCGGCCATGACCGGCGCCGCCGCCGGCCACCTTGAGCACCCTGAGAGCCCTGAGGGCACCGACGGCCCGGAGGACGAGGCCCGATGAAGAAGTTCGACAAGGAGCGGCTGCTCCTCGGCATCGCGGCCCCGCTGCTCGCGATCGTCGCCGCCTTCCTGATCACCGCCCTGGTGCTCGCGGCCACCGGCAAGGAGCCGTTCAGCGCCTTCGGCATCATGTTCGACTACGGCATCAAGTCGGACAGCCAGGTCTACATCATCAACAAGGCGACGACGTACTACCTGGCGGGCATCGCGGTGGCCATCGGCTTCCGCATGAACCTGTTCAACATCGGTGTCGACGGCCAGTACCGTCTCGCGGCCTTCTTCGCCGCCGCCGTCGGTGGCGCGCTGACCCTGCCGGGCATCGTCCAGATCCCGCTGATCATCATCACCGCGATGATCGTCGGCGCCATGTGGGCGGGCATCGCCGGTGTCCTCAAGACCACCCGGGGTGTCAGCGAGGTCGTCTCGACGATCATGCTGAACTTCATCGCGACCGCGATCATCGGCTACCTCCTCCAGCCCGGCCGCCTCGGCCACCTGGACGCGGCCGGCACCAAGGTCGCCACGACCCCGCTGCCGGAGTCCTCGCACTTCTTCGAGTTCCCGACCACGCCGACCCCGATCTACGGCTTCGTCGTGGTCGCGGTCATCGCGGGCATCGCGTACTGGTTCACGCTCTCCCGCACCCGCTTCGGCTTCGACCTGCGCACCGTCGGCCAGTCCGACACGGCCGCCGCGGCCAGCGGTGTCAACGTCAAGAAGATGGTCGTCACGTCCATGCTGATCTCCGGCGCCATGGCCGGTCTGATCGGTATGCCGACGCTGCTCAACGACTCGTACGAGTTCGGCGGCGACTTCCCCGTCGGCATCGGCTTCACCGGCATCGCCATCGCCCTGCTCGGCCGCAACCACCCGATCGGCATCGCGCTCGCCGCGATCCTCTGGGCGTTCCTGGAGCGCGGCGGCCAGCAGCTGGAGTTCGAGGACTACGACAGGGAGATCGTCGGCGTCATGCAGGGCGTCATCGTCCTCTGCGTCGTCATCGCCTACGAGGTCGTCCGCCGCTACGGCGTCAAGCGCCAGCAGCGTCAGGTCGGCGAGAAGCTCGCGGCCCAGGCCCGTTCCAACGACACAACGGAGGTGTCGGCGTGACCGCCACGGCGACTTCCACCCCGCCGCCCGCCGCGCCGAAGGCGGCCGGCGGCAAGGGCGGCCGCACCCGCCTCTCCCTCCCCTGGATCCTGCTGATCGTCGCGGGCGGGCTCCTCGCCCTCTCCGCCGTCCGGGCCATCACCGGGGCGCAGGACCTCACCTCGGCCGGCCAGATCAGCGCCGCGCTCTCGCTCGCCGTGCCGATCGGCCTCGCCGGTCTCGGCGGTCTGTGGGCCGAGCGCGCGGGCGTGGTCAACATCGGCCTCGAAGGCATGATGATCCTCGGCACCTTCTTCGGTGCCTGGGCCGGCTGGCAGACCAGCCCCTGGATCGGCATCCTCGCCGGTGTCGTGGGCGGCATGTTCGGCGGTCTGCTCCACGCCGTCGCCACCGTCACCTTCGGTGTCGACCACATCATCTCCGGTATCGCGATCAACATCCTGGCGGTCGGCATCACGACCTACTTCGCCAAGCTGTGGTTCAACTCCGGCGAGGCGGCGGCCAAGGGCGGCAGCCCCAAGCAGTCCCCGCCGGCCGATGAGATCACCTCGGTCACGATCCCGGGGCTGTCCGACTGGCTGGCCGACATCGAGAAGCACCACTGGTTCCTGATCTCGGACATCGCCGGCATCCTCGGCGGCCTGGTCACCAACCTCTCGCTGGTCACGATCCTCGCCGTGCTGCTGGTGATCGGCACGTTCTTCGTGCTGTGGAAGACGGCGTTCGGTCTGCGACTGCGCTCCTGCGGTGAGAACCCGATCGCCGCGGAGTCCCTCGGCGTCAACGTGTACAAGTACAAGTACATCGCCGTGATCGTCTCCGGCGGTCTCGCCGGTCTCGGCGGCGCGTTCCTGTCGCTGGTCACCTCGCACATCTACAACGAGGGCCAGACCGGTGGCCGTGGTTACATCGGCCTCGCGGCGATGATCTTCGGCAACTGGCGTCCGGGCGGCCTCGCCATGGGCGCGGGCCTGTTCGGCTTCGCCGACGCGCTCCAGCTGCGCAGCGGCGGCGAGTCCGTGCACGCGCTGCTCCTGCTGCTGTTCGCGGTCCTCGTCGCGATCGCGGCCTGGAAGGCGTACAAGAAGCGCTGGATCACCTCCTCGGTCGCGACCGTCATCGGTGTCGGCGTGCTGATCTGGTACCTGGGTACGGAGACCGTCCCGGTCGAGTTCGTCAGCGCCACGCCGTACGTGGTCACGCTGCTGGTGCTGTCGCTCTCCGCGCAGCGCCTGCGGATGCCCAAGGCGGACGGCATGCGGTACCGCAAGGGCGAGGGCAAGTGACCACGCCCGTGTCCGAGGCCGACTGGGAGGCCCTGCGCGAGGCGGCGCGGGACGCGATGTCCCGCGCGTACGCCCCGTACTCGGGCTACCCGGTCGGCGTGGCGGCCCTCGTCGACGACGGGCGGACGATCACCGGCTGCAACGTCGAGAACGCCTCGTACGGCCTCAGCCTGTGCGCCGAGTGCGGGCTCGTCTCGCAGCTCCAGGCGACCGGCGGCGGCCGGCTGACGCACTTCGTGTGCGTGGACGGCAAGGGCGAGACGCTGGTCCCGTGCGGGCGCTGCCGGCAGCTGCTGTACGAGTTCGGCGGCCCCGCGCTCGTCCTGGAGACCCCGGCCGGTCGGCTGACGCTGGACGAGATGCTTCCGCAGGCTTTCGGCCCGGACCACCTCGCCAAGTAACACCTCGGAGCGGCCCTTCCGGCACGATGGGAAGGGCCGCTCTCCCTTTCCCCCTCTATGCGCGTAGAAAGAGGCACCACCATGGACGTCATCTCCGTCATCCGCACCAAGCGGGACAAGGGCGAGCTGAGCCCCGAGCAGATCGACTGGGTCATCGACGCCTACACCCGCGGCGAGGTCGCCGACGAGCAGATGTCCGCCCTGGCCATGGCCATCCTGCTCAACGGCATGAACCGCGGCGAGATCGCCCGCTGGACCGCCGCGATGATCGCGAGCGGCGAGCGCATGGACTTCTCCTCGCTGTCCCGCCCCACCTCCGACAAGCACTCCACCGGCGGCGTGGGCGACAAGATCACCCTCCCGCTCGCCCCGCTGGTCGCCGCCTGCGGCGCGGCCGTGCCTCAGCTGTCGGGCCGGGGCCTCGGCCACACGGGCGGCACGCTCGACAAGCTGGAGTCGATCCCGGGGTGGCGCGCGCTGCTCTCCAACGAGGAGATGCTGCACGTCCTCGACACGACCGGCGCGGTGATCTGCGCGGCGGGCGACGGCCTGGCGCCGGCGGACAAGAAGCTCTACGCGCTGCGCGACGTCACCGGCACGGTCGAGGCGATCCCGCTGATCGCCTCCTCGATCATGTCGAAGAAGATCGCCGAGGGCACGGGCTCGCTGGTCCTGGACGTGAAGGTCGGCTCCGGCGCGTTCATGAAGACGATCGAGGACGCCCGTGAACTGGCCTCCACGATGGTCGGCCTCGGCACCGACAGCGGCGTCAAGACGGTCGCCCTCCTCACCGACATGTCGACCCCGCTCGGCCTGACGGCCGGCAACGCCCTCGAGGTCCGCGAGTCGGTCGAGGTCCTGGCGGGCGGCGGCCCGGCGGACGTCGTCGAGCTGACGATCGCGCTGGCCCGCGAGATGCTCGACGCGGCCGGGATCAAGGACGCGGACCCGGCGAAGGCGCTGGCGGACGGCTCGGCGATGGACGTCTGGCGCCGCATGATCCAGGCCCAGGGCGGCGACCCCGACGCGACCCTCCCGGTCGCCCGCGAGCACCAGGTCGTCACCGCCCCGACCTCCGGTGTCCTCACCCGCCTCGACGCCTACGACATCGGCATCGCCGCCTGGCGCCTCGGCGCCGGCCGCGCCCGCAAGGAGGACCCGGTCCAGGCCGGCGCGGGCGTCGAACTCCACGCCAAGCCGGGCGACAAGGTCACGGCGGGCCAGCCCCTGCTGACCCTGCACACGGACACCCCGGAGAAGTTCGACTACGCCCTGAAGTCCCTGGCCGGCGCCTGGGACATCGCGGTCGAGGGCACGGCGTTCACCCCGAACCCGATCGTCCTGGACCGCATCGCCTGATCGTTTGATCGCCATTGGCATGTGCCAGTGGCCCTTTCGGGTGAACGGGACCGGTGGACCTCCGCCGGTCCCGTTCGGCATGCTGGGATCGGTGACGCACCGATAGAGGAGACCGCCATGAGCGCACTCACCGTCGACCACACGGCCCATGGCCGAGAGTGGGACGACCTCGTCCGAATCTGGGAGGAGACGGACGCACCCGAGGGCTGCAAGGTGGAGATCATCGAGGGGATCATCACCGTGTCACCGCCGCCGTCCAACACCCACAACCGGATCGCCGAGAAGGTCCAGCGCCGCCTCTACAGCGTGATCCCGGAGGACTGGGGGATTTACCAGACCCTGGGGACTGCGATTCCCTCGCGGGATAGCCTCTACATTCCGGATCTGGCAGTCGTGCCGGAGGGCATGCTCAGTGAACCGGGCAACTTCGTCCCGGCCGCGGGCGCGGAGCTGGTCGTGGAGGTCACGTCGAAGTCGAACGCGAGCCACGACCGCATCATGAAGGCGGCCGGATATGCCCAGGCGGGCGTACCCCTGTACCTGCTGATCGACTCCTTCGCCCCCGGCGGCCCCACTGTGACCCTCTACGGGGAGCCGAAGGGCGAGGTCTACCGGGTCCTGAGCGCGGTCCCGTTCGGGATGGAGATCCACCTCCCCGCCCCCTTCGACCTCACGATCGACACGCGCACGTTCCCGGTGTAGGCGGCCGGCCCGGCACCACGATCGTCGTCACGCCGGTGTCTCCGATGAGTTCCGGCCGTGGTGCGGGTCTTCCTGGTGTGGACACCAGTCGACCGCTCGTACTGACCCTCGCCGCCCGGGCCACCCCCGAGGAGGTGGCGCGGCTCTGCGCCCTGCTCGAAGGGGCCGTGCCCACCGACGTGATCTGCGACGCCGGCGGACTGGCGCACGCCGACCTCGCCGCCGTCGACGCCCTCGCCCGGATCCGGCTCGCCGCCTTCCGGCACGGCCACCGGCTGCGGTTCCGGGGCGCGGGTCCCGAACTGCGGGCCCTGCTCGCGTTCATGGGCCTCGACGCGGTGATCGACGGTCGCCAGGGCCGACGTTGATCAGCTGTATGCGACGTGATCTCATGAGCGCCGATTGAACAAGGGTGCGATCACGGGGGCTGTCGTCGTCCGTCCGTACCCGATACGGACACCCCCCGGAGGTCCCCCATGACACGCCGTCGGCTGCTGCCCCTCCTCGCTGCCCTGCTGTCGGTCCTGTGGCCCACGTCGCCCGCGAGCGCGGCGGTGACGGCCGACTGCACCGTCCCCGGCGCAGAGACCCGCGGCATCGCCTCGTCGACCTGGGCGGTCACCGGATCAATCGTGCACGAGGGCCGGGCATACGTCGTGAGCCGGGGCCGCAAGCCCGTGGTCCTCGCCGAGTACGACCTCGCACAGAAGCAGGTCGTCCGCGAGACCGTCATCCCGGACGGCCCCGGTGCGGGCGTGATCGAGGGCGGCTACGGCCTCGTGGCGTCCGGCGGCAAGCTGTACATCGGCACGTACGTCGAGGCCGCCCTCTACAGCTACGACCTCGCCACCCACCAGGTCCAGCACCTGAAGACCTTCGGAGGAAGCGGCGACTTCATCTGGAGCCTCGCCGCCGCCCCGGACGGGACGATCTACGCGGGCACCTATGACACCGGCAGGGTGTACGAGTACAAGCCGGCGACCGGCGCGGTCCGGGACTTCGGGGTGCTCGCCACGGGCGAGCGCTACGTGCGCTCCCTCGCCGTCGACGGCACCGACGTCTACGCCGGCCTGCTCGACACCAAGAAGATGGTCGCCATCAACCGGTCCAGCGGCGCCGTCCGCACCCTGGCCCAGGGCGGCACCGGCTTCACCACCGTCTCCGTCGGCCGCACGCGCGTGCGCGGCACCAGCGGCAGCACGCTGTACGACGTGAAGACCGACGGCACCGACCTCAAGACGGTCTCCCTGGGTACGGAGACGGGTGACGCGATGGGCCTGGCCCCCGACTACACCGTCTACCTGTCGACCCGTCCGGACGGCAGGATCTACGAGTACAAGACGGGTTACACGGCCCCGAAGTACCTGGGCACCCCGGTGCCGCAGGACGAGACCCGCGGCCTCTCCCTGAACGGCACCACGCTCACCGGGTTCGCCGGCTTCGGCAAGGTGTGGCAGCTGGACATCACCACCGGACAGTCGGAGTACACCAAGCTCAAGGACGCCGGTCTCAGCGAAGGCGCGGAGCGCCCGCAGTCCATCGTGCGTGCCTCCGACGGCAAGGTCTGGGTCGGCGGTCACTTCATCGTGAACGTCCACGAGACCGACGGCTCCAAGCGCTTCATCGAGATCCCCGGTGAGGCGAAGGCGCTGGTGGAGCGCAACGGGAAGATCTACTCGGCGCTGTACCCCAGCGGCCGCATCATCGCGATCGACCCGGCGACGATCGATCCGGCGACGGGGGAGTACGCGGTCAGTGTCGTCGCCCAGCTGCCCAGCGGTCAGCAGCGGCCGTGGGACATGGAGTACGACGCCGTCCGAGACCGGTTCTTCGTGGCCACCGCACCGCTCGGCACCGGACTGCAGGGCGCGCTGACCGTCTTCACGTTCCCCGAGCCGTCCGCGACGGCGCCGGGGGACCAGCCCGAGTCGTACCCCGTCATCGCCAACGAGAGCCTGATGAGCCTCAGCCTGGACCCCGACGGCAGGACCGTCTACGTGGGCGGTGACGTCCGCGGCGGTGGCGGCGCCCCTTCCACGTCGTGGAACACCGCCGCCAGTGTCGCGGCCTACGACGTCGACCACGTCGCCCCGGACGGCAAGAAGGGGAAGCTCCTGTGGGAGATGGACCCCATGACGGCGGACGGCTACGACACCCTCCAGGACATCACGGTCCACAACGGCGTCCTGTACGGCGTCTACAAGCGCACCCCGACGACCACCAAGCGCTGGTTCGCCATGAACCTGGCCACGCGCCAGATCGTCCACCAGGGCGACCTCCCCGGCTACGGTGAGGTGCAGGTGCACAACGACAAGGTGTTCGCCTCGACCTTCTTCAACGGCGACGTCCACCTGCTGGGCCCCGGCCTGACGCAGGCTCAGCGTCTCGCCACCGCCCTTGACGACGAGTGGTACACCAACCCCCAGCTCGCCTTCGTCCCGGGCACCTGGGAGGCCTGGGGTCTGGTCGGGCGCGACCTCGCCAAGCTGCGGCTGGACCCGTCCTGCCCGCAGGTGACCGGTCCGTACCCCTCCTGAACCGAACGGGCGGGGCCGTCACCGACGGCCCCGCCCCTCGTACGTCCCCCGGGAACGGAAGCGCCTACCCCGCGAGCCGCTCCGGCAGATCGAACAGCGGGAACCACCGCTTGGTGTCCAGGAAGAAGTCCATCCCGCCGACCTTGCCGTCCCGCAGCTCCAGGACGATCAGCGCCCACGGGCTGAAACCGCCCTCCGGGTCCGGGTGGTAGTGCGCGAACGCCGGCGAGCCGTTCGCCACCGTCGGCACCAGCTTCGAGCCGCGGCAGACGTCGCCGACCCCGAGCATCCAGCCCACGATGTCGTCGTGCCCCCGCAGCCACAGGTCGTACGGCGGCATGGACATCGTCGCGTCCTCGTGCAGGAGCGCCGTCAGCGCCTTCATGTCGTACCCCTCGAAGGCGGCGACATAGCGCTCCAGAAGATCCTTCTGCTCCTCGTCCAGCGGGTCCGCCGCGTCCGAGACCGTCGGCTCGTTCTCGGCGATCGTGGCGCGCGCCCGCTGGAGCGCGCTGTTCACCGAGGCGACCGTGGTGTCGAGCAGCTCGGCGACCTCGCTCGCCTTCCAGGCCAGCACCTCGCGCAGGATCAGCACGGCCCGCTGCTTGGGCGGCAGATGCTGCAGTGCGGCGACGAACGCGAGCCGCACGGTCTCGCGGGACACCGCCGTGTCCGCCGGGTCGGCCACCGACGGCAGCACCCGCCCGTCCGGCACCGGCTCCAGCCAGGTGATCTCCGGCCGGGCGTTCAGCTGCGCCTGCGCGACCGGCGTGGCGGCGGTCAGATCCATCGGCCTGGCCCGCCTGTTCCCCGCGTTGAGGGAGTCGAGGCAGACGTTGGTCGCGATGCGGTACAGCCAGGAGCGCAGCGACGAGCGTCCCTCGAAGGAGTCGAAGGACCGCCAGGCACGGACCATCGTGTCCTGCACGGCGTCCTCGGCTTCGAAGGAGGAACCGAGCATCCGGTAGCAGTAACCGGTCAGCTCTGTGCGGTACTTCTCCAGCTGGGAATCCCGGTCCTCGGTCGCCAGGTCACTCATGCGGTCCACCCCACTCGCCCCTCACCGACACCGGTGCTGTGCCGATGAGGGGAAGCTACCGCAGCCCACTGACAGCCGGGGTCAGGTTCCGGGCTTCCGCCCGTAGACGTACACGTCGTCACCGTTCCTGAGCAGGTTCCAGTAGGCCTTGGCGTCGGCCGGACGCATGTTGACGCAGCCGCCCGAACCCGGGGGGTTCCACATGGACTTGGTGGTGGAGTGGAAGGCCTGCCCGCCGTCGAAGAACTGCGAGTACGGCATGGACACGTGGTAGATCGTCGACCAGTGGTTGATGTTCCGCCAGTAGATCTTCTTGGCGCCGGTACGGGTCTCCGTCCCGTCCTTGCCCGTACGGACCGGCACCGGGCCGTACTTCAGCCGGGAGCCGTCCTGGATCCAGGTCAGCTGCCGCGTCAGGTCGACACAGGCGATCCGACCCTTGTTCGTCGGGCACTTGCCGGCCTGGTTGGGGTTCCTGCCGGCCGCCTTCTGCGCCAGCATCGTGCTCATCGTCCGCCAGGTCAGCGGACCGGCGTACCCCATGGTCGGGGTGATGCCGTGCGTGCGCTGGAACGACTGGATGGCCTTGCAGTCGGCGAGCGACTGCCGCCCGTCGACGGTCCGCCCGAGGAACTTCTCCACCTGCTTCTGGTACGGCCCCGTCGTCACGTTGCACGACGCGGCCTGCGCCGTCCCCGCGCCGAGGGCGACCGTCAGCGGCACCACCATCGAGGTGATGCCGAGGACGATCCCGGCCCGCTTCCGTATTCCGTTCATGATCACCAACTCCCCCTTGAGTCCTATGACTTAGGACGACCGGGGGAGTGTTCCGGTTGTACGGATCCGCGAGCGGATCCGGTACGGATTCAGTGCGCCGTACGGAGGTGGATCCGTCGCGCCTCGACCCGGGCGCTGTGGCTGCCGTACAGCGTGATCGACACGACGCCGAGGACCGCGACGAGGCCCAGCAGGACCGTCCCCGCCCAGCCGCCCGAGTGGAAGGCGATCGCGCCGAGCGTGCCGCCCGCGCTGCTGCCGAGGTAGTACGCGGACTGGTAGAGCGCCGATGCCTGCGCGCGGCCGGTCTTCGCGGTACGGCTCACCGAGGAGGAGGCGACCGCGTGCCCGGCGAAGAAGCCGGCCGTGATCAGGACCAGACCGAGCAGCACGGCGGCGACCGTGTCGGCGAGCGAGAGCAACAGGCCGGCGGCCGTCGTGCCGACGGCCAGGTAGAGCGCCCCGCGCCGGCCGAGCCGGCCGACCAGCTTCCCGGCCGCGGCCGAGGAGACCGTGCCGACGAGGTAGACCAGGAAGATCGAGCCGATCACGCCCTGCGGGAGGGAGAACGGGGCCTCGACCAGGCGGTAGCCGATCACCGTGTACACCGCGCCGAACACCGTCATGAACAGCGCGCCGATCGCGTACAGGCGCATCAGCAGCGGGTCGGCGAGGTGGGTGCGGACCGTCGTCGCCAGTGCCTTCGGGTTCAGCGAACCGGGGGTGAAGTGACGGGCCTTCGGGAGGAGGAGACGGAAGACGACCGCGCAGGCCACCGCCATCAGACCGACCGCGAGGAGACCGGCGCGCCAGCCCCACAGCTGGGACGCCCAGCCGGTGACGATCCGGCCGCTCATGCCGCCGATCGAGTTGCCCGCGACGAACAGGCCGATCGCGGCGATCAGCGCCTTCGGCCGTACCTCCTCGGCCAGGAACGCCATGGCGGAGGCGGGCAGGCCCGCGAGCGCCGCGCCCTGGACGGCGCGCAGGGCGACCAGCCACTCCAGGCTCGGGGCGAAGGGGACGAGGAGTCCGACGACGACCGCGACGGCGAGCGAGGCGGTCATCATCGTGCGCCGTCCGAAGCGCTCGGAGAGGGCGCTCAGCGGGAGGACGAGGAGGGCGAGGGCGCCGGTCGCGGCGGAGACCGTCCAGGAGGCCGCGGAGGCGGTGGCGCCGAACTCCGCCGAGATCGCGGGGAGGAGGGCCTGGGTGGAGTAGAGGAGCGCGAAGGCGGCGAGCCCGGCGGCGAAGAGAGCGAAGCTCATGCGGCGGTAGCCGGGGGCACCGGGGGTCAGACGGGTGTCGGCGGCGGCCGTGCTGGTGGCGGCCGCCTTGGTACTGGCGGAAGGCATGCCTCGAACGTAGGACGATCCGTTTCATGCGTCCAATGCACGGAACTGCTGTAATCGTTCCCATGGTGCATGAGTACAGGTCACGGGCGCGGCTGTCACCGAACAGTAACGAAGAAGACATGGGACTGCTGCTCGCGCCACGGCTCGCGTACTTCGCGGCGGTGGCGCGGCACGAGCATGTGACCAGGGCGGCGGCGGAGATGGGCGTCCCCCAGTCCACCCTCTCGCGGGCGATGGTCCGGCTCGAACAGGACCTGGGCGTGGCCCTCTTCGCCCGCAAGGGCCGTACGGTCTCGCTCACCCCGGCGGGCCGCCGCTTCCTCACCTCCGCCGAGCGTGCCCTGGCGGAGGTCGAGCGGGCCGCGGACTCCGTACGCGCGGACGCCGACCCCACCGCGGGCCGGGTCGCGTTCGGATTCCTGCACACGATGGGCTCGGAGACGGTGCCGGGGTTGATCAGGGCCTTCCGGGTGGACCACCCCCGGGTCCGCTTCACCCTCGTCCAGAACTACGGCGAGGCGATGATCGAGCGGCTGCGGGCCGGGGACCTGGACCTGTGCCTGACGTCCCCGGTGCCGGACGCGCCGGACCTGGTGGCGCGCCGCATCGACGAGCAGCGCCTGCGTCTGGTGGTCCCCGACGACCATCGGCTCGCCTCCCGCAAGCGGGTACGGCTCGCGGAGGCCGCGGAGGAGACCTTCGTGACCCTGGAGCCGGGCTACGGGCTCCGCCGCATCACCGACGACCTGTGCGCCGAGGCCGGGTTCAAGCCGCGCGTCGCCTTCGAGGGCGAGGAGGCGGAGACCCTGCGCGGCCTGGTCGCGGCGGGCCTGGGCGTCGCCCTGCTCCCCCCGCCGGCGGTCGCCCGCCCCGGCGTCGTCGAACTCACGGTCACGGCCCCCCGCGCGGTCCGCGAAATCGGCGTCGCCTGGCTCGACGGCCACCCGGACACACCCCCGGTGGCGGCCTTCAAGAAGTTCCTCCTGAGCAAACGCGGCAGCCTCCTGCCGGAGTGACGGCTCCGTCCCCGGGGGCCAGGAACGCAGCCCCCCGGGCCGGCCGGCTGCCTCGCGGGGCGAGTGGCCGCGCTCGGGGGCCCGGGCGCCGCCCCCCTGCTCGCGGCGCGAAGCCGGCGCCCGGCGGGTGTCAGGGGGCGGAGCCCCCGCCTGCCCGCGATCGCCCTGGCGGCGCGAAGCGGCCGCACGTCACGGGTTCGGGGGCGGAGCTCCCGGCCCCCCGGGGCTGGCTGGCTGCCTCGCGGGGCGAGTCGCCGCGCTCGGGGGCCCGGGAGGCCCCGCCCGCCTGCTCGCGGCGCGAAGCCGGCGCCCGGCGGGTGTCAGGGGGCGGAGCCCCCGCCTGCCCGCGATCGCCCTGGCGGCGCGAAGCGGCCGCGCGGCGGGGGTTCGGGGGCGGAGCCCCTGGTCTCGTCAGAGTTTCGGGAAGGGGCGGGGTGGGGGATCCCGCCCCCTACCGCCGCAGCGCGCGGCCGAAGCCCGCCGCGAGCGGCATTCTCAAACCCAGCGGCGGCGGAGCCGCCAGCGCGTCCGCGACCGGGCGGGCGTACGCGTGGGTGAAGAGCGAGCCCAGGACGAAGTCCGAGGCCAGGGCCCGGATTTCGTCGTGGTACTGACGCAGCGCGTGGCCGTCCGAGTGCACCTCGAAGCGGCACGTGTCGCGGTTCGACTTCTTCGCGCGTTCCGCGAGCCGGTACGACAGCTCCGGATCCGTCCGCGCGTCGTTCGTGCCGTGCACGATCAGCACCCGGCGCCCCACCAACTGGCGTACCGGCTCCGGCTCCGCCGCCACGTCGTCCTCCGGCAGCCACGGGGCCAGCGCGAGCACCGCGTCCACCGCCGTGTGCCCGGCCGCCCGCAGCGCGGCCCGCGCGCCCATCCCGTGGCCCACCAGGCAGACCGGGACGTCGCCGTAGCGCCGTACCGCCTCCGCCACCGCCCACGACGCGTCCGCGGCCAACTGGGCGTCCGTGCCGTTCCAGCCGCGCCCCCGGTAGCGCACCACGTGCACCACCAGCCCGTCCCCGCGCCCCGCCGCGGCCAGCCGTCGGCCCAGCGGCAGCAACGCCGCGTGCGCCCGGACCGAGGCGCCCCGCGCGGAGGCCACCTCCCCGTCCGGGAGGAGCAGGACCACACCGCCCACCGCCGTACCGGGGTGCGATGCGCCGACGGGCCGTCCGAGCCGGGGTGTCCGGCTGCCGGCAGTCCCTACGAGTGCGGAGTGCGCCATGGCAGAACAGTCTCAGAAGCCGAGGTGTACGCCATCCGTACGCGCGGTCACTGTTACGTATCGACAAGCGAGTTGAGGAGGGGCGCTCTACGCGCGTAGGGGCTAGAGTGCGCAAATGACGAGCCAGATCCCCAACGTCCCCACCGCGGACCAGATCCGCCGCGCCCCGAAGGTGCTCCTCCACGACCACCTCGACGGCGGACTGCGCCCCGGCACGATCATCGACCTCGCCCTCCAGCAGGGCTACGACAACCTTCCCGAGACCGAGCCCGACAAGCTCGGCATCTGGTTCCGCGAGGCCGCCGACTCCGGCTCGCTGGAGCGCTATCTGGAGACCTTCGCGCACACCTGCGCCGTCATGCAGACCCGCGAGGCCCTCGTCCGGGTCGCCGCCGAGTGCGCGGTCGACCTCGCCGAGGACGGCGTCGTCTACGCCGAGGTGCGCTACGCCCCCGAGCAGCACCTGGAGGCCGGGCTCACCCTCGAGGAGGTCGTCGAGGCCGTCAACGAGGGCTTCCGCGAGGGTGAGCGGCAGGCCAGGGCGAGCGGTCACCGCATCCGCGTCGGCGCGCTGCTGACCGCCATGCGGCACGCCGCCCGCGCCCTGGAGATCGCCGAACTCGCCAACCGTTACCGGGACTCCGGCGTCGTCGGCTTCGACATCGCGGGCGCCGAGGCCGGTTACCCGCCCACCCGCCACCTCGACGCCTTCGAGTACCTCAAGCGGGAGAACAACCACTTCACGATCCACGCCGGCGAGGCCTTCGGCCTGCCGTCCATCTGGCAGGCCCTGCAGTGGTGCGGCGCGGACCGGCTCGGCCACGGCGTCCGCATCATCGACGACATCGAGGTCGCCGAGGACGGTTCGGTGGCGCTCGGCCGGCTCGCCGCGTACGTACGGGACAAGCGCATCCCCCTGGAGATGTGCCCGACCTCCAACCTCCAGACCGGCGCGGCGGCCTCCATCGCGGAGCACCCCATCGGTCTGCTCCGCAAGCTGCACTTCCGGGCGACCGTCAACACCGACAATCGGCTCATGAGCGGGACCAGTATGAGCCGGGAATTCGAGCTCCTGGTCGAGGCATTCGGATACACGCTCGACGACATGGCGTGGTTCACCGTCAATGCGATGAAATCAGCGTTCATTCCTTTCGATGAGCGCCTCGCGATGATCAACGACGTGATCAAGCCCGGATATGCCGAGCTGAAGTCCGAATGGCTGTTCCAGCAGACCGCCGCGACCAGCGGTTCTTCCGCCCAGGCGGAGTGAGGTCGGACCGAGGATGGACTCCGGATGAGGAGTCGGGGCGGTCGGAGGCGTGACCTCCGGCCGCATTTCGGTGTTTGCTCCAGTGTCATGCGATGGCTAGCTTGCAAAGCTGCTTTGCATTCCCGCCCCGCATGTCGCGCATTCCCTGCTTTCCCCGAAGCTCCACCATCCCCAAGATCCTCAAGGATGATTTTCTGATGAAGCAGTCTGCCGCCAAGACGCTCGGTGTCGCCGCTCTCGGTGCCGCTTTCGCCGCTGCCGCCGCCGGCACGGCCACCGCCGCCCCGGCGCTGCCCGCCGCCCCGGACGCGCTCGGCCTGGTCACCTCGACCGTGCCGCTGGGCGACGGCCTCACCGAGCTCCCCGCCGGCGCCGCCGACTCCCTCCTGGGCGGCCAGGCGGCCGTCGACCAGGGTGCCAAGGCCGTGCCGGCCGCCGCCGGTGAGGCCCTGGAGCACGCCCCGCTCGACAGCGCGACCGGCGCCCTCGGCAACACCCCGGTCGGCGGCCTCCTCGGCGGTCTGCCGCTGAACGGTCTGCCGCTGAACGGTCTGCCGATCGGCTGATCACCGCCCCCGTACGCCGATGGGGCGCCCACCCGGACCCGGGTGAGCGCCCCATCGGCGTACGTACGTCCTGTGCCCGTGCCCCTACCAGGCCGTGCTCGCCGACTTCTCCTGCGGGAGCAGCAGCCACAGCGCCAGGTACAGCAGGAACTGCGGACCGGGCAGCAGGCACGAGACGAGGAAGATGACCCGCATGGTGGTGGCCGAGGTGCCGAAGCGCCGTGCCAGCGCTGCGCACACTCCGCCGATCATGCGTCCGTCACGGGGGCGGGCAAGTGCGGCCATGGTGGGCTCCTTCGAGAGGCATCTCCGGGAGCCGCTCCGTCGGGCTCCCTGATGACTCCATGCTCGCCCCGGACCGGGGGACAAAGCGTCGGTCTACGGGGCGATCCCGACCCTGGGAATCGTCGGGGTCGGCCCCTGAGACCCCTCGTCCCGCAGCAGGGCCGAACCCCGGCCCCGCCTGGTCCCCGAGGAGGACCGGCCCGCCCGCGCGTCCCTCCTGCGGCGCAGCCGCGCCCGGCCCGCCGGCACCACCAGCAGATGGGCCAGCGCCACCCCGGCGGTGTTCAGAAGCAGTGAGTCCACGTCCACGACCTGTCCGGGCACGGCGGTCTGCAGCAGCTCGACGGCGAGGGACACCAGTGCCCCGGCGGCGACGGTACGGGCCAGGGACGCCCACGGCGACACGTGGAGCCGGCCGTCGGCCATCGGGAGCAGGACACCGAGCGGGGCCAGGAGCAGCAGCCCCTCGCCGATCCGCCGGAGGGCCTCGGCCGGGCCGAGCACCAGATCCGCCTTGATCCCGGCCAGTGGGGTCAGGTTCGGTGCCGTCACCCAGGCCACGTCGCGTGGGCGGAGCGTCACCCAGGCGACGAGGAGCAGATGCGCGAGGAGGAGGACGAACCCCGCCACGCGGACGACCACGGCGGCACTGCCGCCCGAACCTTGACGCTGCACGCCCCCCAAGACGCGCCCCGTGCCGGAATCGGTTCCGCCGCGCGCACGGTGGCTCGGCTCAGGAGGGCCGAGCGCCCGCACGGCGGCCGGCTCAGGACGCCGACGGCTCCGGCGCGGCCACCGTCGGAGCCGCCGAGCCGGGGCGTTCCCGCAGCTCGTCCGTGCACCGGTAGCGGTGTGGCGGATAGCCGCCGGGACCGCCGAGCACCACCGTGTCTCCGCCCGCGCCGGCCGAGCTCCGCGCGAAGGTGCAGACGATCTGCGCGAGGGCCGTCGGCGTCATGTCCTCCGGCTGCCTGCTGAGGCGCAGCGTGTCCGCGGGATCGCCCTTGTGGCCGCCGGTGACGACCAGCGGCCCCTTCACGGCCGTGGAGAACCCGGCCTCCCGCTCGCTGTCCGACGGCTCGCTCTGCAACTGCGTGAGCAGCGTCGAAGCGATCAGGACCGGGTTCCCGCCGACCTTCTGTTCGGGCAGCGGCGACCTGCGGTCCACCGCCTCCAGCTGCGAAGCACACACCAGGAACACCCGCACCGGCATCCCCGTGGTCTGCGTGGCGACCTCGTCGCCCGACACACTGCACGGCACCCGGGAAGGGGCCGGACCCGCGTCCACGGGCACCGACGTCGTCCGGATCCCGCATCCGGAGGCGAGGGCGGTCACCACCAGGGCGGCGGCCAGCACTCCCGTACGGGCTCCGGTGCGTACTCCCGTACGGACTCCGGTACCGCGAAGCCGTCTCAACTCTCCTCCACTTCGCGCTGCTCGCTGTCCCGCGGAAGGCGCAGCACGAACACCGCGCCGTCGCCGTCCGGCGAGTTCGCGGCGGTGATCGAACCGCCGTGGATCAGCGCGTTCTCCATGGCGATCGACAGCCCCAGACCACTGCCGTCCGAGCGGGGCCGGGACGCGCTCGCCTTGTAGAACCGGTCGAAGACGTGCGGCAGGACCTCCTCCGGGATGCCCGGACCGTGGTCCCGTACCTCGATCACCAGCTCGGGGCCCTCCGTACGGATCGCCACCCGCACCGGCGATCCGCCGTGCTTGAGCGCGTTGCCGATGAGGTTCGCCAGGATGACGTCGAGCCGGCGCGGATCGAGCCGGGCCATGGTCCCGCGCTCGGCGTCCAGCTCCACGGCGTCCAGCCAGGCCCGGGCGTCGATGCACGCGGTGACCTGGTCGGCCACGTCGACGTCGTCGAGGACGAGCCGCGCGGTGCCCGCGTCGAAGCGGGTCACCTCCATCAGGTTCTCCACCAGGTCGTTCAGTCGCCGCGTCTCGCTGACCACGAGCGCCACGGCCGGCGCGATCATCGGGTCCAGGGAGTCCTGCTCGTCCTCCAGGACCTCGGTGACGGCCGTCAGCGCGGTCAGCGGGGTGCGCAGCTCGTGGGACATGTCCGCGACGAAGCGGCGGCTGGACTCCTCCCGCGCGCTCATGTCGTCGACCTTCTTCTGCAAGGACTCCGCGGCGCTGTTGAACGTCCGGGACAGATCGGCCAGTTCGTCCGTGCCGGAGACCCGCAGCCGGGTGTCGAGCTTCCCCTCGCCCAGCTGCCGGGCCGCCTCGCCGAGCCGGTGCACCGGCCGCAGGACGGTCGTGGCGGCGGCCTGCGCGAGCAGCGCGGAGCCGACCAGCGCGAGCGCGGTCGCGATCCCCAGGGACCAGGCGAGCGAGTTCAGATCCGCCCGCTCGGCCTCCAGCGACTTGAACATGTAGCCGGTGGGCCCGCCGCCGTCGATCTTCGTCCCGCCGACCAGGTACGGCGTCTGGCCGCGCTGCGTGCGCTGCCAGAACAGGTGGTAGGGATGGGCGTTGCCCTCCGTGACCGCCCGCTCGGTGTCCACCGCGACCTGCAGCGAGGCCGGTACGTCGGCCAGCGTGAACGTGTCCGGGTTCGAGGCCCCGATGATCGGCTTGCCCGCCGCCCGCTCCCCGAGCAGCAGCACGCTGTAGCCGGCGCTGCCGCTCGCCATCTGCTCGGCCGTGCGCCGCAGGTCCTCCTCGGTGGGGTGCAGCGGCAGCGTCGCGGCCCGGTTCTGCATCTCCTGCCGGAAGTCGTTCAGCGCACCGTCCTGGGTGCGGGTGAGGACCGCCTCGCGGTTCAGCCAGTACGCGATCCCGGAGGCGGACACGGCGGCCGTGAGCGCGACCAGGGCGAAGACGACGACCAGCCTCAGCCGCAGACTGGTGAAGCGCAGTCCTGCGAAAATCCCTCGTCTCACGCAGGGACGTCCAGCCGGTAGCCGACGCCGCGCACGGTGCGGATCAGGGTCGGCGAGGACGGTACGTCCTCCACCTTGGCGCGCAGCCGCTGGACGCAGGCGTCGACCAGACGCGAGTCGCCCAGGTAGTCGTGCTCCCACACCAGGCGCAGCAACTGCTGGCGCGACAGGGCCTGGCCGGGCCGCCGGCTCAGCTCCAGGAGCAGCCGCAGCTCGGTCGGCGTGAGCTGCAGGTCCTCCCCGTTCTTCGTCACCGTCATCGCCGAACGGTCGATGACCAGCGAACCGAACGTCGCCGAGTCGGTGGACTCCCGCTCGCCGCGCCGCAGTACGGCCCGGATGCGGGCGTCGAGGACCCGGCCCTGGACCGGCTTGACGACGTAGTCGTCGGCCCCGGACTCCAGGCCGACCACCACGTCGATGTCGTCGCTTCGCGCGGTCAGCAGGATGATCGGCAGTTGGTCGGTGCGCCGGATGCGCCGGCACACCTCGAAGCCGTCGATCCCGGGCAGCATGACGTCCAGGACGACCAGGTCCGGGCGCTGCTCGCGGAGCAGTTTCAGGCCGTCCTCGCCCGTCGCCGCGGTGGCCACTCGGTGGCCCTGGCGTGACAGGGAGAGCTCGAGGGCCGTGCGGATGGCGTCGTCGTCCTCGATCAGCAACAGGAAAGGCACGGGCGCCATTCTGTCGCATGCGGCCACCTGAGTTCGACTGTGTGGCCGGACCGACCCCTGTGACACGGCTGTGACAGTCGGCGGACACCGCGATGAAGTGGCCCGGGCAAGCTTCTTGGCACAGGGACAGAAACACACTCCAACCGACGGGGGGCGCACGATGAACGCACTGCACAGCACCACCTCAGGCGCAGTTGTCACGCGTCTCCACGATGTCGTCGTGCGGAGCGCGGAGAAGTCCGGCGCGGTGAACGGGCGGGGGTGCGTTCGCAGCGTCGGGCGTCAGCACAAGGCGCCGTACATGGTCGCCGTGGCTGACGGGGGAGCGGCGTACGGGGAGGTCAAGGGGGAGCGGCAGTCGCTGTCGGAGGCGGAGTTCACCGCCTACGTCCAGGAGCGCCGTGCCTCCCTGTACGCCACCGCCTACCACCTGACCGGTGACCGCTTCGAGGCGGAGGACCTGCTCCAGAGCGCGCTGTTCTCGACGTACCGCGCCTGGGACCGGATCAGCGACAAGGCGGCGGTGGGCGGCTACCTGCGCCGCACCATGACGAACCTGCACATCAGCGCGTGGCGCCGGCGGAAGCTCAACGAGTACCCGACGGAGGAGCTGCCGGAGACGGCGGGCGACACGGACGCGATGCGGGGCACGGAGCTGCGCGCGGTCCTCTGGCAGGCGCTGGCCCGTCTGCCGGAGCTCCAGCGCACGATGCTGGTGCTGCGCTACTACGAGGGCCGTACGGATCCGGAGATCGCGGAGATCCTGGACATCAGTGTCGGCACGGTGAAGTCGAGCATCTGGCGCTCCCTGCGCCGGCTGCGCGAGGACGAGGTTCTGAGCTTCGGCCGTGACGAGGAGGAGTCCTTCGGCGAGCTGGTGGCCTGAAGGTACGGGGGGAACAACGGGGGACCGTACGGGGGTACGGGGGAAAAGACGCGGGTCGGACAAGCCGGGGGGGCTTGTACGACCCGCGTCGCGTTTCGCGTTACCGCGCCGCCGGGGTGCGGTGGCGGCCCGCTGCCGCGGCCGCGAGGCGGCCCAGGGCCTCGCCCTTGGCGCAGGGGTGGGCGCCCAGGGCCGTCTGGCGGGCCACGATGGAGCGTTCGGAGCGCATCAGGCGCCAGCCGCGCCGCAGCAGGAACGGGACCGACTTGCGGCCCTCCTTGAGGTCGCGCAGAAGCCGGCGGCGGAACGTCGTCGAGGGGCGGCCCCGCAGGCAGAGCGCGTCGGCGAGCACGTCGAGTTCCTGGCAGCGCTCCACGATCTCCGCCGCGAAGATGCCCTCCGCCACGAACAGCGGTGTCCGTCCGATGTCCAGGGCGTCGTGGCCCACGCGCGCGCTGGTGGCGATGTCGTACACGGGGACGTCCGTACGGCCCGTACGGCACAGCTCCACGATCGCCGCGACGGCGGTGTCCGCGTCCCAGGATTGCGGGGAGTCCCAGTCGATGTCGGCGCTGCCCGCGACGAGCGGGAGCGTCGGGTCGTCGGCCTCCTTGTAGAAGTCGTCGAGGCGCAGGACCGGGAGACCGGTGACGGCGGCGAGGGACGACTTGCCGGAGCCTGAGGGGCCTGCGAGCAGGACGACACGGGTCGGGATCGGTAGGGAACTCACGGGACACCAGTGTGAAGCATTCCCCCGGGCAGGGGACCCCCGAGGGAGGGGGTTGGTATCCAGCATCACACCTCAACTACGCTCGGTGTCTCCGCGATTACTCAACGCTGAAGGACTCTCATGGCGCGTCACAAGCAATCCAGGACCCCCGGCCGCGGCGCCCTGCTGAAGGCCGGGCTGACCGCGACGGCGGCGGGAGCGGCGGTGCTCGGCATGGGCGCCGCGGCGGCGCAGGCGGCTCCGTTGCCGCTGCCGGTCGACTCGCTCGTGGGCAGCGACGCGGCCGCGGCTCTCGGAGCCACCGGCCACGCCGTCGGCCCGCTGACCAGCCTCCAGCTCGACCCGCTGGCGAACACCGGGGTCGACCCGCTGGACAACGGGATCGGCACCCAGGTCGCCGACTTCAAGCCCGTCGGGACGAACCTGGTGACGGACCACGTCACGAAGGGCGGGGCGCTGGACGATCTGCCGGTCGTCGGTCAGGTGACGGGTCTGCTTCCGGCGAACTAGCGGCCCCTTGGCCGGACCCAGGCGCGGTTCGCAGGGGAATCTCCCGTACGAACCAGGCCGCGGCGAAGGCGAGCGCGGCCAGCACGGCCGTTCCCAGGAGCACCCCGTGCAGCCCGCTCGTCACCGCCGCCGCGAACCCCTCCCGTACGGGCTCGGGCAACTCCCTCAGCTGCGCCGGGGTCAGCCGGGTGTCGGCCCCGGCGAGACGGGCGGTGAAGACGGCGCCGAGCATCGCGACGCCGAGCGAGCCGCCGATCGTACGGACGAGGGTGACGGTTCCGGACGCGGCGCCCATGTCGCGCGGGTCCGCGCTGTTCATGGTGATCAGCAGCGTCGACTGCATGAGGAAGCCCATGCCGGCCCCGATGACGAGGGTGAGCGCGGAGGCGGCGGCGGTCGGGGTGTCGACGTCGAGGGCGAGCAGGACGAGCGCGCCGGCGGTCATCAGGGCGCCGCCGAGGATCGGGTAGAGCCGGTAGCGGCCCGTGCGGCCGATGATCCGGCCGGTCGCCAGCTGGACCACGAGCATCCCGAGCATCAGCGGCAGCAGGAGCATGCCGCTCGCCGTGGAGGACTGGCCGCGGGCGAACTGGAGGTACTGCGGCAGGTAGTTCATCGCCGCGAGCATCCCCGCGCCGACGAGGAAGCTGAGGATCTGGGCGAGGGCGAAGTTGCGGCTGCGGAAGAGGCGGGGCGGGATGACCGGCTCCTCGGCCCTGCGCTCGGCGCGTACGAACAGGGCGAGGGTGGCGGCCGAGACCGCGCCCAGGCCCAGGATCTGCGGCGAGGTCCAGGCGTAGGTGGTGCCCGCCCAGCTCGCGAGGAGGGTGAGGGCGAGGATGGTGAGGGTGAGCAGCAGGGCGCCCTGCCAGTCGACGCGGGCGCGGATCCGCTCCGTACGCACCGTGATGCCGAGCCCCACGATCAGCAGGGCGACGAGACCGACGGGGACGTTGACGTAGAACGCCCAGCGCCAGTCGAGGTGATCGGTGAGGAAGCCGCCGAGGAGTGGGCCGCCGACGAACGCGACGGGCAGCATCGCGGCGCTGATGGACTGCACCTTGGCGCTGTCGCGCGGGGCCACGAGAACCCCGATGAGCGCGAACGCGCCGACCATCAGGCCGCCCGCGCCGATGCCCTGGAGCGCCCGGAACGCGATGAGCTGACCCATGGTCTGGGCGAGTCCGGAGAGGACCGAGCCGGCGAGGAAGACGGTCACGGAGGCGAGGTAGCTGCCCTTGCGGCCGTACAGGTCGCCGATCTTGCCCCAGAGGGGGGTGGCGACGGCGGCGGTGAGGAGATAGGAGGTGACCACCCAGGAGAGCCGGTCGAGGCCGCCGAGGTCGCCGACGACGGTGGGGAGCGCGGTGCCGATGACGGTGCCGTCGAGGGTGGCGAGGACGATGCCGAGCATGAGCCCGGAGATCCCGAGGTACGGGATGCGGGTCCGGTCTTCCTGGTTCGTCTGCGGTGTCGTCATGGCTCAGGCCGCGTAGGGCTTCTTGGTGCGGGCCTCGCGCAGGGCCTCGGCCCACCAGGCGAGTTGGTCGAGCATCGACTTGGCGGCGGCGTCGGCGGCCGGGTCGACGGCCTTGCCCTCCTCGTCGAACTGCCCCCAGACACCTTGGAGTCCGACCGCCTCGCGGATGGTGACGGCGTGCAGTTCGGCGAAGACCCCACGCAGGTGCTCGACGGCGCGCAGGCCGGCGGAGAAGCCGCCGTACGCGACGAAGCCGACGGGCTTGGCGCGCCACTCCCTGCCGTGCCAGTCGATGGCGTTCTTCAGGGACGCCGGGTAGCTGTGGTTGTACTCGGGCGTGACGACGACGAAGGCGTCGGCGGCGGCCAGGCGGGGTGAGACGGCGGCGAGGAGTGCGCGGTCCGCCGGGTCGGCGGGGGCCTGGCCGAGCTGCGGGAAGGTCGTGGGCAGCGGGGTCTCGGCGAGGTCGATCAGGTCGACGGCCATGTCCGCGCGGGCGGTGGCGTGCGAGAGCAGCCAGTTCGCGACGACGGGGCCGAGGCGGCCGTCGCGGGTCGAGCCCTGGACGACGGCGAGACGGAGCGGATTCATGGGTCCCCCAGCAGGTGGATGTGTACGGCGTATCCGATCGGTGTACAACGTACACGCGAGTGTGTACAGCGTCCACTCTGCTTACGCTGTACGCGACGAAAGGGAGGCGCCATGGCCAAGAAGGACGAGGAGACACCCGAGGTGTCCCTCTGGGAGCGCCTGGATCGGCCGGCGGCCGCGCCGCGGACCTCCTTGACCCCGCACCGGATCGCGGACGTCGCCATCGGCATCGCCGACCGCGAGGGCTTCGCCGCCGTCACCATGCGGCGGATCGCGACCGAGCTGGGCGTCGCGCCCATGGCCGCGTACCGGCACGTCTCCGGCAAGGACGACCTGTGGGCGCTGATGGTCGACCAGGTCTCGGGCGAGCTGGAGCCGGCGGAGGAGGTGACGGGCTGGCGCGAGACGCTGCGCGCGTACGCCCTGTCGACGCGGGCGACGATGCTGCGTCACCCGTGGCTCGCCCAGCTGCCGGCGCCCCTGTTCGCACTCACCCCGCAGCGGCTGGCCGCGGCGGAGCGCCAGCTGGTGTCACTGGACGGCCTCGGCCTGGACGTCGACACGATGATGGCCGCGTTCCGGGCCGTCAGCGCCTATGTGCAGGGGGCGACCCAGTCGGAGGTGGCGCTGGTCCAGTACATGAAGGAGCAGGGCTGGGAGAGCGGCGACGACACCCGGCGGGGCCTCGCGCCGCAGATGTCGTACCTGATGGAGACGGGCCGCTACCCGACGTACCGCCGCTACACGCGGGGCGCGGCGCGCAAGGACGACGCGGGGTGGCAGTTCGAGACGGGGCTCGAGTGCGTGCTGGACGGGGTGGCCGGGTTGGTGGAGCGGGGCCGGGCATGAAAACGGCCCCCGGGGCACCCGGGGGCCGTTTCCTGCGGTGTCAGTACGCCGAGCCGCTCGCGCCCAGCGAACCCGTCGGGTGCCAGACCGTCTTCGTCTCCAGGAAGGCCGTCATCCGGTCCGTGCCCGGGGACTCCGTGAAGTCCACGGCGCGCGGGCGCAGGACGCGCTTGAGGTTGTCCGCCGCCGCGATCTCCAGCTCGCGCGCCAGATCCGTGTCCGCGCCCGTCAGGTCGATCGCGTTGACGTCCTGGTGGGCCGCCAGGTGCGGGCCCATCTCCGCGGCCTTGCCGGACAGGATGTTCACGACACCGCCCGGCAGGTCGGAGGTGGCCAGCACCTCGCCCAGGGACAGGGCCGGCAGCGGCGCCTTCTCCGAGGCGATCACCACGACCGTGTTGCCCGTCGCGATCACCGGGGCCACGACCGAGACCAGGCCGAGGAAGGACGAGTCCTGCGGGGCGACGACCGTGACGACGCCCGTCGGCTCCGGGGTCGACAGGTTGAAGAACGGGCCCGCGACCGGGTTCACGCCGCCCACGATCTGGGCGATCTTGTCCGTCCAGCCCGCGTACCAGACCCAGCGGTCGATCGCCGCGTCCACGACCGCGCCGGCCTTGGACTTCGACAGGCCCTCCGCGTCCGCCACCTCGGCGACGAACTGGTCCCGGCGGCCCTCCAGCATCTCGGCGATGCGGTAGAGGATCTGGCCGCGGTTGTACGCCGTGGCGCCCGACCAGCCGCCGAACGCCTTGCGCGCCGCGACGACCGCGTCACGGGCGTCCTTGCGGGAGGAGAGCGGCGCGTTGGCCAGCCACTTGCCCTTGGAGTCGGTCACCTCGTACACCCGGCCGCTTTCGGAGCGGGGGAACTTGCCCCCGACGTACAGCTTGTAGGTCTTGAAGACACTCAGTCGCGCATCAGACATCGAGGTAGGCCTCCAGACCGTGCCGACCGCCCTCGCGGCCGAAGCCCGACTCCTTGTAACCGCCGAAGGGCGAGGTCGGGTCGAACTTGTTGAACGTGTTGGCCCAGACGACACCCGCGCGGAGCTTGTTGGCCACAGCGAGGATCCGCGAGCCCTTCTCCGTCCAGATGCCGGCCGACAGGCCGTACTGGCTGTTGTTGGCCTTGGCGACCGCCTCGTCCGGCGTACGGAACGTCAGCACGGACAGGACCGGGCCGAAGATCTCGTCGCGGGCGACGGTGTGAGCCTGCGTGACGTTCGTGAAGAGCGTCGGGGCGAACCAGTAGCCGGCCGCCGGGATCTCGCAGGCCGCCGTCCAGCGCTCGGCGCCCTCCGCCTCGCCCTGCTCCACCAGCGCGGAGATACGGGCCAGCTGCTCCTCCGAGTTGATGGCGCCGATGTCCGTGTTCTTGTCCAGCGGGTCGCCGAGCCGCAGCGTGGAGAGCCGCCGCTTCAGGCTGTCGAGCAGCTCCTCCTGGATCGACTCCTGGACCAGGAGGCGCGAGCCCGCGCAGCAGACCTGGCCCTGGTTGAAGAAGATGCCGTTGACGATGCCCTCGACGGCCTGGTCGATGGGGGCGTCGTCGAAGACGATGTTCGCGCCCTTGCCGCCCAGCTCCAGGGTGACCTTCTTGTGCGTACCGGCGACCGAGCGCGCGATGGACTTGCCGACCGCGGTCGAGCCGGTGAAGGCGACCTTGTTCACGTCCGGGTGCTCGACGAGCGCGGCGCCCGTCTCCCCGTAACCGGGGAGGATGTTGACGACGCCCTTCGGCAGCCCGGCCTGGCGGCAGATGTCCGCGAAGAACAGGGCGGAGAGCGGGGTCGTCTCGGCGGGCTTCAGGACGACCGTGTTGCCGGTCGCGAGCGCCGGGGCGATCTTCCACGCCAGCATGAGCAGCGGGAAGTTCCACGGGATGACCTGACCGGCCACGCCCAGCGGGCGCGGGTTCGCGCCGTAGCCCGCGTGGTCGAGCTTGTCGGCCCAGCCCGCGTAGTAGAAGAAGTGCGCGGCGACCAGCGGGAGGTCCGCGTCGCGCGTCTCCTTGATCGGCTTGCCGTTGTCCAGGGTCTCCAGGACGGCCAGCTCGCGGCTGCGCTCCTGGATGATCCGGGCGATGCGGAAGAGGTACTTGGCGCGCTCGGAGCCGGGCAGCGCGGACCACTTCTCGAACGCCTTGCGGGCTGCCTTCACCGCGCGGTCGACGTCCTCGGCGCCCGCCTGGGCGACCTCGGCGAGGACCTCCTCGGTGGAGGGGGAGACGGTCTTGAAGACCTTGCCGTCGGCCGCGTCGACGAACTCGCCGTCGATGAACAGGCCGTACGAGGGAGCGATGTCGACGACGGACCGGGACTCGGGCGCCGGTGCGTACTCGAATACAGATGCCATGATGATCAGTCCACCGTCACGTAATCGGGGCCGGAGTAGCGGCCGGTCGCCAGCTTCTGACGCTGCATGAGCAGGTCGTTGAGCAGGCTGGAGGCGCCGAAGCGGAACCAGTGGTTGTCCAGCCAGTCCTCGCCGACGGTCTCGTTGACCAGGACCAGGAACTTGATGGCGTCCTTGGTGTTGCGGATGCCGCCCGCCGGCTTCACGCCGATCTGGACACCGGTCTGCGCGCGGAAGTCGCGCACGGCCTCGAGCATCAGGAGCGTGTTGGCCGGGGTGGCGTTGACCGCGACCTTGCCGGTCGAGGTCTTGATGAAGTCCGCGCCCGCCATCATGCCGAGCCAGGAGGCGCGGCGGATGTTGTCGTACGTGGACAGCTCGCCGGTCTCGAAGATGACCTTGAGCCGGGCCTCGCCGGAGGCCTCCTTCACGGCCCGGATCTCCTCGTAGACCTTCATGTAGTTCCCCGCCAGGAACGCCCCGCGGTCGATCACCATGTCGATCTCGTCGGCCCCGGCGGCGACGGCGTCCCGGGTGTCCGCGAGCTTCACGGGGAGGGCGGCGCGGCCGGCCGGGAAGGCGGTGGCGACGGAGGCGACCTTGACGCCGGAGCCCTTCAGGGCCTCCTTCGCCGTGGCCACCATGTCGGGGTAGACACAGACCGCGGCGGTCGTCGGGGTCGTACGGTCGGTCGGATCGGGGTTGACGGCCTTGGCGGCGAGCGCCCGGACCTTGCCCGGGGTGTCCGCGCCTTCGAGCGTCGTCAGGTCGATCATGGAGATGGCCAGGTCGATGGCGTAGGCCTTGGCCGTGGTCTTGATCGAGCGGGTGCCGAGGGACGCGGCGCGCGCCTCCAGGCCGACGGCGTCGACGCCGGGCAGCCCGTGGAGGAAGCGGCGCAGCGCACTCTCGGACGCGGTCACGTCGGCGAATGCAGGTGCTGCGGAAGCAGTGGTGGGCATGGTCACCAGTCGAGCATATCTACGCGCGTAGCGACCTGTACAGCCCCGCAGTTTCGGAAGGGGTCCGCCAGGGGTGATCCACAGGTCTGCGCGGCCGCCCCGCCGGCCGCATCCGCCCGCCCCCGCCCGCCCGCGTCCCGTGAGGCAGAATCGGCACCATGACGACCGAGCCCCCGCAGCCGCCCGCCGAGCCGACCTACGCCGACCGGGTCTTCCGGTCGTCCACGGGCATCGCGGGCGGTGTCCTGCTGCTCGGACTGACCGGATGGTTCTGCGTCGACGCGATGGTCCGCGGGGAGGGGCGCGCGCCGTGGCTCGCCCTGGCGGGTCTGCTGCTCGTCGTGCCGCTCGTCGTGGCCTTCACGATCCGGCCCGCGGTGTTCGTGAACGACGACCGGCTCCGGATCCGCAACCCCTTCCGTTCCATCGTGCTGCCCTGGGCCGTGGTGGCCGACGTGCGCGCCGGATACTCCAGCGAGGTGCTGACCCGCGCCGGGGCGAAGTACCAGCTCTGGGCCGTCCCGGTCTCGCTGCGCCGGCGCAAGGCCGCGGCCCGCCGACAGGCGCGGGCCGCCCACGACGACCCGCACGGCCGCACCTCCGTCCAGGCGAACGTCGCCGACCGGGACCGCCTCGCCCCGGCCGACCAGACGGTCGCCGACCTGCGCGAGCTCGCCGAGCGCTGCGCCTCCCGCCCGGGCGCGCAGGGGGAGCCGCAGGCGCGCTGGGCGTACGAGATCGTCGCGCCGGCGCTCGCGGGGCTCGTGCTGCTGATCGTCCTGCTCGCCACCGGTTGAGTACACCGGTCCCAGGAGGCGAGGGCCGGTGCCCTAGGGGCGTCCTGGGGCCCCGTCGCTCCCGGCGGGACGCACGGGGGATTCACGGTGGGCCGGGCCAGACCAGGAGCATGTACCCGCCCAGCCAGGCCGAGGACAGCGCCGCCGCCGCGAGCACCAGGGCGGCGACGCGGCGGCGGGCCCGACACACCGCGAGCGCGAGCGGCAGCAGCAGCGGGAAGCCGGGCAGCAGGAAGCGGGCGCGGGGGAAGTACACGCCCCCGCTGCCCAGGACCACGAGCAGCAGCACCCCCGCGAAGACGAGCAGCGGCAGCGGCTGGCGGTCCGCGACGCAGAGCAGGTGGAGCGCCACGGCGGCGAGCAGCACCAGCGAGACCACGACCAGGAACAGCTGCGGGTCCTTGTCGTAGACGAGGTGGTTGCGCAGCTGATCCAGCGTCACCGTGCCGCCGTCCCAGGTGTTGCTCCAGGACTCCTGCACCACGAAGTAGCCGTCCCAGCGACCCAGCCGCAGCCCCACCCACCCCACGTATCCCAGCCAGCCCAGGGGAGCGACGAGGGCGGCGGCGAGCGCCCGTCGGCTGCCGCGCCGGGCGGCCAGCAGCCCGGCGACGCTCACCGCCGCCGCGACCGCGACACCGGTCGGCCGGGTCAGTCCCGCCCCGACGGCGAGGCCGGCCGCCCAGGCCCAGCGCCCGTCCAGGGCCGCGTACAGCGCCCAGGCGGCGAGCGCGGTGAACAGCGACTCCGTGTACCCCATCCACTGGACGGCGGAGACCGGCAGCGCGCCCCACAGCACCACGAGGACCGTGCCCACCCGGCGCCCGTACAGCCGGTCGCCGACCGCGAAGATCCCCCAGGCGGCCGCCAGCGAGCAGAGCACCGCGAGCGCGAGGCCGACGGAGGCGCGCGAGCCAGGGGTGACGGCCGCGAACGCCTTGACGAGGGCCGGGTAGAGCGGGAAGAAGGCCATCGTCCGGTGGCCGGCCGGCTCGCCGGGCTCGGGCTCGTAGCCGTGGTCGGCGATCGCGAGGTACCAGCGCGAGTCCCAGGACGTCGCCAGCGTGGGCCAGACCTCCAGGCCCTTGAGATGCGACCAGCGGGTGATCACGAGGAGACCCAGGAGCCGTACGGCCACATAGCCGGCGAGCGCGGGCGCGGCGTGCCGCAAGGTGCCGCGCACCCGCTCCGGAAGGAGCACGCCGGGCGGGGACGGAGATCGCCGGGAGGCGGGAACGGTCGGTCGGGCGGTGAGGACCGGGGGCACTGCGGCGGCTCCAGGGAGGCTCGGCGGACTACCCGGGTCACCCTGGCCGGAACCACCTGATCGCGGGACGCGCGTTGCGCCGGCCGGCGTACCGATTTCACCCGTACGGGAACGGCGTGAGGCCCGCACGGAACCGATTCCGCACGGGCCTCACCCGGACCACGGCCTCACGCTTGACCGCGGGCCGCTACCACGGGCCGCTACAGACCGGCCGCGTCCGACAGGTCGCGCTTGATCGCGGACAGCACCTCGGCGCCCTTCGCGCGGGCCGCCGCGAGCTCGCTCGCGTCGGCGACCGGGACCACGACCTCCAGGTAGCACTTGAGCTTGGGCTCGGTGCCGGACGGGCGAACGATGACCCGGGCCTTGTAGTCGCCCTCCAGGTAGTAGCGCAGACCGTCCGTCGGAGGCAGCGACTCCGTGCCCTTCGTCAGGTCCTCGGCCGTCGTGACCGTCAGGCCCGCGAGCCGGACGGGCGGCCGCTCGCGCAGCGCGCTCATCGCGTTCGCGATGATGCTCAGGTCCTCGACCCGCACCGACAGCTGGTCCGTGGCGTGCAGCCCGTGGGCCACCGCCAGGTCGTCGAGGAGATCGGTGAGCGTACGGTCGCGCTCCTTCAGCTCCGAGGCCAGCTCGGCGACGAGCAGCGCGGCCGTGATGCCGTCCTTGTCGCGGACGCCCTCCGGGTCGACGCAGTAGCCCAGCGCCTCCTCGTAGCCGTACCGCAGGCCGTCCACGCGGGCGATCCACTTGAAGCCGGTCAGCGTCTCCTCGTAGCCGACCCCGGCCGCCTCGGCGATCCGGCCGAGCAGCGAGGAGGACACGATCGACTCGGCGAACACGCCCCGAGCGCCCTTGTGCACCAGGTGCGCGGCGAGCAGCGAGCCCACCTCGTCACCGCGCAGCATCCGCCAGCCGCCCTCGACCGTGCGGTCCGGCACGGCCACCGCGCAGCGGTCGGCGTCCGGGTCGTTGGCGATCACGATGTCGGGGTCCACGGCGCGGGCCGCCTCGAAGGCGAGGTCCATCGCACCCGGCTCCTCCGGATTCGGGAAGGCGACGGTCGGGAACGCCGGGTCCGGCTCGGCCTGCTCGGCGACGAGCGCGGGCGGCGGGAAGCCGGCGCGGGCGAAGGCGGCCGTCAGGACGTCCTTGCCGACGCCGTGCATGGCCGTGTAGACGGTCCGCACGGTACGGGGGGAGCCGGGAGTCAGGACGGCGTCCGTACGGGCCAGGTAGGCGTTCAGGACCTCGTCACCGAGGGTCTCCCAGCCGGTCTCCGGGCGGGGCACGTCGTGCAGCGAGCGCACCGCGTCGATCTCGGCGGCGATCTCCGCGTCGGCGGGCGGCACGATCTGCGAGCCGTCGCCCAGGTAGACCTTGTAGCCGTTGTCGCGCGGCGGGTTGTGGCTCGCGGTGACCTCGACACCGGCGACGGCGCCCAGGTGCCTTATGGCGTACGCGAGGACGGGCGTCGGCAGCGGGCGGGGGAGCAGGGCCGCGCGCAGTCCGGCGCCGGTCATCACGGCGGCGGTGTCGCGGGCGAAGTCGGCCGACTTGTAGCGGGCGTCGTAGCCGACGACGACGAGTCCGCCGATCTGCCCCTTGGCCTTGAGGTACGCGGCGAGGCCGGCGGCCGCCCGGATGACGACCGAGCGGTTCATCCGCATGGGCCCGGCGCCGAGCTCGCCGCGCAGTCCGGCCGTACCGAACTGCAGCGTGCCGGCGAACCGGGCGGCGAGCTCGTCGGTGTCACCGGCCTCGATGAGCTCGGCGAGCTCCTCGCGGGTCTCGGTGTCGGGGTCCTCGGCGAGCCATGCCTGGGCCTTGGCGAGGAGGTCCTGCGTCACGGTGTGTGCCTTTCGGGGGTACGGGGCGGGTGCGGGTGCCGGTCGGGTGCGGGCGGGTTGCCGCTGCGCGGAGCCTTCCCCCACCCCGCCCCTTCCCGAAACTGGGGACAAGCCCCCAGACCCCCGTTGGGGGTCCCCCCACGCCCCAAGGGCGTAGGGGGACTGCGGCCGTGTCCTCAAGCCTCGCCGGCGATTGAGGCGCGGGGTCCGGGGCGGAGCCCCAGTTCGGGAAGGGGAGGGGTGGGGAAGAAGCCCCGCGCAGCGGCCACCCCCGTCGCGTCAGATGCGGTCGAGGACCCGCGTCAGCAGCTCGCCCATCCGCGCCGCCGAGTCCCGCCCCGCCTGGAGGACCTCCTCGTGGTTCAGCGGCTCGCCCGAGAGCCCCGCCGCCAGGTTGGTCACCAGGGAGATGCCCAGGACCTCGGCGCCGGCCTCACGCGCCGCGATGGCCTCGAGGACGGTGGACATGCCGACCAGGTCGCCGCCCATGACGCGGACCATGTTGATCTCGGCCGGGGTCTCGTAGTGCGGCCCGGGGAACTGCACGTAGACGCCCTCTTCGAGGGTCTCGTCGACCTCCTTGCACAGCGCGCGCAGCCGCGGCGAGTACAGGTCGGTGAGGTCCACGAAGTTCGCGCCGACGATCGGGGAGGCGGCCGTCAGGTTGATGTGGTCGCTGATCAGGACCGGCTGGCCGGGGCGCATGCCCTCGCGCAGACCACCGCAGCCGTTGGTCAGGACGACGGTCTTGCAGCCGGCGGAGACGGCGGTGCGCACTCCGTGGGCGACGGAGGCGACGCCCCGGCCCTCGTAGAAGTGCGTGCGGCCCAGGAAGACCAGGACGTGCTTCGCGCCGATCTTGTACGAGCGGACCTTGCCGCCGTGACCCTCGACGGCCGGCGGCGGGAAGCCGGGCAGTTCGGTGACCGGGAACTCGGCCTCCGGAGCGCCGAGCGCGTCGACGGCCGGGGCCCAGCCGGAGCCCATGACGAGGGCGACGTCGTGGTTCTCGACTCCGGTCAGCTCGCGAAGTCGCGCGGCAGCGGCCTCGGCGGCCTCGTACGGGGTGGCAGTTGCGTTCACTGACTCTCTCGCCTCGGGGAGGGGGGTCCGAGGGAGGAGCCCCGGACGGATTTCATACGCGCAGAAGCGTAGCCCGAGAATGCCTACGCGCGTAGATGACGATGCTGACGGACATGCGATCGTTGTCTTGTCGTTTCCGACGAATGGCGTAGCGGGAGCGGCCCGAGACCTTCTGCCAGACCGATACCGCCACGAACCGGGGTCCGTCGCCCGCGAGGGCCGCAATCGTCCTCGGCGCGCCCGGTGCCGCCCTCGGCGCGCATCAGCACGGCCGCTTGCGCAGCTCCATCACGTAGTCGTGCGGCGCGCCCGCCGACTCGGCCGCGTCCGCGATCTCGCCGAGGTAGCGCGCGGAGGGCAGCCCGCCCTCGTACGCGTTCAGGACGTACAGCCAGGCCGGCTCCTCGCCGTCCAGGGTGTGCACCCGGACCCGCATCCGGCGGTAGATGTCGAGGCCGACACCCTCCCAGCGGTCCATCGAGTCCTCGTCCATCGGCGCGATGTCGTACAGCGCGACGAAGACCTGGGACCGCGGTGCCTCGACGATCGTGGCCAGCGCCCCCTCCCAGCCCATCTGCTCGCCGCCGAAGGTCAGCCGCCAGCCGTTGAGCCAGCCGGTGCCGCGCAGCGGGGAATGCGGGGCGCGGCGGGTCATGAGCCGCGCGTCGAGGTTGCCGGCGTACGCGGCGTAGAGCGACATGGGACCGAGGGTACGGGAGGGGAGAGGGTGCACGCGGAAGTCAGTGGTGGGGGCCGTATGGAGGCCCCGGCGCGAGACCGCCCCCGGCGTACGGGACAATGGGGTACGCACTTGAAGCGTGCGGGACAATGGCGTACGCACTGCAGCCCCAGCGGGGGGACCCCCCGGCAGAACGAGAGCGCGAGGCGTAGATCCCTGTGACCCGGATCGTGATCATCGGCGGCGGACCCGGCGGATACGAGGCTGCCCTGGTGGGCGCCCAACTCGGCGCGGAGGTGACCGTCGTCGACTGCGACGGCCTCGGCGGCGCGTCCGTCCTGACCGACTGCGTTCCCTCGAAGACCCTCATCGCGACGGCCGAGGTGATGACCACCTTCGACTCCTCGTACGAGGAGCTGGGCATCATCGTCGCCGACGACACCCCGCACGTGGAGCAGGCCGCCCGCGTCGTCGGTGTCGACCTCGGCAAGGTCAACCGCCGGGTGAAGCGCCTCGCGCTCGCCCAGTCCCACGACATCACCGCCTCGGTCACCCGCGCCGGCGCCCGCGTGCTGCGCGGCCGCGGCCGGCTCTCCGGCCGCCAGGCCGTGGACGGCTCCCGTCAGGTGATCGTGACCTCCGCCGACGGCTCGGAGGAGGCGCTGACCGCCGACGCCGTGCTGATCGCGACCGGCGGCCACCCGCGCGAGCTGCCCGACGCCCAGCCCGACGGCGAGCGGATCCTGAACTGGACCCAGGTCTACGACCTCAAGGAGCTCCCCGAGGAGCTCATCGTGGTCGGTTCGGGTGTGACGGGTGCCGAGTTCGCCGGCGCCTACCAGGCGCTGGGCTCGCGGGTGACCCTGGTGTCGAGCCGCGACCGCGTGCTGCCGGGCGAGGACCCGGACGCCGCCGCCGTCCTCGAGGACGTCTTCCGCCGCCGCGGCATGAACGTCATGGCCCGCTCGCGCGCCGAGTCCGTCAAGCGGGTCGGCGAGCGTGTCGAGGTCACTCTGGCCGACGGCCGGGTCATCTCCGGCACCCACTGCCTCATGGCGGTCGGCGCCATCCCGAATTCGGCCGGAATGGGGCTGGAGGAGGCCGGGGTCAGGCTCAAGGACTCGGGCCACATCTGGACCGACCGGGTCTCCCGTACCTCGGCGCCCGGCGTGTACGCCGCCGGTGACGTCACCGGTGTCTTCGCGCTCGCCTCGGTGGCGGCGATGCAGGGCCGGATCGCGATGTACCACTTCCTCGGCGACGCGGTGGCCCCGCTGAACCTGAAGACGGTCTCCTCGAACGTCTTCACCGACCCGGAGATCGCCACCGTCGGTTACACGCAGGCGGACGTGGACGCGGGCACGATCGACGCCCGGGTCGTCAAGCTGCCGCTGCTGCGCAACCCGCGCGCCAAGATGCAGGGAATCCGGGACGGTTTCGTCAAGATCTTCTGCCGTCCGGGTACGGGGATCGTGGTCGGCGGCTGTGTCGTGGCCCCCAAGGCGAGCGAGCTGATCCACCCCATCTCGATCGCTGTCGACAACAATTTGACGGTCGAACAGATCGCAAACGCTTTCACCGTGTACCCCTCCCTGTCGGGCTCGATCGCGGAAGTGGCACGGCAGTTGCACACCCGAAAGGCGACGGGCGAGGGCTGATCCGCCCTCCCGCCTGGGGAGATCTGGACAACCCCCGGCAAGGCGGGGCATAGAACGATCAACGACGGGGCCTCCCATACCACTTGGGGGCCCCGTCTGTGCGCATCTTCTGCAATTCGGCGCATAGTGCTGAAAAGTATCGGCCGCTCAGGTTACTGTCAGTTTCGTGTTCGCTGCAGAACGTCGTCAGTTGATCCTCGAAATGGTGCGCGCCAATGGAGCCGTGTCGCTCCGTGAGCTCGCCCGCGTCGTCCAGACCTCAGAAGTGACCGTACGGCGAGACGTGCGGGCACTGGAGGCAGAAGGACTCCTCGACCGCCGGCACGGCGGTGCGGTACTGCCGGGCGGTTTCACGCGAGAGTCCGGCTTCCCGCAGAAATCCCATCTCGCGACCGCGGAGAAGACGGCCATCGCCGATGTCGCCGCGAGCCTCGTCGAAGAGGGCGAGGCCATCGTCGTCGGCGCCGGTACGACCACGCAGGAGCTGGCCCGCCGGCTCGCACGCGTGCCCGGTCTGACCGTGGTCACCAACTCCCTGCTCGTCGCCCAGGCGCTCGCCCATGCCAACCGGGTCGAGGTCGTCATGACCGGCGGCACGCTGCGCGGCTCGAACTACGCGCTGGTGGGCAGCGGGGCCGAGCAGTCCCTCCAGGGGCTGCGGGTCTCCCGCGCCTTCCTCTCCGGCAGCGGTCTGACCGCCGAGCGCGGCCTCTCCACGTCCAACATGCTCTCGGCGAGCGTGGACCGGGCGCTGGTGCAGGCGGCGGCGGAGGTCGTGGTGCTGGCCGATCACACCAAGCTCGGCACCGACACCATGTTCCAGACGGTGCCGACCGATGTGATCACCCGGCTCGTCACCGACGAGCCGCCCGCGCACGACGACCGGGCCGCCACGGAGCTCCAGGCGCTGGCCGACCAGGGCGTCCAGATCGCGGTGGCGGGGACGGGACCGGGTGGGGACGCGGTCCCCCCGGGCGGCGGCCGCCCCCGTCGTGACGTCCCGCTCCCCGGCCAGCGGGCCCGGCACCAGCAGCCAGGTCAATTCCGGGGCGCCGCCGCGTTGGCAAGCGAGGTCCTTCAGCCGGAACGGACGGCCCGGGTCGCGGACATGCGCAGGCGCTGAGGGTCCGGCCCCTGTCAGGGGGCCTCGTACGGGACGACCGCGGCGGAGACGTCGTCGATGGTCCTGATGTCCCGGTGCCCGCGAGCGAAGTGCAGCGCGAACTCGACGGACGTGTCGAGCTGCAGTGTGGTGAGAGGTTCCTCGGCGTAGGGCGGTGTCTCCGGGCCTATCCGGTAACCGGTGCGGATCACCTCGTCGTCCGGTCCGCTGTCGTTCACGGTGGCGAAGCCGCCCGTCGCGACGTCCCAGGTGCCGCCGGTCCGCAGGGTGTAGCGGATCTCCAGTACGCCGGGCGTGGGGCAGTGCCAGCGGAACCGGCCGATGCTGAGTTCCGAGGTGATGCTCTCGAAGCGGCTCCAGCCCCGCCCGTCGGGCAGGAAGCCGAGCGCGCTCGTCTCCATCGCGCCCACGTCGAAGGGGGTGCTGCTCCAGTGCCCGACGAGGCGTTCGTCGAGCCTCGTCATGCCTTGAGCCCGCGCAGTGTCAAGGTCAGCAGTCGGTCGGGCAACTCCGGGTCCTCCGGTTTCTGTTCGGCAGCCAGCGCGATCGCGTTCGTCAGCTGCATCAGGTCTTCGATCAGCACGTCGCCGCGGACCTGGCCCGCCCGCACGGCGCGGTCGAGCAACCGCTCCCCGGCCGCGCGCAGCGGCACGTTGCACTGCGCGAGCGCCGAACTCTCGTCCCGGGAGGCCGACATGAGCGCTCTGGCGAACCCCCGGTACTCGCCCGCGTGGGTGATCAGGGCGCGCAGCCACTCCACGAGCGCCGGGCACGGGTCCTCGGCCTCCGCGAGTTCACGGCCCCGCTCGAGCAGCGCGGCCAGTGCCTCCTGGAAGACGGCGTTCACCAGCGCGTCGCGGGTGGGGAAGTGCCGGTAGAGCGTGCCGATGCCGACGCCCGCGCGGCGGGCGACGTCCTCCAGCGAGGCATCCGTACCGTGCTCGGCGAAGGCGGCGCGGGCCTCGGTCAGCAGCCGCTCGTGGTTGCGGCGCGCGTCCGCGCGCATGGGGGCTCCTCGGTCGGGCGAAGGGCCCGCAGGCGGTGTTCCTGCGGGCCCTTCCCAGCGTACAAACGGCGTGTGCCGTCGGTCGTCAGTCCTTGATCTCGCAGATCGCGGAGCCGGAGGAGATCGAGGCGCCGACCTCCGCCGACAGGCCCTTGACGGTGCCGGAGCGGTGCGCGTTGAGCGGCTGCTCCATCTTCATGGCCTCCAGGACGACGATCAGATCGCCCTCCTTGACCTCCTGGCCCTCCTCGACGGCCACCTTCACGATGGTGCCCTGCATCGGGGAGGCGAGGGTGTCGCCGGAGGCCGTCGGGCCGGACTTCTTCGCGGCGCGACGCTTCGGCTTGGCGCCGGCGGCCAGACCCGTACGGGCCAGGGTCATGCCGAGGCTGGACGGGAGCGAGACCTCGAGGCGCTTGCCGCCGACCTCGACGACGATCGTCTCGCGGCCGGACTCGTCCTCCTCGGCCTCGGCGCCCGCCGGAGCGAACGGCTTGATCTCGTTGACGAACTCGGTCTCGATCCACCGGGTGTGGACCTGGAACGGGTCCGCCGTGAAGGCGGGGTCGACGACCACGGCCTGGTGGAACGGGATGGCGGTGGCCATGCCCTCGACCTTGAACTCGGCCAGGGCGCGGGCGGCACGCTGGAGCGCCTGCTCGCGGGTGGCGCCGGTGACGATCAGCTTGGCCAGGAGCGAGTCCCAGGCCGGGCCGATGACCGAGCCGGACTCGACGCCGGCGTCCAGGCGGACACCGGGGCCGGTGGGGGCGTTGAAGGTGGTGACGGTGCCGGGGGCGGGCAGGAAGCCGCGGCCCGGGTCCTCGCCGTTGATACGGAACTCGAAGGAGTGACCGCGCACGGCCGGGTCGTCGTAGCCCAGCTCCTCGCCGTCGGCGATCCGGAACATCTCGCGGACCAGGTCGATGCCGGTGACCTCTTCGGTGACCGGGTGCTCGACCTGGAGACGGGTGTTGACCTCCAGGAAGGAGATCGTGCCGTCGGTGCCGACCAGGAACTCGACCGTGCCGGCGCCGACGTAGCCGGCCTCCTTCAGGATCGCCTTCGAGGCGGCGTACAGCTCGGCGTTCTGCGCCTCGGAGAGGAAGGGCGCGGGGGCCTCCTCGACGAGCTTCTGGTGGCGGCGCTGGAGCGAGCAGTCACGGGTGGAGACGACGACCACGTTGCCGTGGGAGTCGGCCAGGCACTGGGTCTCGACGTGCCGCGGCTTGTCGAGGTAGCGCTCGACGAAGCACTCGCCGCGGCCGAAGGCGGCGACGGCCTCGCGGACGGCGGAGTCGTAGAGCTCCGGGACCTCTTCGAGGGTGCGGGCGACCTTCAGACCGCGACCGCCGCCACCGAAGGCGGCCTTGATCGCGATCGGCAGCCCGTGCTCCTGGGCGAAGGCGACGACCTCGTCGGCGCCGGAGACCGGGTCGGGCGTGCCGGCGACGAGCGGGGCGCCCGCGCGCTGGGCGATGTGACGGGCCGCCACCTTGTCGCCGAGGTCACGGATGGCCTGCGGCGGCGGGCCGATCCAGGTGAGACCGGCGTCGATCACGGCCTGGGCGAAGTCGGCGTTCTCGGAAAGGAACCCGTAGCCGGGGTGGATCGCGTCCGCGCCCGAGTCCTTTGCAGCCTGCAGCACCTTGGCCATGTCCAGATAGCTGGCGGCCGGGGTGTCACCGCCCAGAGCGAACGCCTCGTCGGCCGCGCGGACGTGCAGAGCGTCCCGGTCCGGGTCGGCGTAGACGGCTACGCTGGCGATCCCGGCATCCCGGCAAGCACGGGCGACACGGACAGCGATTTCGCCACGGTTGGCGATGAGCACCTTGCGCACGATGGCTCCCTCCTTGAAACAAGCTGAGTTTAGGGACTGCCGACACGGCACTTCGACCCGTCCCCAGTGGTGAGCTTGCCCACACGGAGCGTGATACGAGGCTTGCTCGGGTCGTGAAATCCCTTGTCGTACCACGGTACGCAGGGATCCTTTACGGCACAGTAGCTCCGAGGTGTGGCACAGGTCTCTGTTCCGGCGACCAGTCGCCGATCGGGTTTCTTTGTGGAGTCCCTACGAATGGCGCAATGATTCTTTGCCGCCTCATCCGTCTGCACGGACCCTTGTCCGAAGGTTTACCCGGCAGTAGCCTTCGCGCTGTCATCCGTACTGCAGGTAACAGCCATAGCAGGCGTATACAGGGAGGCCCAGGTTGGCCCGCAGACCGATAGCTGTCGTGACGGCAGCGGTGCTCTTCCTGGAGGCACCCGGGATCGTCGCGCTCAACGCCGTCATGGCGCGCTTCGTCGAGATCCAGTCCATGTCCCTCGACGGCCTCGACCCGGACCACATGGTGACCGGCACGTGGGCGCTCGGCATCGTCTCCGGCCTGCTGCTCGCGCTGTGCGCCACCGTCGCCCTGATCGCCGGCATCCGCGACAAGCGCCCCGGGCGCGCCGGCCGGGCCCTGCTCATCGGCTGCGCCGTCGTGCACGGGGTGCTCGGCGCGGTGACGATCGGTCTGGTCGGCTGGGGCGCCTTCGTGTTCATGACCGTGGTGCTGGGCCTGATCGTGCTGACCCTGGTGGCGTACGGGAAGGAGGCCGACGCCCCGGAGGCGGCGCCGGCCGTGAACCCGGCCTGAGGTCACTCCCACGGGTGCCCGCCGGAGGGGGTCACTCCCACAGGTCGGTGATGGAGATCCCCAGCTTGCCGAGCAGGGTGCGCAGCAGGGGCAGCGACAGGCCGATCACATTGCCCGGGTCCCCGTCGATGCCGTCGATGAACGGCGCCGAGCGGCCGTCCAGCGTGAACGCGCCCGCCACGTGCAGCGGTTCGCCGCTCGCCACGTACGCGGCGATCTCGGCGTCCGTCGGCTCGCCGAAGCGGACGACGGTCGAGGCGGTCGCCGACTCGTAGCGCTTGGCCGCCGTGTCGTACACGCAGTGACCCGTCTGGAGGATGCCCACCCGGCCGCGCATGGCCTTCCAGCGCGCGGTGGCCTCCTCGGCGTCGGCCGGCTTGCCGAGGGCCTGCTTGTCGAGCTCCAGGACGGAGTCGCAGCCGATGACGAGCGCGCCGCTCGCCTCGGGGCGGGCGGCCACGTGGGCGGCCTTGGCCTCGGCGAGCGCGAGGGCGAGTTCGGCCGGGGTCGGCGCGTGCACCTTGTCCTCGTCGACGCCGCTCACGATCACCTCGGGGGCGAGTCCGGCCTGCCGAAGCAGTCCGAGACGGGCGGGCGAGGCGGAGGCGAGCACGACACGGCGGCGATCAGCAGTCATGGGGGAAGCGTAGCCAGTGCGGGGGCTTCCGGGTGTCAGTGGAGGCCGACCGCGAACATCGCCACCACCATCGCCAGGGCCAGCAGGATCGACGCGCGACGCAGCATGGCCTGCATGTCGCGCATCTCCTTCGGCGGCTCGTTCTTCGGGTCGGACCAGAGCATGTCCCGATCCTGCGGGTGGGACGGCCGGGGCGCCTGAGTACTCGTACTCAGGTACCCCGGTGCCAAAGAACTCATTACGGGGTGGTGAACACCCCGCGCTCCGCCGCCGTCAGCGCCGCCCGGACCGCACGCTCCGCGTCCTCGGGGCCGAGCGGCTCGCGCGTGATCATGAAGCGGTAGTAGAGCGGCGCCGAGACCGCGCGCAGCAGCTCCAGGCCGTCCGTCTCCGCCGGGATCTCGCCGCGCGCCGCGCCCCGCTTCACCACCGGGGCCCACTCCTCCAGACGGGCCCGGTAGAAGCCGTTCAGCGCCTCGGCGCACTCCTCGTCGCAGGCCCCCGCGGCGATGACCGCGCGGAAGACGGCGCCCATCCGGGGGTCGGTGAGGGTCTTGGTGACGAGCGCGGCGTTGGCCCGCAGGTCGCCGGCCAGGCTGCCGGTGTCGGAGGCGGGCAGGGACTGCTCCGCCATGTCGCGCAGGAGGTCGGCGACGAGGCCGACGGGGGACCCCCAGCGGCGGTAGACGGTCGTCTTGCCGACGCCCGCGCTGGCGGCGACGTGGTCCATGTTCAGCGCGTGGAAGCCCGCGTCGGCCAGGGCGTCCTCGGTCGCTTCGAGGACGGCCCGGCGCACCTTCGCGGTACGGCCCCCGGGGCGCACGGTGCCGGGCACGGCCGGCTGGCTCTCAGTCAAACGGGTCTCCTGTTCCATTAATACCTTCGAGTCTGCTACGGTACGGGACATCTTAACAGAACCAGAAACCCATTAAGGGGTCTCGCTCATGGTTGCCCTCGCCGTCCCCACCGCATCCGCCCCCGCCCGTATGGACGGACGGATGCGCCTCGTCCTCCTCGTCCTTCTCGTCGCCCAGTTCATGCTGGCCGTCGACTTCTCGATCCTGAACGTCGCGCTGCCCGTCATCGGCGAAGGACTCGGCTTCACCCTGGGCAACCTCCAGTGGATCGCCACCGCGTTCGCCCTCGCCGCCGCCGGATTCACCCTCCTCCTCGGGCGCGTCGCCGACATCATCGGACGCCGCCGCCTCTTCCTCGCCGGCATGGCGCTCCTGGGCGTCTCCTCCCTCGTCGGCGGCCTCGCCACCAGCCCCTGGATGCTGATGGCCGCCCGCGTCGCCCAGGGCCTCGCCACCGCCGCCGTCACTCCCGCGGGGCTCTCCCTGCTCACCTCCTCCTTCCCGGAGGGACCCCTGCGCGCCAAGGCCCTCGGCCTCAACGGCGCGCTCATGTCGGCCGGCTTCACCACCGGCGCCATCCTCGGCGGCGTCCTGACCGACCTGCTCTCCTGGCGCTGGGCGTTCTTCGTCAACGTGCCGGTCGCCCTCGCCGTCCTGCTCGTCGCGCCCGCCGTCCTGAAGGAGAGCCGCCCCGCCGTACGCCCCCGCCTCGACGTCCCCGGCGCGATCACCGTCACCGGCGGACTCCTCGCCCTCGTCTACGGCCTCACCACCGAGCCCCTCGCGCTCCCCGTCGGCGCCGTGCTCCTCGTCGCCTTCTGGTTCGTGGAGCGGCGGGCCGCCTCACCCCTCGTACCCGTACGGATCCTCACGCGCCGCACCGTCGTCCACGGCAACCTCGCCGGGCTCGTCGCCTTCGTCACCGAGACCTCGCTCGTCTTCCTGATGACGCTCTACCTCCAGGACGTCCTCGGCTTCTCGCCGCTCGCCGCCGGTCTGTCCTTCGGCGTCCTCGGCGCGGGCACGGTCCTCGGCGGCGTGTACGCGTCCCGGTTCATCGGCCGCCACGGCGCCCGCACCGCCCTCGTCGCCGGCGGGCTGCTCCAGGCCGCCGCCACCGCCTCCCTGTACGCCCTCGGCGACGACCGGAGTTGGCTCTGGCTGCTGCTCGCCGGCACCTTCGCCGGCGGCGTCGGCAACATGCTCGCCATCGTCGGCTTCATGGTCACCGCGACGTCCGGACTGCCCGACTCCGAGCAGGGAATGGCGACCGGGCTCGCCACCATGACCCAGCAGATCGGCATCACCATGGGCACGCCGATCATGAGCGCCGTCGTGGTCACCTCCACCACGGTCCTCGACGGCATCGGCCTCGCGGTCCTCGTCAACGCCGCGATCGTCCTCGCCGGAGCCCTCGCCGCGGGCCTCTTCCTGCGCCGCTCCTGAACCCTTCTGAAGCCCCGTCACGTACCCGATCCGTACCTGACCCCGTACTCGACCCGTACTCGACCCGTACCCGGAAGGCCACGCCATGAAGAAGCTCCTCGCCCCGCTGCTCGCCGCCGCCCTCGGCCTCACCCTCCTCTCCGGCACGCAGGCCGGCGCCACGCAGAGCGGCGCCACGCAGAGCGGCGCCACGCAGAGCGGCGCCACGCAGAGCGGCGCCACGCGGGCCGGCGCCCGTCCCGCATCCACCGCTCCGTGGCACGCCGCCTGGGGTGCCGCCCCGCAGCTCCCCTCCACCGGCTTCACCGCGAACTGGTCCCAGGAGGGCTTCTCGCGCCAGACCCTCCGGCAGGTCGTCCGCGTGACCGAGGACGGCGACCGGGTGCGGATCCGGCTCTCGAACGCCTACGGGACCTCGCCCCTGGCGGTCACCGGCGCCACCGTCGCCCGTACCGCCTCCGGCGCGGCCGTCGAACCGGGTTCCGTGCGCCACCTCACCTTCGGCGGCAAGCGCTCGGTCTCCGTCCCCGCCCACGGCGAACTGCGCAGCGACCCGGCCCGACTGGCCCTCGGGCGCCTGGAGTCGGTGACCGTCACCCTCTACCTGGCCGGCACGACCGGGCCCGCCACCTTCCACTCCCAGGCGTGGGCCGACAGCTACCGAGCCGAGGGCGACCACCGCGCCGACACCGGCGGCCACGCCTTCACCGCCCGCAGCCGGTCCTGGTACTACCTCAACGGCGTCGAGGTCAGCGGCGGGACCCCGCCCCGGAAGGGCGGAGTGGTGCTGTTCGGCGACTCCATCACCGACGGCTTCGGCTCCACCCCGAACGCGAACCGGCGCTACTCCGACGCGGTCGCCGAACGCATCGACCGCCCCGTCGTGAACTCCGGCATCGGCGGGAACCTCGTCCTCAACGACTCGGCCTGGTACGGCGAACGCTCCACCGCCCGCTTCCGCCGCGACGCCCTCGACCAGCCCGGTGTCGGCACCGTCGCCCTGCTCCAGGGGGTCAACGACATCGGCTTCAGCGAGGCCGCTCTGAAGCCCGCGCCGCAGCCCACGTACAAGCCCTCACCCGTCGTCACGTCTGCCGAACTCATCGCCGCCTACCGCCAGTTGATCGACGCCGCGCACGCCCGCGGGGTACGGGTCGTCGGCTCGACGCTGCTTCCCTTCAAGGGCACCAGCCACTGGGGCCCGACCGCCGAACGGACCAGCGCCGAGGTCAACCACTGGATCCGCACCTCGGGCGAGTTCGACGCGGTCGTGGACTTCGCGGGGCTCCTCGCCGACCCGAAGGATCCGAAGGCCCTGAACCCGGCGTACGCGGACGCGGACCGGCTGCACCCCAACGACGCCGGCTACCGGGTGATGGCCGAGGCGGTCGCCCCTCTCCTCTGACCCCGGACGCACGAAGGCCGGACCTCCCGCACAAGAGGTCCGGCCTTCGTGGTGTCCGGTGTCGGTGTCTGCCGTCCGGCGTCCGCTGTCCGGCGTCCGCTGTCCGTGCCGGCGGTTACGCGGGCCAGTAGGAGCGCGCCCAGGAGCGCGGCCCCGGCCTGCGCCGTACCTCGCGCGCGATCCGGGACGGGTCCGACCAGCCCTCGGGAACCGCCGGGCCGCCGGCGCCCGCGGACGCCGCCGCCGTCGCCGCGGCCCGGGCCTGGACCACCGCCAGTGCGGCGGCCAGCTCCTCCGGGGTCGGGTTTCCTCGTACGACCTTGATCATGTCGGTCCCCTGTGGCCTAGAGAGGGATGTTGCCGTGCTTCTTCGGAGGCAGGGATTCCCGCTTCGTGCGCAGCTGACGCAGCCCCTTCACGATCTGCGGGCGGGTGTCCGACGGCATGATGACACCGTCGATGTAGCCGCGCTCGGCCGCCGTGTACGGGTTGAGCAGGGTGTCCTCGTACTCCTGGATGAGCCGGGCCCGCTCGGCCTCCTGGTCCTCGGCCGCCGCGATCGTCCTGCGGTGCAGGATGTTCACCGCGCCCTGCGCGCCCATGACCGCGATCTGCGAGGTCGGCCAGGCGAGGTTGAGGTCGGCGCCCAGGTGCTTCGAGCCCATGACGTCGTACGCGCCGCCGAACGCCTTGCGGGTGATGACGGTGATCAGCGGGACGGTCGCCTCGGCGTACGCGTAGATCAGCTTCGCGCCGCGGCGGATGATGCCGCCGTACTCCTGGTCGACGCCCGGCAGGAAGCCCGGCACGTCGACGAAGGTGATGACCGGGATGTTGAACGCGTCGCAGGTGCGGACGAAGCGCGCGGCCTTCTCGCTCGCGTTGATGTCCAGGCAGCCGGCGAACTGCATCGGCTGGTTGGCGACGATGCCGACCGGGAAGCCCTCGACACGGCCGAAGCCGGTGAGGATGTTCGGTGCGAACAGCGCCTGGGTCTCCAGGAACTCGCCGTCGTCGAGGACGTGCTCGATGACGGTGTGCATGTCGTAGGGCTGGTTCGCGGAGTCCGGGATCAGGACGTCCAGCTCGCGGTCCTCGTCCGTGACCTCGGTGTCGGCGACCTCGGGGAACGCCGGCGGCTCGGAGAGGTTGTTCGACGGCAGGTACGACAGCAGGGACTTGACGTACTCGATCGCGTCCTTCTCGTCGCCCGCCATGTGGTGCGCGACACCGGAGGTGGTGTTGTGCGTCCGGGCGCCGCCCAGCTCCTCGAAGCCGACGTCCTCGCCGGTGACGGTCTTGATGACGTCGGGGCCGGTGATGAACATGTGCGAGGTCTGGTCCACCATCACCGTGAAGTCGGTGATCGCGGGGGAGTAGACCGCGCCGCCCGCGCAGGGGCCGACGACCAGGGAGATCTGCGGGATCACGCCGGAGGCGTGGGTGTTGCGGCGGAAGATCTCGCCGTACATGCCGAGGGCCATGACGCCCTCCTGGATGCGGGCGCCGCCGGAGTCGTTGATGCCGACGACCGGGCAGCCGGTCTTCAGCGCGAAGTCCATCACCTTCATGATCTTCTGGCCGAAGACCTCGCCCAGCGCGCCGCCGAAGACCGTGAAATCCTGCGAGAAGACGGCCACCGGGCGGCCGTCGACCGTGCCGTAGCCGGTGACGACACCGTCTCCGTACGGTCGGGTCTTCTCCAGGCCGAAGTTGGTCGACCGGTGCCGGGCCAGCTCGTCGAGCTCCACGAAGGAGCCCTCGTCGAGCAGCAGTGCGATCCGCTCGCGCGCGGTCAGCTTGCCCTTCGCGTGCTGCTTCTCCACGGCACGCTCGGAACCGGCGTGGGTCGCCTCGTCAATACGGCGCTGCAGATCCGCGATCTTGCCCGCGGTCGTGTGAATGTCGATCTCTTGCGGCTCTACCGACTCGGACATCGGGATGCGGCTCCCTGCCTGGTCACGGGGGTTCGTTGGCTACGAATGGGCTACTGCTCGGCTACTGACCCGTAGCGTATCGACGCCGATACGGTTCGGCACTGCGGTCTTTGCCACACCTAGTCTGGCTTGCATGACGTCCTCTCATGGCTCAGGAGGCCCCTGGTCCGACCTGGACCGGCCCCCGCTCAACGCCGCCGCGCTGCGCCGTGCTCTCGTACTCCCCGACGGTCTGTGGACCTCGCTCGACGTGGTCACCACCACCGGCTCCACCAACTCCGACCTGGCCGCCCGCGCCGACGAGCTGCCCGAGGGGGCGGTGCTCGTCGCCGAGGAGCAGACCTCGGGCCGCGGCCGCCTCGACCGCACCTGGACCGCGCCCGCCCGGTCCGGTCTCTTCCTCTCCGTCCTGCTCAAGCCCGACGTGCCGGTGCACCGCTGGGGATGGCTGCCGCTGCTCACCGGCGTCGCCGCGGCGAGCGGGCTCGCGAAGTCCGCCGGCGTCGACCTCTCCCTCAAGTGGCCGAACGACCTGCTGGTTTCGGTCGGGGGCGAGGAACGCAAGACCGGCGGCATCCTCGCCGAGCGGGCGGGCGAGGACGCGATCGTCGTCGGGCTCGGCATCAACGTCACCCTGCGCGAGGACGAGCTGCCGGTCCCCGCGGCGGGCTCGCTGCTCCTCGCGAACGCGATCTCGACGGACCGGGACACCCTGCTGCGGTCGGTCCTGCGGTCCCTGGAGCACTGGTACGGGGAGTGGGTGCGGGCGGACGGCAACCCCGCGGCCTCCGGCCTCCAGGAGGCGTACGCCGCGGGCTGCGCGACCCTGGGCCGCCGGGTCCGGGCGGACCTCCCGGGCGAGCGGATGCTGGAGGGCGACGCGGTGGCCCTTGACGGCGACGGCCGCCTGGTGGTGGCGACGGAGGGGGGCGGGACGGAGGCGATCGCAGCGGGCGACATCGTCCACGTCCGCGCCACGGACTGACCTGCCGGTCACCCTGAGGTGTGGGCCGCTCCCCAAATGGGCGGTGCCCACCCACCTCCATGGGCTGCAGGTGTGCCCCGACGGACGGTGCCCACTCAGCCCCCGGGGTTGTGGGCATCTGTTCCGCTGGGGCGGATGCCCACAACGGTGGTTGGGTGGGTTTCCGCCCGGTGAGGGGGCAGGCCACGACCTCGTCCGCGGACGTTACGGCGTGAGCTGGCACACACCTGTCGTATCGTGGAGCGCGATCCAGGCGACAGATCGGCAGGGCAGTGGGCAGGGAACGGGCAGGAGGCGGCCGGTGACCGTCGACGACGCGCACAACGGCGGCGAGGCCGAGCCACCGGCGTACCCGACCCCGCACCACCACGTCGACCACACGGCCGAGCCGACCGACGACCCCCTCGCGATCCGCCTCGAACAGCTCATCCTCGGCGCGGACCGCCGCTACACCCCCTTCCAGGCCGCCCGCACCGCCGGCGTCTCCATGGAGCTGGCGTCCCGCTTCTGGCGCGCGATGGGCTTCGCCGACATCGGGCAGGCCAAGGCGCTCACCGAGGCCGACGTGCTCGCCCTGCGCCGGCTCGCCGGTCTCGTCGAGGCGGGGCTGCTCAGCGAGCCGATGGCCGTGCAGGTCGCCCGGTCCACGGGACAGACGACCGCCCGGCTGGCCGAGTGGCAGATCGACTCGTTCCTGGAGGGCCTCACCGAGCCGCCCGAGCCCGGCATGACCCGTACCGAGGTCACGTACCCCCTGGTCGAGCTGCTCCTGCCCGAGCTGGAGGAGTTCCTGATCTACGTCTGGCGCCGCCAGCTCGCCGCCGCCACCGGCCGCGTCGTGCAGGCCGCCGACGACGAGGAGATGGTCGACCGGCGGCTCGCCGTCGGCTTCGCCGACCTCGTCGGCTTCACGCGGCTGACCCGCCGCCTGGAGGAGGAGGAGCTCGGCGAGCTGGTCGAGGCGTTCGAGACCACCTGCGCCGACCTGGTGGCCGCCCACGGCGGCCGGCTCATCAAGACCCTCGGCGACGAGGTCCTGTACGCGGCCGACGACGCCGGCACGGCCGCCGAGATCGCGCTGCGGCTCATCGAGACGCTCAGCCACGACGAGACGATGCCCGCCCTGCGCGTCGGCATCGCGTTCGGCACGGTGACGACCCGCATGGGTGACGTCTTCGGTACGACGGTGAACCTCGCGAGCCGGCTCACCTCGATAGCGCCCAAGGACACCGTCCTGGTCGACGGAGCGCTCGCCGAGGAGCTGACCCGGACCGGGGACGCGCCGGTCTCGGAGACGCAGGCGGCCGAGGAGGCGGCCCGCGCCGAGAAGGAGGGCGAGGAGCCCCCGACGTACCGCTTCGCGCTCCAGCCGATGTGGCAGCGCCCGGTGCGTGGCCTCGGTGTGGTGGAGCCCTGGCAGCTGAGCCGTCGCCCGACTTAGGATCCCGGTGAACAGTCGTTAACACACGTTAACCGGGAGGGTGTCGGTCATGTCCGAGCAATCCGAGCAGCGTTTTGGCGAGTTCGTCGTGGTCCGGAAGGACGGGCACGTGGCCGAGCTCGTCCTCGACCGGCCCAAGGCGATGAACGCCGTCTCCTCCGAGATGGCCCGCTCCATCGGCGCGGCCTGCGCTGCGCTCGGCGACGACGCCTCGGTACGGGTGACGGTGCTGACCTCCTCCAACGACCGGGCCTTCTGCGTCGGCGCCGACCTCAAGGAGCGCAACTCCTTCACCGACGCCGAGCTCGTCCGCCAGCGCCCGACCGCGCGCGGTGCGTACACCGGCGTCCTGGAGCTGCCGATGCCGACCGTCGCGGCCGTGCACGGCTTCGCGCTCGGCGGCGGCTTCGAGCTGGCGCTCGCCTGCGATGTGATCGTGGCCGACGCGACGGCCGTGGTCGGGCTGCCGGAGGTGTCCGTGGGCGTGATCCCCGGCGGCGGCGGTACGCAGCTGCTCCCGCGCCGGGTGGGCGCCGCCCGGGCGGCCGAGCTGGTCTTCACGGCGCGGCGCGTGGAGGCGGAGGAGGCCCGGGAGCTGGGTCTGGTCGACGTCCTGGCGGACGACGCGCGTACGGCCGCGCTGGAACTGGCCGGGCGGATCGCGGCGAACTCGCCGGTCGGACTGCGCGCCGCGAAGCGCGCGATGCGGCTCGGGCAGGGCCTCGACCTGCGGGCCGGCCTGGAGGTCGAGGACGCGGCGTGGCGGTCCGTGGCGTTCTCGGGGGACCGGGCGGAGGGCGTGGCGGCCTTCAACGAGAAGCGGAAGCCCGCGTGGCCCGGTGAGTGACCGCGCCGAGTGAGAAACAGGTGAGAAAACTCCTGGTTTCGCCGAGATGTCACTTTCTGTGACGCCTCACCAGTAAAAACGGATGAAACGTCCCTAAGCTGGAGGAATGGGAGAGGACGTGCGGCTGCGGGCCGTGGTGGCGCTGGCGCAGGCGATGGCGGCGGCGCACACCCCGCGCGAGTTCTGGCGGGCGGCGGCGCTCGGTGCCCGCGACGGGCTCGGCGGGCACTTCGCCGCACTGTCCGTCTGGGAACGGGACCACGGCCGGTTGAAGGTGCTGGTGAACGCCGGGGAGCGGGCCGTGGGGGAGGAGGAGTTCCCCGACGCGGAGACCTACCCGGTCCACCAGTTCCCCGAGATCACCGAGTTCCTGCACGCGCAGTGGGCGGGCGGCGGTGAGCCGGACGCCTGGGTGGAGACCGCGGGCGACCGGGTTTCGACGGGCCGCGTCACCGGGCTGCGCAGGCGCGGCCGCGGCTGCTGCGTGGTCGCGCCGATCGTGCTGCACGGCCGGGCCTGGGGCGAGCTGTACGTGGCGCGGCCGGCCGGGGCGCCGGTCTTCGACCGCGACGACGCCGACTTCGCGGCGGTGCTCGCGGCCGTGGTGGCGGCGGGCATCGCCCAGGCGGAGCGCCTGGAGGAGGTACGGAAGCTGGCGTTCACCGACCCGCTGACGGGCCTCGCGAACCGCCGCGCCGTCGACACCCGGCTGGACGAGGCGATCGAGCGGTACCGGACGGACGGGTCCGTGGTGAGCCTGGTGGTCTGCGACCTGAACGGCCTGAAGCGGGTGAACGACACCCACGGCCATGCCGTCGGCGACCGTCTACTGGAGCGGTTCGGTTCGGTGCTCTCGAGGTGCGGGGCGATGCTTCCGGGGGCGCTGTCGGCGCGGCTCGGAGGCGACGAGTTCTGTCTGCTGTCGGTCGGGCCGAGCGCGGACGAGGTGGTGGCGGTCGCGGACGAGCTGTGCGTACGGGCCGGGGAGCTGGAGCTCGGCGAGGGGGTCGCCTGCGGGGTCGCCTCGACGGGCGACCCGATCGGCCCGCTGAAGTCCGCGCGCCGCCTCTTCCGCCTCGCGGACGCGGCCCAGTACCAGGCGAAGGCGGCGCGCTCGGCGAAGCCGGTCGTGGCGGGCCGCGACGGCACGGTCATCGCCCTCGCCGACGCCCCACCCGGAGCCCGCGACCGCCGCCGCTTCCGCGACGCGCCGCCGGTGTAGGGGGGAGACCGCCACGGGCGACGACCGCCCAGCCGGTCTTGACGGAGAGTCACCTCCGACGGCCGGGCCCGTGCGTGGCTGGATGCGCCGGAGCGCGCGATCCGGTCGTGGGATGACGATGGCCGCTTGCGGTGGGGACGACCGAGGGGCGGTCGGGGCCGGACATCAGCTCCCGACCGCCCCTCGCGCATTCCGGGCGCTCGTGCTCCAGTCCTCATCTACCGTTGTCTGACGGCGTGTTCGTTGGCGAACGGGGTTGCGGGCGATGGCAGGGATGTCGGGCGCGGGAAAGATCGTGGTCGGGGTGGCCGTCGCCGTCTCGGTTGGGCTGATCGGGATCGCGGTACTCGTCGATCTGGATACCGGTGACCGCGTCGCAAGCATCGTCGGGGCGGTGGTCGGTCTGGCGGTGGCGGCCTATACCTTCGCGGGCTCCTCCTCCGGTACGGGCGCCGAGCTCCGGCTTCGGGTCAAGCGGGGCGGGACCGTGATCGACGGAGATGTGAGTGGCAGCGCCGTGGGCCATGGTTCCAAGGTCGTCGGGCCACGAAGGGCGCCTGCCGCAGGCACGCGACGGCGCAGGCGCCGCAGTAGCGATGTTCAAGCCGGGCGCGAGAGCAAGGTCGTACTCGGCGATGTGCAGGACAGCGCGATCGGCGACGAGAGCGAGCGGCAGTGACTCCTCTGTGGCCGCGCAAGAAGCCGCAGACTCCCGATCCCGCACGTATCGACGTCCGACGTGGCGTCGTGGCGCGGGATGCCGCCTACAGCGCGCTCGGCCCGAACAGCACCGTCATCGTCAACGAGGCGCCCGCGCAGGGGGCGGACGCCGTGGCATGGCCCCTGGAGTTGGGCGCCATGCCGACGCTGGCGTCGGCCTTCCAGCCGCGCGAGATCCTGCGGGAGCGGGTCGATGCCGCCCGTGCCGAGGGGGAAGCGGCGGTACTGACGCAGGTTCTGGCGGGTGGCGGAGGCGTGGGCAAGTCCCAACTCGCCGCGTCCTACGCCGCGCAGGCTGTTTCGGACGGCACGGATCTGGTCCTGTGGGTGACGGCGACCGAGATCCAGCAGGTCGTCACCCTCTACGCCCAGGCGGCGGTCCGGGTGGCGGCGCCAGGTGCGACCGGTGAGCGTCCCGAGAGCGATGCGAAGGCGTTTCTGTCCTGGCTGGCCACGACGCCGCGCCGGTGGCTCGTCGTCCTCGACGACATCACCGACCCGGCGGGGATGGAAGGCTGGTGGCCGACGAGCCGGACCGGCAGCGGGTGGGTGCTGGCGACGACCCGTCTGCACGACGCCGTACTGACCGGCGGTGGTCGCCGACGTATCAATATCGACGTGTACAGCGCGAGCGAGGCTGCCGCGTATCTGCGGGCCCGGCTGGCGGGGGACGATGCCGGGCGTCTTCTCGACGCCGCCGTGGACGAACTGGCCGCAGCGCTCGGGTATCTGCCCCTCGCACTTGGGCACGCCGCCGCATACATGATCAACCAGGGCTTGAGCTGCGCCGCGTACCTGGCTCGTTTCACCGACCGTACGAACCGGCTCGACCAACTCCTTCCCGCGACGGCCGACACCGAGGGCTACGGCCGGCAGATCGCCGCGACCCTCCTGCTCTCCCTGGACGCCGCCCAACGCGCCGAACCCGCAGGCCTCGCCCAGCCCGCTCTCCGCCTGGCTGCCCTTCTCGACCCCGCCGGCCACCCGAAGGCTCTGTGGGACACCCCCGCCGTACTCGACCATCTCACCGAGCGCGGACCCGTCACGCCGGAACAGGCCCACGCGGCCCTGCGTACCCTGCACCGCTACGCGCTGCTCACCTGCGACGCCGATTCCGTGCGCATCCACGCGCTTACGGCCCGCGCGGTCCGCGAAGCCACGCCGACGGAGGAGCTCTCCGCTCTGGTCACCACGGCCGCCGACGCGCTGGTGCACATCTGGCCCGACCCCGACCAGCCCCAGCGCGACCTTGCCGCCACGCTGCGTGCCAACACGGATGTTCTTGCCGCCCTCGCCGGAGACCTTCTCTGGCAATCGGAGGGCCACCTTGTCCTCTACCGCGCCGGAAGAAGCCTGCTTGATGCAGGCCTCGCGGCATCCGCCATGGATTACTGGCAGAACCTCGCTGCCGTCAGCGAGCGTGTTCTCGGGTCTGAGCACCCCGAGGCCCTTGCTGTCCGGGCCAGTCTTGCCTTCTCCTTCTGGCTGGCGGGGCGTGCGGACGAGTCCATCGTCCTGGAGGAGAGGGTGCTTGCCGTCAGTGAGCGTGTACTCGGGGCTGGGCACCCCGGCACTCTCGCCGTCCGGGCCAATCTCGCCTCCTCGTACTGGTTGGCGGGGCGCATTGACGAGGCCGTCGTCCTGCAGGAGGGGGTGCTTGCCGATCGCGAGCGTGTACTCGGGCCCGAGCACCCCGACACTCTCACCGCCCGGGCCAACCTCGCCTCCACCTACTCGCACGCGGGGCGCGTCGGCGAGGCCATCGTCCTGCAGGAGGGGGTGCTTGCCGATCGCGAGCGTGTACTCGGGCCCGAGCACCCCGACACTCTCACCGCCCGGGCCAACCTCGGCTCCTTCTACTGGCGGGTGGGGCGCGTCGGCGAGGCCGTCGTCCTGGAGCAGGGGGTGCTTGCCGATCGCGAGCGTGTACTCGGGCCTGAGCACCCCGACACTCTCACCGCCCGGGCCAACCTTTCCTACACCTACCGGCAGGCGGGGCTCACGACTGAAGCGACCGCTCTCATGGAACAGGCCCTCGCCGGTGCTGAGCGCGCTCTCGGGTCCGATCATCCCGACACGGTCGACTACCGAGCGGCGTTGCTGGAATTCCAACGCAAGCCCCGTCGTCTCCGTCGTCTCCGTCGCCTCTGGCGCCGCAACCGCCCCCGCTGACCCGATTCGCCCAGTCGTGCGCAGGTAAGGGGCCTTGGGGCAATCGACTAGTGACATGTTGGTCTTCAGTCCGTAGGCTGCTGAATATGGATATGCACACTGTCGTCCTTGGCACGTCCGGAACCACCCCCCAGGACGTCATCGACGTCGCCCGGCACGGTGCCCGCGTCGAGCTCTCGACCGAGGCCGTGCAGGCGCTCGCCGACGCTCGCGCCGTCGTCGACGCGCTCGCCGCGAAGCCCGAGCCCGTGTACGGCGTCTCGACCGGGTTCGGCGCGCTCGCCACCCGGCACATCAGTCCGGAGCTCCGGGCCCAGCTGCAGCGCAACATCGTCCGCTCGCACGCCGCCGGCATGGGCCCGCGCGTCGAGCGCGAGGTCGTGCGCGCGCTGATGTTCCTGCGGCTCAAGACCGTCGCCTCCGGGCACACCGGCGTCCGGCCCGAGGTCGCGCAGACCATGGCCGACGTCCTCAACGCCGGCATCACGCCGGTCGTGCACGAGTACGGTTCCCTCGGCTGCTCCGGCGACCTCGCGCCGCTCTCGCACTGCGCTCTCGCGCTGATGGGCGAGGGTGACGCGGAAGGTCCCGACGGCGCCGTGAAGCCCGCCGGCGAGCTGCTCGCCGCCGCCGGCATCCGGCCCGTCGAGCTCCGCGAGAAGGAGGGCCTCGCCCTCCTCAACGGCACCGACGGCATGCTCGGCATGCTGATCATGGCCCTCGCCGACCTCGACACTCTCTACAAGTCCGCCGACGTCACCGCGGCCCTCTCCCTCGAAGCCCTCCTCGGCACCGAGAAGGTCCTCGAGCCCGAGCTGCACGCCATCCGCCCCCACCCGGGCCAGGGCGCCTCCGCGGCCAACATGCTCGCCGTGCTCAAGGGCTCCGGGCTCACCGGCCACTTCCAGGAGGAGGAGGCCCCGCGGGTCCAGGACGCGTACTCCGTGCGCTGCGCCCCGCAGGTCGCCGGCGCCGGCCGCGACACCATGGCCCACGCCCGCCTGGTCGCCGAGCGCGAGCTCGCCTCGGCCGTGGACAACCCCGTGGTCCTCGCCGACGGCCAGGTCCGCTCCAACGGCAACTTCCACGGCGCCCCCGTCGCGTACGTCCTGGACTTCCTCGCCATCGCCGCCGCCGACCTCGGCTCCATCGCCGAGCGCCGCACCGACCGGCTCCTCGACAAGAACCGGTCCCACGGCCTGCCGCCCTTCCTCGCCGACGACGCCGGCGTCGACTCGGGCCTGATGATCGCCCAGTACACCCAGGCCGCCCTGGTCAGCGAGATGAAGCGGCTGGCCGTCCCGGCCTCCGCCGACTCCATCCCGTCCTCCGCGATGCAGGAGGACCACGTCTCGATGGGCTGGTCCGCCGCCCGCAAGCTGCGCACCGCGATCGGCAACCTCAACCGGATCATCGCCGTCGAGCTCTACGCCGCCACCCGCGGCATCGAGCTCCGCCGCGGCCTGACCCCCGCCCCCGCCTCGCAGGCCGCCATCGACGCCCTGCGCGCCGCCGGGGTCGAGGGTCCGGGACCGGACCGCTTCCTCGCGCCCGACCTGGCGGCCGCCGACACCTTCGTACGCGAGGGGAAGCTCGTCGCGGCCGTGGAGCCGGTCACCGGACCGCTCGCGTAACGAACGCGAACAGCGAAAAAGGGCCGCCTCCCCGCGCACGGGGAGGCGGCCCTCTTCGTCGTACAGCTCAGTGGATCCGGCCGCCGCGTCTCATCGCCAGCGTCACGAAACCCGCTCCAACAGCGAGGAATCCCGTCCCGCCGATCACATACGGCGTCGTGTCCGGGCCACCGGTCTCCGCGAGGCGGCTCTGGCCGGCCTCGCGCTCCTGCTGTGTCGAGGTGACCCGATTCTCATCGGTGGCGTTCGCGGACGGAACGAACCACAGGGCGAACAGCAGCGTCCCGGCCGCCGTGGCGGTCAGCAGCGGGCGTCGAGCGACGGACACGGAGATTCGATCCCCCTTGCGGAAACCGCGAATTGGTAGGTGCGCCGATGCTAATGAACACAGCGGGTCGCAGGAAAGTCGGGAGCCGGTGGAGCCTACGCTCCCTCGTATGAGCACTTCCGAGACATCACGTTATGTACGGCTTCGGGTGGAAGTCGTCCTGGAGATCGACGGCCCCGCCGAGCTGACCGAGGCGGCCGTCGGCCGGATCGACACCGACGAGTTCATGCCGGAGGACGAGCGCGTGCACGCCCGCTCCGCCGTCCGCGAGGACAGCGCGGAGGCTCTGGCGTACCTCATCGAGCCCTTCGACCTCGTCAGCCAGGTCCCCGGGATCGAGCTCGTCCAGGCCTCCTGGAGCAGCGAGGAGATCGACTACGACCCCGATGCCCAGGAGTGGGAGCTCGACGAGGAAGATGAGGTGGACGCAGACGACGAGGAACGGGTCTAGCAGGGGCGTGGCGCCCCCTGGGAGCCCCGGTACGGCCGTCCCGTGCCGGGGCTTCCCGCTGTACGGGAACCGGAAGCTCCGCGGCGACGTGTCGATCAGTGGTGTTCCCCACAAACCCTCCGGTTCCGGAACCGCGCAGGGTCTCATGGATGTTCTGACGAGTGTTGGCAGGGATTCGGCGACGATGGAGAAGCGTGTGATGACGGACAGCAAGCGCCGTAGGAGCATCGCGGCGGCGGCCGTGGTGCTCAGCGGCGTATTGGTGCTCTCGGCGTGCAGCGACGGCGACAAGGGTGGCGCCGCCGACAGTTCCTCGTCGCCCCAGTCACAGGCTCAGGTCGACGAGGCCGCGGCGCAGAAGACGTCGAAGGCCCAGATATCCATCGCGCCGAAGAACGGCGCGGACAACGTGTCGATCAACAACGGCACCGAGGTCAAGGTCACCGAGGGCACGCTCTCCCAGGTCACCATGACCACCGAGGACGGCGCGAGCGTCGAGGGCGAGATGTCCGCCGACAAGCTGAGCTGGAAGCCCAGCGAGCAGCTGAAGCGCGCCACCGTCTACAAGATCGCCGCGACGGCCAAGGACGCGGACGGCCTGGAGGCGCACGAGAACGCCTCCTTCACCACCGTCTCCCAGGCCAACAGCTTCATCGGCAGCTTCACCCCCGAGGACGGCTCCACCGTCGGCGTCGGCATGCCGGTCTCGATCAACTTCAACAAGGCGATCACCGACAAGAAGGCCGTCCAGGGCGGCATCACGGTGACCTCCAGCAGCGGCCAGGAGGTCGTCGGGCACTGGTTCAACTCCCAGCGCCTGGACTTCCGCCCCGACGACTACTGGACCGAGGGCTCGACCGTCACGCTGAAGCTGGAGCTCGACGGCGTCGAGGGCGCCGAGGGCATCTACGGCGTCCAGCAGAAGACCGTCACCTTCAAGATCGGCCGCAACCAGGTCTCCACCGTCGACGTCGCCACCAAGACCATGACGGTCAAGCAGGACGGCAAGACGATCAAGACCATCCCGATCTCGGCCGGCTCCTCGGAGAACCCCACCTACAACGGTGAGATGGTGATCTCCGAGAAGTTCAAGGAGACCCGGATGAACGGCGCCACCGTCGGCTTCACCGACGACGACGGCAAGGGCGAGTACGACATCAAGGACGTGCCGCACGCCATGCGCCTGTCCACCTCGGGCACGTTCATCCACGGCAACTACTGGGGCGCGGACTCGATCTTCGGCTCCGCCAACACCAGCCACGGCTGCGTGGGCCTGAACGACGTCAAGGGCGCCGGCGACCCGAACCAGATGGCGGCGTGGCTCTACGACCACTCCATCGTCGGCGACGTGGTCATCGTCAAGAACTCCAAGGACAAGACGATCGCGCCCGACAACGGCCTCAACGGCTGGAACATGAGCTGGTCGGCGTGGAAGGCCGGCTCGGCGGTCTGACCGCCCCGTACGTACGCAGACGGCGGCTCCCTCGACGCGAGGGGGCCGCCGTTCTCGTCACCGTACGACGTTCTCGGAGTCCACACCCCACTGCGCGAGCAGCCGCAGCGCGTCCGCCGACGGGGTCCCCGGTTCCGCCTGGTACGTCACGAGGACGAGGTCGGGGTCCGCTCCCGCCACCTTCAGGCTCTCGTACGCCAGCGTCATCTCGCCCACCAGCGGATGCCGCAGCCGCTTGCTGCCGTGTCCCTTGTCCGCGACCGTGTGCGCCGCCCACAGTGAGCGGAACTCGTCGCTCTTGACCGACAGCTCGCCGACCAGCGCGAGCAGCGCCGGATCGTCCGGGTAGCAGCCCGCGTACAGCCGCAGCACGCTCACCACCTCGGTCGCCTTGCACTCCCAGTCCAGGTAGAGATCGCGCGCGTTGGGCCCGAGGAAGACCAGCCGGGCCATGTTGCGCTCCGCCGGCTCCATCGCCGCGAAATCGCCGAGCAGCGCCCGCGCCATCCGGTTCCAGGCCAGGATGTCCAGCCGACGACCCAGCAGGAGCGCCGGGACCCCGTCCATCGAGTCCAGCAGATGCTGCAGTCCGGGCCGCACCTGCTGGGGCCGGGTGATCGCCGCCCGGTGCTTCTTCTTCGTCGCCGTGGGCTTCGCCAGATGCGTCAGATGGGCGCGCTCGGAGTCGGTCAGCCGCAGCGCCCGCGCGATCGAGTCCAGTACCTCCATGGACACATTGCGGCCGTTGCCCTGCTCGAGCCGGGTGTAGTACGCGACGGACACCCCGGCCAGCTGCGCCAGCTCCTCGCGGCGCAGTCCCGGAACGCGGCGATGACGCCCGAACTCCGGCAGGCCCACGTCCTCCGGCTTCAGCCGGGCCCGGCGTGAGCGCAGGAATTCGCTGAGTTCGGCACTGGGATCCATGCAGCCCGATTATCCCAGGTCGTGCGCCCGGACGGACGGGTGTTCCTGTCCCTGTCAGTGGTAGGCACGCTGGACGTAGGCAGAACAGAGGCCTGGGTACGTTCTCCGCGCTCCCGCAGGCTGGTCGACATGACCACGAACGCCACGACCGACGCCACGACCGACGCCACCACTGTTCCCGCTTACGCCGCGCCCGCCGCCAACGCCCCGCTGGAGCGCACCACCGTGCCGCGCCGCGCGGTCGGCGAGCACGACGTGCTCATCGGGATCAAGTACGCCGGCATCTGCCACTCCGACATCCACCAGGCCCGTGACGGCTGGCACGAGGGCATCTACCCGATGGTGCCCGGTCACGAGATCGCCGGCGTCGTCACCGCGGTCGGCGCCGGGGTCACCAGGCACAAGGTCGGCGACCGCGTGGGCGTCGGCTGCTTCGTCGACTCCTGCCGGGAGTGCGAGTACTGCCTCCAGGGCCTGGAGCAGTACTGCACCAGCGGTGGCACCGGCACGTACAACGCCCTCGACAAGAACGGCGAGCCGACCTACGGCGGCTACTCCACCCACATCGTCGTCGACGAGAACTACACCCTGCGCATCCCGGACGGCATCGCCCTCGACGAGGCCGCCCCGCTGCTCTGCGCCGGCATCACCCTCTACTCGCCGCTCGCCCACTGGAAGGCCGGCCCGGGCAAGAAGGTCGCGATCGTCGGTCTCGGCGGCCTCGGCCACATGGGCGTCAAGATCGCCCACGCGCTCGGCGCCGAGGTGACCGTGCTCAGCCAGTCGCTGAAGAAGCAGGAGGACGGCCTCAAGCTCGGCGCCGACCACTACTACGCCACCAGCGACCCGGAGACCTTCACGAAGCTCGCCGGCTCCTTCGACCTGATCATCTCCACCGTCTCCGCCCCGCTGGACTTCGGCGCCTACCTGAGCCTGGTCAAGACGGACGGCGCCCTGGTGAACGTGGGCGCCCCCGAGGAGCCGATCGCGCTCAACCTCTTCTCGCTGATCGGCGGCCGCAAGACGCTCGCCGGCTCGATGATCGGCGGCATCGCCGAGACGCAGGAGATGCTCGACTTCTGCGCGGAGCACGGCCTGGGCGCCGAGATCGAGCTCATCCGCGCCGACCAGATCAACGAGGCGTACGAGCGGGTGCTGGCGAGCGATGTGCGCTACCGCTTCGTGATCGACACGTCGACGATCTGAGCGGTCCGGGGCGGTGACACCGGCCGGTGACGGGCCGTGGGAGGCGTCGGCTCCGTCATCCGTCATCCGTCATCCGCCGTCCGTCCGTACGTGCGGTGCGTGCCGGGGCATGACCTGTGGGGTAATCGACCCCGCGGGCCGTGCCCCGGCATTGTTCTGCCATGACCGCATACGCCATGGCGAACCTGAGTCCCCTGACCGCCGTCCACGACGAGGTCCTCGACTACATCGACCGCATGCAGTCCACGCTCGACCCGTTCGGCGGACGGTTCCTCGTCCACGGCGCCCCCGAGCGCGAGGTCCTCGAAGGCGCGTGGCCCGGCGATGTCGTCGTCCTCGCGTTCCCCTCGCTCGACCACGCCCGGGGGTGGTACGACTCGGCCGCCTACCAGGAGATCAAGCCGCTGCGCACCCGGCATCTGTCGGGCGACCTGCTCCTGATCGACGGCGTCCCCGACGGGTACGACGCCTCGGCCACCGCGGCGCGGTGGCGGGCCGCGTCGGCGTCAGGCGGCGGCCCGGCCTGAGCGGAGTTCCAGCCGGGTGCCGCCGAAGCCGGAGCGGAAGCGGTGGTCGTGGGAGACCGCGACCACCGCGCCCTCGAAGGCGGCCAGGGCCGTCTCCAGGTCCTCCACCAGCGAGAGCGCCACGTGGTTGGTCGGCTCGTCCAGGACGAGCAGATCGGCCGGCCGGGTCACCAGCCGGGCCAGCTCGAGCCGCCGTCGCTGCCCCACCGACAGCGCGGCCACCGACACGGTCAGGTCCTCCTCCCGGAAGAGCCCGAGGCCGAGCAGCTCGTCCGCGTGCTCCTCGGGCAGGCCGGGGCGGCCCGCCGCGTACGCCGTGAGCAGCGGCTCACGGGACGGTACGGCGGGCAGCTCCTGGGCCAGGTAACCGACCCGGGCCGGACGGACGACGGTGCCGCCGTCGGGCCGCAGATCGCCTGCGAGGACCCGCAACAGGGTCGTCTTCCCGGCCCCGTTGGGCCCGGAGACGAGGAGCCGGTCGCCCGCCTCGACCCGCAGCTCGTCCAGCCGCAGCCGATCGCCGACCACGATGTCGGTCAGCTCCGCGAGCAGCGCGGGGCCGCGGCAGGCGCGGTGCGCCGTCGCGTCGGCCCGTGCGGGCCGGTCGCGCAGCGACACACCGCCCACTACCTCGACTACCTCGACTACGTCGACGCGAGGCGCGACGCCCGTCGAGCCGTCGCCGGCCGCGTCCTCGTCGGCCGTGCCGCGGGCGGCGGCCACGCCGGGCCCGGTCGTCGCGAAGGCGGCCGTGAACCGCAGGGGCTCCGGCGGGGCCGCAACCGGCTCTCGGCGGAGCTGTTCCAGCCGCACGCGGGCGGACCTGACCTGCCCGGACAGCTTGTTCTCGTGCGAGCGGCGGTGCTTGCCGAAGCCCTGGCGCGGGTCCTTGCCGGACACCGCGAGCCGTTGCCCGGCCGCGGCCACCAGCTCCTCCGTACGGGCCAGTTCCTCCCGCCACTCCTCGTGCTCCCGCACCCGGCGGCGGCGGTCGGCGGCCTTCGCCGCGCGGTAGCCGGACCAGCCGTCGCCGTACCGGGTCACCGCGCGCGTGTCCCGGTCGACCTCCAGGATCGCCGTCGCCATCCCCTCCAGGAACGCCCGGTCGTGGGTGACCGCCACGACCGTGCCGCGGTGGGCCCGCAGCCGCTCCTCCAGCCAGCCGGCGGCCGCCCGGTCGAGATGGTTCGTCGGCTCGTCGAGGAGCAGCAGCTCGGCGCCCGAGGCGAGGACGCAGGCGAGGGCGAGCCGGGACTGTTCGCCGCCGGACAGCGTTCCGACGCGGCGTTCGTACCGGACCCCGCCGAGGCCGAGGCCGTGCAGCGCGGCGGCGATCCGGGCGTCGGCCTCGTACCCGCCGCGCTCCTCGTACCGGGCCGCCAGCTCGCCGTACGCGGCGAGTTCCTCGGCCGTCGCGGAGCCGAGCGACTCCTCGGCGGCCCGCATCCGCCGTTCCATCGAACGGAGTTCGGCGAGCGCCGCGTCCACGGTGTCCCGCACGGTGTGCTCGGGGCCGATGCCGAAGGTCTCGGCGAGGGTCTGGGCGAGGTGGGCGGTGCCGCCGGGGAAGCGGACGGTGACCTCCCCGGCGTCGGGGGCCTCCACCCCGGCGAGCAGCCGCAGCAGCGTGGACTTGCCGGAGCCGTTCTCACCGATCACGGCGGCCTTCTCGCCGGGGCGTACGGAGAACGAGATCTGATCGAGGACGGAGCGGTCCCCGTACGCCTTGGAGACGTCTTTCACGGTCATCTGGGCGCGGTCGCGCATGGGTTCTGTTCCCTGAGAGGTGGGGTTCGTTCGGGCCGGAAGAACGGGACACCGGACCGCCACTGCCGCGCCCCAGGGGCGCCGGATCAGCGGGTCACGCCGTGTCCACGGCCGGAATCAGAGAAAGAAGTAGTACGAACCCATGCGACCGAGTCTAGCCGCCCAGGCGTCACCGGGCCGGTGGATTTACCGGCCCTGAGGGTCCGGGCGGTGCTCGACGTACTCGACGACCGTGCCGTCCGCGCGCCGGGCGGTGAGCCCGGCGCCGGTCGGCACGGCGTGCAGCGGTTCGAGCACCTCGCCGCCCTCGGCGGTGAGCCGCTCCAGGTGCGCGGCCGCTACTCGGCCTTCGCCACGCCGATCGGGCAGGAGACGCCCGTGCCGCCGATGCCGCAGTAACCGGCCGGGTTCTTGTCCAGGTACTGCTGGTGGTAGCCCTCCGCCGGGTAGAACGTGCGGCCCTCGGCCGGGAGGATCTCGGTGGTGATCGTGGCGTAGCCGGAGCCCGTCAGGACCTTCTGGTACGCGGCGCGGGAGGCTTCGGCCGTCGTGGCCTGGGCGGGGGAGTGGGTGTAGACCGCCGAGCGGTACTGGGTGCCGACGTCGTTGCCCTGGCGGAAGCCCTGGGTCGGGTCGTGGGACTCCCAGAAGAGCTTCAGCAGCTCCTCGTACGAGACCTTCCGCGGGTCGAAGACGACCCGGACGGCCTCGGTGTGGCCCGTGAGGCCGGAGCAGACCTCCTCGTAGACCGGGTGCGGCGTGTGACCGCCCTGGTAGCCGACGAGGGTCGTCCAGACGCCCTCGGTCTGCCAGAACTTGCGCTCGGCGCCCCAGAAGCAGCCGAGGCCGAAGTCGGCGACCTCAAGGCCCTCGGGGTACGGGCCGAGCAGCGGGTTGCCGAGGACGGTGTGGCGCTCGGGCACGGCGAACTCGGGCTCCGGGCGACCCTTCAGCGCCTGCTCGGGCGTGGGGAGGACAGGGTTGCGTGACAGGAACATGCGGCATCTCCTCGACGTGGGCGTTACGCACAACGCCCGGGGGCCGGGAGGGATTCCCCTCCCGGCCCCCGGGCGCGTCCGGCCCGCCGTGCGTCAGCGCCCCGCCTTGCGGACCGCCCGCTCGCGCGCCTTCACGTACGCCTTCGCCGGGTCGCCGTAGTAGTTCCACGGGAAGGCGCCGATGTATCCGTCCACCAGCCGGAACTGCTCCAGTGCCTCCGCGTGGCGGTCCAGCTCCACCAGGTACCAGGCGAGGAGCAGCCGGGCCTCGTTCAGCCGCAGATGCTCGGCGGGGGCCGCCGACACGTCGGCCGCCAGGGCGTCGACCAGGGCCGGCAGCTCCGGTGCGGCGTAGCCCCGGTCGGTGTGGCCGAAGGACTCGTGCTCGTACCAGCTGATCAGCGGGAGGGCCGTGAGCAGGCTGCCGGGCGGCGCGGTGGCGACGGCGTGGTCGGTGAACTCTTGCGCCAGCTCCACCGATCCGCGCCACTTCTGGCACCAGTACTGAAGCGCCGAGTAGTGCGCCGAGTAGTGGTGCGGGGCGCGCTCCGTGATGCCCTCCCACAGGGCGCGCATGTCGTCGTGGGGGTATCCCAGCGCGAGCGCGACCCAGATCTCGCCGATGAGCGGGGTCGGGTCGGCGGGGTTCAGTTCGGCGGCGCGGGCGATCTCGCCGCGGGCCTGGCGCATCATGCGGTGGAAGCCGTCGAACTGCTCCTGCGTCGTGTTCTTGGCCGTCGCGCTGCCGCGGAGGTTCCCCGCGACGGTCACCGTGCTGTCGGCGCGTACGACGGCCGCGTCCGGGCTGTCGGGCTGTGCGGTCTCCCACGCGGTCAGCCAGGAGTCGTCCTCGGCGGCCAGTCTGCCGAGCCGGACGGTCTGGAAGGAGCGGGTCTCCCAGTCGGGACCGGCCGTGGTGGCCGCGAGCAGCTCCGCCGCCGGCTTCCAGTCGCCGTCGCGTGCGGCGTCGAGCGCCGCCGTCAGCGCCGGATCCTCGGGACGGAACCGCTTGGTGTCGAGCTGCGCGGCCGGCAGGAAGCCGAGCGTTGCCGAGCGCGCGGACAGCGCGGGCGGTGCGCTCGCCTCGGGGCGGATGCCGGCGGCCTTCCGCTCCTTGCGGGCTTTGAGCCAGAAGTAGATCGCCACCGCGATCACGATCATCGGTATGAGACGGGGCATGTGCGGATCTTCCTCACGAGACAGGGGGCGGAGGGGTCAGGGGGTTCGGGGCGTGAGCAGCTTTCGCAGCGGCTCCGTGTCCGCGCGGTCCGCGACCGCCGCGTCCAGGGCCGCCGGGAGGTCGTCCGCGTAGCCCGGCGGCAGCCGCAGGCGCGCCGGGGATGACCAGGAGAATTCCCAGCGTGCCCGGCCGTCCTCGGTGAGCGCGCCCGTCACCAGCCCGGACAGCCCCCGCCGCAGTATCGGGCGGGCGAACTCGCGGGCGGCGCGGCCGGTCGCGGCGGCGGCCTGTTCGGACTTGGGGAGCCGGTCGGCGATCTCCCAGGCCTTTCCGGCGTCGATGGCGTCCAGGAGCGCGTCGAGCGGGCTGTCCAGGGCCCCGGTCACCTCGGCCGTCGCGCGCCGCACCGGCTCGGCCTCGGCCACGGAACGCGCGCTCATCGACTCGTGGACCAGGTCCGCCCACTCCACCCGGCGCATCCGCAGCGCGTCCGCCGTGAGCGCGACGTCCTCCACCGCGGCGAGTGAGCGTTCGGGCGAGCCGAGTAGGGACAGCGAGGGGTGCGACGGCCGCGCGCCGAGGCCGTCGTCGGGGAGGGCTTCGAGGAGGGCGACGCGCTCGGCCATCGGCGGGTGGGAATCGTAGGGGGAGGCGGGGTGCGTCGGCAGGTCGTGCCGCAGGTCGTCCAGCTCCTCCTCGCGCGCGGCGAGCAGATGCCGTACGCCGCCGATGACCTCGCCGTGCGGGGGCAGCAGCCCGAACTCGGCGCCCAGCGTCGCGTAGCGGTCGAGGAAGAAACCGTTGGCCGCCTCCACGACGGCGATCTCGCGCAGCGCGGACGCGGTCGCGTCCCGGCCGGCGATCCGGGCCGCCGCGCGGTCGGCGGCGAGCTCCTGGCGGCGCGAGTCGGCCTGGGTGGCCCGCAGGGTGAACCGCCCGTAGGCGGTGTAGACCCTCGCCATCGTGCGGAAGGTGAAGCCCACACCGGTCGTGTCGATCTCATGGGCCGTCTTGCCCTTGGCGATCCGCTTCGCGGCCTTCTTCTCCTGCCGCGCCCGCTCCTTGGCGACCTTGCCGCCGGCCTTCTCCGCGAAGTGCGCGACGGTCCGCTCGACCTGGACGCGGCTGCGGGCGGTGATGCCGGAGAGGCGGGTGTCGGCGTGGGTGAAGTGCCCGAACTCATGGGCGAGGACGGCCCGCAGCTGTGCGTCGGAGAGCCCGGCCATGAGCGGAAGGCCCAGATAGAGGCGGCGCCGGCCGCCCAGCAGGCCGAGGAGCCGGGAGTCCTCGCTGACGGCGGCGTTGACCTCGCCGGTCAGCCGGATCTCGTCCGGCGCCCGGGTACCGACCTGCGCGGCCAGCTCCCGTACGGTCCGCCACAGCCGTGGCTCGTCCGCCTCGGTGACGAGGACGCCCGTGGTGATCTCGTCCCTGGGGGTCCGCAGCATGAGCATGCCGCGGACGACGGGGACCGCGAGGACGGCGGTGACGACGTAGAACTTGAGGGCCCAGGGACCGGGGGCCCAGAGCGTGGCGGCCCAGTCGACGAGACCGAGCACGGCCAGCACGGCGAAGCCGAGGAGATAGAAGCCGGCAAGCAGCATGAGGGCGCGCAGCGCGCGCAGAGAAGCGCCCATCGGGCAGAGTTCCCCCACGGAGAAAAGGTGAGCGGGCGAGCTGTGGGGGGAAGCGGAGTATCACCCATCGACGCGTGTGCCGTCCACCGGAAAAGCCCGCCCGACCTGGGCTCTTGGACGAAAAAGGGGTCCGTTCGGGACGGACCCCTCTCGTACCGACGGCTACCCGACGGCGACGCACCCGACGGCGACGCCACCCGGCGGCGACGCGTCGGCTACCCGACAACGACCCGATGGCTACCCGACAACGACCCGACGGCTACCGCGGCAGCGTCGCCGGGCTCCCGCCGTTCGCCTCGTACCCGGCCACCGCCAGGTTCCGGAACACCGTGTACTCCGCGGCCGGGTCGGTGCTCAGCGTCCACGGCAGCGCGCCGACGTGGCCGTCCACGTGCACGAGTTGGTGCATCGCCTCGGACCAGCGCTCGCCGCGGACCAGGAAGAGCACGAGCAGATGACGGACGTGGGCGAGCATCGGGTCGTCCTGGCGGGCCGAGTGGACCGCGTACAGCGCGCCCTCCATCGCCTTCGCGACCACCTCGGTCCGGAAGAAGTCCTGGACGAGGACGATCTCGGGCAGGTGCTCGTACACCGCGAACAGCGGCAGCGCGGCGAGCAGCGAACCCTGCGGGGCGCGGGCCGCGGCCGCCGTCGCGAAGCGGTCGGCGTCCTCGCGCGAGCCGTGCCACTTCTCGCACCAGTAGTGCAGGGCGGCCAGGTGCGCCCCCATGTGCTGCGGGGCGCGGTCGATGATCTTCGCCCAGACCTGGTCGAACTCCTCGTGGCTGTAGCCGAGTCCGCGGGCGACGGCGAGCTGCACGATGTACGGGACGGGGTCGCCGGGCGCGAGCAGCGCCGCCTCCTCGGCGACCTTCTTCGCCTCTTCGAGGATGATCCGGAAGTCGTCGGTGCCGGCCGCGGAGGAGCGCCAGGCCTGCTGCACCAGGAACTCGGCGTGCACGGCGGCACCGCCCGGGTCCTTGGGCGAGTCGGCACGCCAGGCGCGCAGCCACGCCCCTCCGACGCCGGGCTTCTGCTGGAGTTCCAGGGAGGCGGCGCCCGCGAACGCCTGGACGCGCTGCCAGCGGACCTCGCCCTCCTTCTCGGTGCCGGAGAGGAGCTGCGACGCCGCCCGCCAGTCCTGGGTCGCCTGGACCACGTCGAGGACGTCGAGCAGGTCGCGGTCCGGTCCCGGCATCCGTACGTCCTGCTGCTCCTGGCGTACGAAGCCGTACGCCTCGGGGTCCGCGGCGTCCGGCGAGCCGGGTGCCACCTGCCGGATACCGACACCGGACCGGCGGCGCCGCAGATACGGAGCGAGGACCGCGAACAGCAGCCCCATCGCGAGCAGGAACCAGAGAATCTCCATGCGTCCATTGTCCAGGACACCCGATGAACCCCCGTGCGGCCCGTGAGCCACCGGGTGCGCCACGGGATGAGACACCCGATGAGACGGTGGGCGGCGCGGGGCCGTGCTCAGGACTACGCTCCTGCCTCATGAGCGACGAGCACACGCACCAGAGCTTCGAGACCCGCGCCATCCACGCGGGCAACACGGCCGACCCGCTGACCGGCGCGGTCGTCCCGCCCATCTACCAGGTGTCCACCTACAAGCAGGACGGCGTCGGTGGGCTGCGCGGCGGTTACGAGTACAGCCGCAGCGCCAACCCCACCCGTACGGCCCTCGAGGAGAACCTCGCGGCTCTGGAGGGCGGCCGGCGCGGTCTCGCCTTCGCCTCCGGTCTCGCCGCCGAGGACTGCCTGCTGCGGACGCTGCTGGCCCCCGGCGACCACGTGGTCATCCCCAACGACGCCTACGGCGGCACCTTCCGGCTCTTCGCCAAGGTCGTCCAGCGCTGGGGCGTGGACTTCTCGGTGGCCGACACCTCCGACGTCGAGTCCGTGCGCGACGCGGTCAACGACCGTACGAAGGTGATCTGGGTCGAGACCCCGTCGAACCCGCTGCTCGGCATCACCGACATCGCGGCGGTCGCGGACGTGGCCCGTACGGCGGGCGCCAAGCTGGTCGTCGACAACACCTTCGCCTCGCCCTACCTCCAGCAGCCGCTGTCGCTCGGCGCGGACGTCGTCGTGCACTCGCTGACGAAGTACATGGGCGGCCACTCGGACGTCGTCGGCGGCGCGCTCGTGACGGCCGACGAGGCGCTCGGCGAGGAACTGGCGTACCACCAGAACGCGATGGGCGCGGTCGCCGGTCCGTTCGACTCGTGGATCGTGCTGCGCGGCATCAAGACGCTCGCCGTCCGTATGGACCGGCACAGCGAGAACGCGGGCAAGGTCGCCGAGATGCTGACCCAGCACCCGAAGGTCACCCAGGTCCTGTACCCGGGTCTGCCGGAACACCCGGGGCACGAGATCGCCGCCAAGCAGATGAAGGCGTTCGGCGGGATGATCTCCTTCCGTGTCGTGGGCGGCGAGGAGGCGGCCGTCGAGGTCTGCAACCGCGCGAAGCTGTTCACGCTGGGTGAGTCTCTGGGCGGTGTGGAGTCGCTGATCGAGCACCCGGGCCGGATGACGCACGCGAGCGTGGCGGGCTCGGCCCTGGAGGTCCCGGCGGACCTGGTCCGTCTCTCGGTGGGCATCGAGAACGTGGACGACCTGCTGGCCGACCTGCGCCAGGCGCTGGGCTAGCCACTACCGCTACCGCCGCCGGGCGCTCCTCACCGGGGCGCCCGGCCGGCGCTGCGCAGCTCGGCGCAACGCGACTCGGGCTACTAGGACCGTCGTCACCAGCCTTCGAGCGGTGGCGTGGTCTTCGCCGGAGGGACGTGCCAGGGCTCGGCCACCGACGCCCACACCACGAAGGCGAGCACGGCCGCGGCGAGCAGCGCCCACAGGGCCCGGCGCAGCGCACGGTCGCGGTGCAGGAGCCGGGTCCCGCGCTCGACGGCCCGCGCGGCCAGGTCGCCGGGGACCTGTGGGTGCGGGCTCTCGAGCATCCGCCGGACCTCGTCCTCCTTGCGCTCGTGGCGGGTCATGAGGCGACCCTCCCCGGAGGGTCCCGCCGGTCTCTTCGGTCCCGCAGGGCGGCGACGGAGCGGGCGCAGATGGCACGGACCCGTTCCTCCGGCAGCCCGAGCAGGGCCGCGGTCTGCTCCTCGGCCACCCCCTCGTACAGCCGGAGCACCACGACGAGACGTTCCTGCGGGGTGAGCGCGGCGAGGACACCGCCCCGGCCGCGGTGGTGCCGCCAGGAGGTGCGGGCGAAGCGGGCGGCGAGGTCGGCGCGGGTGCGGTCGTAGGGATCCTCGCCGCGCAGCCGGTCCCAGTGCGCGTAGGTGTGGGCGAGGGAGGCGGTCAGCAGCGCCTGGGCGCGCGGGTTGCGGGCGCGGGTCTCGGCGGTGAGCAGCGTCGCGGCATGCATCAGCCGCCCCGCCGCCCCCGCCACGAACGCCTCGAACTGCGGGGTGCGGTGGCGCTGTTCGCCTCCCTGACCGTCTCGTCGGTCTCGCACGTCCTCATATGAGGACAGGGCGCGGCCGGGGTCAAGAGGTCGGCGTCAGCCGGATGCGGACTCCGTGTCGGCGGCCGGCGGCAGGCCCGACTGGCGCGCCGACAAGGCCGAGTTGAAGCGGGTGAGCAGCGTGCAGAACGACTCGCGCTCGGCCGCCGTCCAGCCGTCCGTCACCTGGGCCATCAGCTCGCGGCGGGAGGCCCGGACCTCCTCCAGGCGGGCAAGGCCGCGCGGGGAGAGCTGGAGCACGACGGCGCGCCCGTCCTCGGGGTGCGAGGTGCGCTTGACGAGGCCGGTGTCGACGAGCGGGGCGACCTGGCGGGTGACGGTGGACGAGTCGATGCCCATGCCCGCCGCGAGCGCCTTGACCCCCATCGGACCCTCCTGGTCGAGCCGGTTCAGAAGGAGATAAGCCGCTCGGTCCATCGAGTTGCGGAGCTGACCGGTGCCGCCGAGACGGGTCTGTTCGGCCCGGCGGGCGAAGACGGCCACCTGGTGCTGGAGGGCATCGAGGAGACCGGGGTCAAGCTCAGTCGTCATGTCCTGAGATGTGGGCATGGCTGTGGGGGCTCTCTCGTGCGGTGGTCGGTTGGTGGGGGACAGAGTACGCGGACCTGTGGGGGTCCGTACCGGCGCTGCGCAAACCCGCTGCGACGCCCACCGCCCGGGCGGCCACGGGGCCCGTGAGCTGCGAGACTTGCTGTCATGAGCTTCCGTAGGCCAGACCCCTTGCACCATCTGATCCTCGACGATGTGCGCGGTGCGCAGAAGATGCTCTCCGGGGTGGCCAGAGTGACGGCGTTGGAGGGCAGCCGGTATCTGTCCTCGCTGGTGGGGGCCCCGGTCCACCTCAAGTGCGAGAACCTTCAACGAACGGGTTCGTTCAAGCTGCGCGGCGCGTACGTACGGATCTCCGGGCTGCGGCCCGAGCAGCGGGCGGCCGGCGTCGTGGCCGCCTCGGCTGGGAACCACGCGCAGGGGGTCGCGCTCGCCTCCGCGCTCCTCGGGGTGCACTCCACGGTCTTCATGCCGGTCGGCGCCCCGCTGCCGAAGGTCGCGGCGACCCGGGAGTACGGCGCCGATGTTCGGCTGCACGGCCATGTCGTGGACGAGACGCTGGCGGCGGCGGAGGAGTACGCGGCGGAGACCGGCGCGGTGTTCATCCACCCCTTCGACCACCCGGACATCATCGCCGGACAGGGCACCGTCGGCCTGGAGATCCTGGAGCAGTGCCCGGAGGTCCGCACGATCCTCGTCGGCGTCGGCGGCGGCGGTCTCGTGGCCGGCATCGGGCTCGCGGTGAAGTCGGTCCGGCCGGACGTGAAGGTGATCGGGGTGCAGGCGGAGGGCGCGGCCGCCTACCCGCCGTCGCTGGCCGCCGGGCACCCGGTCGCGATCGGGTCGCCGGTGACGATGGCGGACGGGATCAAGGTGGGGCGCCCGGGCGACGTGCCCTTCGCGATCGTCCAGGAGTTCGTCGACGAGATCCGCACGGTCTCCGAGGACGCGCTCTCCTCGGCGCTGCTGCTCTGCCTGGAGCGGGCGAAGCTGGTGGTCGAGCCGGCCGGCGCGAGCCCGGTGGCGGCTCTCCTGAGCGACCCGAAGGCGTTCGCGGGCCCGGTCGTCGCGGTGCTGTCCGGCGGGAACGTGGATCCGCTGCTGATGCAGCGGATCCTGCGCCACGGCATGGCGGCCGGGGGCCGCTATCTGAGCCTGCGGCTGCGGGTGACGGACCGGCCGGGCGTGCTGGCGAACCTGCTCCGGGTGCTGTCGGAGGTCGACGCGAACGTCCTCGACGTGGGTCATGTACGGACCGATCCGCGGCTCGGCCTCACGGAGGTGGAGGTGGAGCTGCACCTGGAGACCAAGGGGCCGGAGCACTGCGAGGAGGTCGAGGCGGCGCTGCGGGACGCGGGGTACGTGGTGATGGCGTAGCGGCAGCCTTGTGGGTCGCGATGTATCGCGTCAGCGTGTGGACCAGGTCACAAATTCAGTGGGCGGCGACCGCCGTTCAAACCTAAACTTGGGTGGAAAATCGCCCAATTCCCTGGGAGAACCCACATGCCAGGCGCGATCTACGCCGAAGGTCTGGTGAAGACCTTCGGCGACGTACGAGCTCTGGACGGCGTGGACCTCGACGTACCCGAGGGCACGGTCCTGGGCCTGCTCGGCCCGAACGGCGCGGGGAAGACCACCGCGGTACGCGTGCTGACGACGCTCCTCCAGCCGGACAGCGGAAAGGCCGTCGTCGCGGGAATCGACGTCCTGAAGCACCCCAACGAGGTCCGGCGCTCGATCGGACTGTCCGGCCAGTTCGCCGCCGTCGACGAGTACCTGACGGGGCGCGAGAACCTCCAGATGGTGGGTCAGCTCTACCAGTTGAACGCCAAGCGGGCCAAGGCCCGGGCGGACGAGCTGCTCGAACGGTTCAACCTCGCCGACGCGGCCGACCGCACCGCCAAGACGTACTCCGGCGGCATGCGCCGCCGCCTCGACCTCGCCGCCGCGCTGGTGGTCTCGCCCCCCGTGATGTTCATGGACGAGCCGACGACCGGCCTCGATCCCCGCAACAGGCAGGCGCTCTGGGAGGTCATCCAGGAGCTCGTCGCGGGCGGTACGACCCTGCTCCTGACGACCCAGTATCTGGAGGAGGCCGACCACCTGGCCCACGACATCTGCGTCATCGACCACGGCAAGGTCATCGCCCGCGGCACCTCGGACGAGCTCAAGGCCCAGACGGGCGGCGAGCGCGTCGAGGTCGTCGTCCACGAGCCGGAGATGATCCCCCCGGCCCGTGAGGTCCTCGCGCGCTACGGCCTGGCGGGCATCGGCCACGGCGAGGTCTCCGTCGAGAACCACACCCGCAAGCTCACCGTCCCGGTCACCGGCGGCGCCAAGCTGCTCGCCGAGGTCATCCGCGACCTGGACACCGTCGGCGTCGAGATCGACGACATCGGTCTGCGCCGCCCCACCCTCGACGACGTCTTCATCTCGCTGACCGGCCACGCGGCCGAGGCCGCCGAGGAGGAGAACGGCGACCCCGGTGCCGGAGAGCACCGTACGGGCAGAAAGGAGGCGGCCAAGTGACCGCAGTGACCGACGCCGTCGCGCCCCCGAAACCGCGCGGCGGAATCACCCAGTCCATCAGCGACTCCCTCGTCGTCGCCAAGCGCAACCTGATCCGGATGACGCGGATCCCGGAGATGATCATCTTCGGGCTCATCCAGCCGATCATGTTCGTGGTGCTCTTCAGCTTCGTCTTCGGCGGCTCCATGACCATCGGCGGCACGACGGACCCCGTCGTCTACCGCGAGTTCCTGATGGCCGGCATCTTCGCCCAGACGGTCACCTTCGCCACGGCCGGCGCGGGCGCGGGCATCGCCGACGACATGCACAAGGGCCTCATCGACCGCTTCCGCTCCCTGCCGATGGCCCGCGGCGCGGTCCTCACCGGCCGCACCCTGGCCGACCTGGTGCAGACCGCGCTCACGGTCGTGGTCCTCGCGATCGTCGCGCTGCTGGTCGGCTGGCGCATCCACGAGGGTGTCCCGAAGGCGCTGGGTGCCTTCGCCCTGCTGCTCCTCCTCGGTTACGCCTTCTCCTGGATCGGAGCCCTCATCGGCCTCTCCGTCCGCACCCCGGAGGCGGCGACCTCGGGCGGCCTGATCTGGCTCTTCCCGGTCACGTTCATCTCCATCGCGTTCGTGGACTCCAGCCAGATGGCGTCCTGGCTGCAGCCCATCGCCGAATGGAACCCGTTCAGCGCGACCGTCCAGGCGTGCCGCGTCCTGTTCGGCAACCCGGGCGTCTCGACGTCCGACGCATGGCCGATGGTGCACCCGGTGTGGGCCTCGATCATCTGGTCGGTGCTGATCATCGTGGTGTTCCGGACGCTGTCGGTACGGAAGTACCGCTCGGCGACGGCGTGATGGTTGCATGTGCATGCAATGAACAAGGGCCGGGCCCCCGAGGGGGTCCGGCCCTTGTGCGGAAGGTTCGGGCTCAGCCGGTGTACGGCTTGGCGCTGAGGATCTTCACCGTGGCCTTCTTGCCGTTCGGCAGCTCGTACTCGGCGTCCTCGCCGGCCTTCTTGCCGTTGACGCCGACCCCGAGCGGGGACTGCGGCGAGTACGTCTCGATGGTGTCGCTCGCGTACTCGCGCGAGGCGAGCAGGAAGGTCATCGTGTCGTTCTCGTCGCCGTCGAAGGCGATCGTCACGACCATGCCGGGCTCGACGATGCCGTCGTCCGCCGGCGCCTCGCCGACCTTGGCGTGCTCGAGCAGCTGGGTCAGCTGGCGGACCCGGAGCTCCTGCTTGCCCTGCTCCTCCTTGGCCGCGTGGTACCCGCCGTTCTCGCGCAGGTCGCCCTCCTCGCGCGCCGCGGCGATCTTGGCGGCGATCTCGGTTCGCGCGGGACCAGACAGGTACTCCAGCTCGGCCCTGAGCTGGTTGTACGCCTCCTGGGTGAGCCAGGTGACGTTGTCGCTGGTCTGGGTCACAGGTGCTCCTCGTAGGTACTGGGAATACAAAGCATCGCCCTACCCAGAAGGATTGTCCTTCCTGGGCGGGCGAAACCACGAGCCTAACAATTAGTGGCGAAAAGGGGGAGGACATAAACCATCAAGATGGCGTCACCCCAGGTCAGCGTGGGAAGCGGAGTTCGACACACCACCCCGTCCCTACCCACCGCTACTGCGCGGTACACCCCACGAGCTCGGCGCTGGTCGCCCGCGCGGTGGTCCGGATCGTCCAGACCTGGTCCACGCGGTCGGCGGCCTCGTCGACGCGGACGTCCTTGCGGCCGACTTCGGCACCGTCCTCGGACCGCGAGCGCAGCGTGCAGACGCCCGTGACGTCGACGTCCTTGCGCACCTCCAGGTGCACCTGCACCTCGGTGTCGCTCACCACGTCGAACTTGATCATCTCGGCGCTGATCCTGCTGTCGATCACGTAGTGCCAGCCGAACCAGCCCATCACGCCGAGGAACAGCACGCCGAGCACGGCGCCGGCGACCTTGAGCTTGCGGTCGGCGCGCTCGTCCGCGGAGCCGCCGTAGCGCCCCTCGGGCAGCTGCTCTCGCACCGCGCTCATGACCGTTCCTCTCGCCGCCGGGGGCACCCGGAATTTTCCGCCCCCCGGTTCCGTCACTATAGAGACCTGCCTCCGCGACGAATCACTGAGGATCGAGTCTTGACTGAGCAGCTGCGACTGATGGCCGTTCACGCCCACCCCGACGACGAGTCGAGCAAGGGCGCGGCAACGATGGCCAAGTATGTGTCCGAGGGGGTGGACGTGCTCGTGGTCACGTGCACGGGCGGCGAGCGCGGCTCCATCCTCAACCCCAAGCTCCAGGGTGACGCCTACATCGAGGCGAACATCCACGAGGTGCGCCGCAAGGAGATGGACGAGGCCCGCGAGATCCTCGGCGTCGAGCAGGAGTGGCTGGGCTTCGTCGACTCCGGCCTGCCGGAGGGCGACCCGCTGCCGCCGCTGCCCGAGGGCTGCTTCGCCCTGGAGGACGTCGACACGGCCGCCGGCGAGCTGGTCCGCAAGATCCGCTCGTTCCGTCCGCAGGTCATCACGACCTACGACGAGAACGGCGGCTACCCGCACCCCGACCACATCATGACCCACAAGATCACGATGGTGGCCTTCGACGGCGCCGCGGACACCGAGAAGTACCCGGAGGCCGAGTTCGGCCCGGCGTTCCAGCCGCAGAAGCTCTACTACAACCAGGGCTTCAACCGTCCCCGCACCGAGGCCCTGCACCAGGCGCTCCTCGACCGGGGCATGGAGTCGCCGTACGGCGACTGGCTGAAGCGCTGGGACGAGTTCGAGCGCACGGAGCGGATCCTGACCACGCACGTCCCGTGCGCGGAGTTCTACGAGATCCGCGACAAGGCGCTGATCGCCCACCGTACGCAGATCGACCCGGACGGTGGCTGGTTCCGCGTGCCCATGGAGATCCAGAAGGAGGTCTGGCCGACGGAGGAGTACGAGCTCAGCAAGTCGCTGGTGCCGACCTCCCTCCCCGAGGACGACCTCTTCGCGGGCATCCGCGACAATGCCTGACATGAGCGCACACCTGGCACTGACCCAGCTTGTCCCCTTCGCCGCCGAAGAGCTGGACAAGAACAAGGTGACCCCCGGCGTACTCGGTTTCGTCGTCTTCGCCGTGATGGCCGTGGCCGTCTGGATGCTGATGAAGTCGATGAACCGCCACATGGGCAAGGTCTCCTTCGAGGAGACCGAGGCCCCGAAGGCACCGACGAAGGCCGCGAAGCCGGCCTCGCAGGAGTAGCCGGCCCGCCGCCGCGCGCGGGCTCTCCCGAAAGGCGAGAGCCCGCGCCGCGGCGTCCCCCCGCCCGGTCTGTGGCGTCCCCGCGCACGCGCTGCGGCGTCCCCGCGCCCGCGGTGTGGCGTCCCCCGCCCGGTCTGCGGCGTCCCGCGGCTGCGGCGCCGGGCCGTCAGCGCGGCTGCACGGCGTTCCCGGGGCCGGCGCCGCCCCGGCGCTACCCGCGCCGGGCTCCGCCGGCCGCCTCCGGCCAGCGCGGCCCCCGCGCCGGCCGTGCCCGGCTCACCCCACCTCCACCGGGACGCCCATCACCTCGCGGGCGTGGCGGTTCGGGACCATGCCCAGGTCCCAGGCCTGCCAGCCCGCGTCGAGCTGGACGCCCCGTTCCAGGACCAGGGCGTACGCCTCCGCGCAGTCCTCCAGCTTTCCGTCCCGCGTCGGGTGGCGGTCCTCGATCAGCCGGCTCAGCTCCTCCTGGGCGACGACCGTGCCCACCTCCGCCCCGCCCGGCGAGGCGTACGGGAGCAGCGTGCAGCGCAGGAAGCCGGCCCAGTCGGCGCCCCGCCGGTCGTCGTACGACAGGAAGAGCCCGGCCGCCTCCCCGCACAGCTCCAGGGCCTGCGCGACCTTGCCGTTCCCGGCGTCGACGATCGCCAGCTCCAGACAGGTCCAGGCCTCACCGTGGGCCACGCCGATCCGGTGGAAGTCCGCCCGGGCGTCGACCAGGAGCTGCCGGGCGAAGCCGGAATTGCGGAGGTTCCCGGTCTGGGCCGCGCGCTGGTCGCGGGTGACCCGGCCCGAGTGGTGCCGGGCGCACGCGAGCCCGTACACGTCCCGCATCCGGGAGAACATCGTGCGCGCCCGCTCCAGCTCCCGTACTGCCTGATCCAGGTCGCCGCGCTCCTCGAGCGCGTGCCCCAGGTAGTACAGCGTCCAGGCCTCGCCCCGCGCGTCCTCCTGGTCGCGATGGCGGGAGAGCGCCTGCCGCAGGCCGTCGACCGCCGGCCCCACCTCGCCCTCGACGAGCCGGGCGCGGGCCAGCTGCGTCAGCGCCCACGCCTCGCCGCGCCCGTCGCGGGTCCGGCCGTACTGGTCGAGGGCCGCGCGCAGCTCGGCGTCGGCCCGCTCCACGTCGCCCATGCGCAGGCACACCTGGCCCAGCTGGAAGTGCGCCCAGGCTTCGCCGTGCAGGGACTCGTTCTCCCGGTGCAGCTCCAGGGCCGCGTGCAGCATGGCCAGCGCCTCGGCCAGGTTCGCCCGGTCCCGCTCCACGGCCGCCAGGGCGTGCAGGGTCCAGCCCCGGTCGGCGGCCAGCGACTCCGGCTCCTGGAGCACCAGCGCCTCCCGCAGCTTCGCCGACGCCTCCGTCAGATTGCCCTGGTGGTGCAGCGTGATCCCGAGCGAGCAGAGCGCGAGCGCGGCCCCCGCGTCCTGGTGTGCCTCCTGGTAGAGCGAGACCACCGAGGTCAGCGTGGTGCGCGCCTTGTCGAGCTCGCCGAGCTGGCGGGCCGCGATACCGGTCCGCCACTGCACGGACCGGGACAGCAGCCCCTGCCCGACCGCGTCGGTCAGCTCGTTGATCTCGCCCAGTCGGTACAGGTCGCCGCGCAGCAGGCAGTAGTCGCAGAGCGCGCCGAGCAGATTCAGTACGGTCTGCTGGTCGACGCCCTCGGCGTGCCGCAGCGCCGCCGTGATGAAGCTCGACTCGTCGTCCAGCCAGCGCAGGGCCGCGTCCAGGGACCCGAACCCGTGCCCGCCGAACCGGTCCGCGCGGGTCGACATCTTGCCGTCGACCATCCGGATCACCGCGTCCGCGAGCTCCGCGTAGTTCTGGATCAGTCGCTCCTGTGCCGCCGCGATCTCCGCCGCGTCCTCCTCGTCCTGGAGCCGGGCCGCCGCGAAGCCGCGCACGGAGTCGTGCAGCCGGTAGCGCTCCCCCCTGACGTGGTCGAGGAGACCGGCCCGGGACAGCTCCGGCAGCAGCCGGGCCCCGTCCTGACCGTTCCCGCCGAGCAGCGCACCGGCCGCCGCCGCGCCCAGCGAGGCCCGCCCGGCGAGCGCGAGCCGGCGCAGCAGCCGCCTGCCGTCCTCGTCGAGATCGGTGAAGTACCGTACGGAAAGCGCCCGTTCGAGGGGAGACGGCCCCCAGTCCGGGCGGCCGAGCAGCTGCGCGAGGTCGGTCATCGAGCGGCGGCCCAGCGAGGAACCGGCGACCCGCAGCGCCAGCGGCAGCCCGCCGCACAGCTCCCGGATCCGGTCGAAGGCCTCGGAGTCGTACGGGCCGGGGTCCGGCTCCTCAGCCGCCTCCCGCAGCAGCTCCTCCGCCCCCGCCGCGTCCAGCGCCGCCACCGGCAGCCGGTGCACGGACGCGGGCGCCTCGGCCCCCAGGTCCAGCGGCTCCCGGCAGGTGACCAGGACCAGGCTGTCCGAACGCTCGGGCAGCAGCGTACGGATCTGCTCCGCCTCCACCGCGTCGTCGAGGATCACCGTCACCGGCAGCCCGGTCAGATGCTGGTGGTACAACTCCGCCAGCCGGCGCACCTGTTGATCCGCCGACGACCGCTCGCGGAACAGCAGCTGCTCGCGCGGCGCGCCCAGCCGGTTCAGCAGATGCAGCAGCGCCTCCCGGGTCGACAGCGGCTTCTCGCCGCGCGTCCCGCCGCCGCGCAGGTCCACCACGCACGCCCCGCGGAACTGGTCCCGCAGCGCGTGCGCCGCCCGTACGGCCAGTGTCGTGCGGCCCGAGCCCGGCTCCCCGTGCAGCATCACGACCGTCGGCCGGGTCTGCGTCGACGCCCGGCCCGCCTGCACCCACTGGGTGATCTGGGCCAGCTCGGCGCGCCTCCCCGCGAACGGCCCTCCGGGGTCCGGCAGATGGCCGAAGGACTGCTCCAGTACGGTCCGCCGGCGGGCCGCCGCGCTGCGGTCCGCGCCGCGCAGTTGCGCCACGACCTTCTGCGGCGGCTTCTGCGTGCTCGCGAGCAGGACGCGCTGCTGGTCGAGGAACGGTCGCACGCCCCGTACCTCCAGCGCCGTCAGCCACTGCAGCCGCAGCTGTTCGGGCCCGCCCGGCTGGCCGAGCGCGCCCGCGCGGCGGTGCGCGGCGGGCCAGTGCGCGGCGGTCACCTTCAGGACGGTCGCCGCCGCGCCCGCCACCGCCACCACGGCCCCGGCGCCCAGGGCCGTCCCGGCGGCCGTGCCGAGCGCCAGGTCCGCGCCGAAGGCCGCGGCGGCGGCGACGGCCGTGACCAGGGCGGGAGTTCCCACGGCCTGTCTGCTGAACCGATCCGCCAGGGACTTCTGCCCCGCCTCCGACTCCTCCAGCGCCCGCAGATAGGCCGTGTACTCCTCGCCCGCACCCGCCGCCATGGTGTCCAGCGCGGCCCGGCCGCGCGCCAGCAGCGCCGTGGCGTCGGAGCGGCCCCCGGAGCGCCGCACCTCCTCCTCCACGGCGCGTGCCAACAGCCGCTCGGCGTCGGCCCGGTGGCTGTCCCGCATGTGCGTCCCCCTCCGAGAGCTTCGCTTCCGGGCACAAGTGTCCTGCGTGACGCGCGTCGGCGCGAGGGAGCGGGGCGATCGACGTACCGAACGCCTGCCCCTCGACACGGCGTCCGATGGCGTTCATCTGCTGAATACCGCGTCCGGGTGACGACCCGGAACCAATCCTTTTTCGGGCAGTTGATCAGCGTGCTTCGGCTAACGGAGCGTTCCAGGGCCCTCGAGCTCAAGAAGGAAGACTCGTGATCAAGAAGGTTCTTGCTACGGCAGCGGTTGCGGCCACGGTCGCCGGTATGTCCGCGACGACGGCGATGGCGGCCGGCAACGACGGCGGCAGCGCCAACATCATCGGCAACCAGTCGAAGCAGTCGATCGGCAGCAACTCCACCGGTGGCCACCTGAGCCCGAACTTCGGCCTCATCAACGGTGGCGTCCTGCACTGCTTCGACATCCAGAAGATCCAGGCGCAGGTCCCGGTCGGCGTCATCGCCGTCCCGGTCGCCGTCCAGGACGTCCTCGGCAACCCGATGTCGAACCAGACCTGCACCCAGAACTCCGTGCAGCAGAAGGGCGACGACGCCCTGTCGCACATCCTGGGCGAGGTCCTCTCCCAGAACGGGAACGTCGGCGGCTGACGCCACCTGTTCCGCTGAGGCGGCCCCGTTCCTCGCAGAGCCAGTGCGAGGAACGGGGCCGTTTCCCGTATCCCTGCCCCGATCGTGGGCCGCCGACCCGTGGCGTACGGGCGGTGTTTCCCCGTGTGCGCGAGGATGGCCCCGGGAACGCTTCATCTCCTATCCCGACGCCGTTGTCGCTGGCCAGGGCCTGCTCCTCGGCTGGTCCGGCTGGAACGAGGCAGACCGTGTGCGCGTCCTGCTGGAGTTGGCCCGCGCGCACCACCAGCAGCCTTATCCGAGCGCATACCGGATCACCCCCTCCTGATCGGCATCCAGGAACTGATCCCCTGGATCCAGCAGTGGGAGGCTCGCCCAGGATCCGGGCTGAGGCCCGGCCAAGCGGACCAATTCCAATACGAGTTCGAGCAACTACGCAGCGCGTACGGGCTCACCACGCACGACTTGACCTCTTGGCGGGCGCGGAAGGATGCCCCCTGATCGGGGTGGCCGTCGCCAGAAAGGGGAGAGCCACGCCGCGTACCTGGATGAGTTCGACGACCGCAGACCTGTCAAGCAAGAGATGCGGCAGCACGAGGCCGCGTCCGTGATCAGGGCGGCGGCGTATGCAGTCAACATCGACCATGGCTGTTCCGGTGCGGCCCACCCTGATGAGCTGCCCGACCGTTGCGCCTCCGGGGCCGACGCCAGCCCGCTGGCGTACGTTCCGACCCTGGCCGGAGTGAAGTCCCTCGCGGCAATCGTCGAGCGAGAGCTGAGCGCAGCGGTCTGCTCGTCCAGTTCCCTGCCGAGCGCGCTCGGCAGGGAACTGGAGAAGCGAGTAGGGGGGGCAAATCGGATAGTCATCGTGCGTTGAGTGCAAATTGGGCACATAGAGGAAGGGGCCTGAGCGTGGTCGCCCGGGCTGAAGATCAACGGGCCGATTCGATCGAGTGGCACCCGACCGGTATGTCGACGTTCTCCAGAGCTCTGGTCAGCCCGCTGCACGTGGGAGTGTCCGATGAGGGAGGACGCCCAGCGGCAGGGGAAACCCTATGGCTTTGAGGTCGTGCTGCTGATTGCCAAGGCGGTGTTGGTCTCCTGCGCGCAAGGGCTAGGACGACTGCACTGCGAAGTATGGCCGCTACGTTGGTGTTGGCCCCGTACGCCGGGGAGGTTGTCGCCCACACCCAGCCCACCGGCTCCGGCTGCATCGCGGCCCACACGCCCAAGTACGGCTCGGCCAAGCTGCCCGTCAAACTGGCCGACGGACGGACCTAGACCCCTGACCTGGACGAACCTCCCGGGCCCGAGCCGGACGCTCGCTGACTGTACGGCGGAGTTCGGCTCGCCCCCCGCGGCCGGAGATGTCGTACGCGTGCCTGGCGAGGGCCTGGTGTTACCGCTCCGTACGGCGCAGGAACTGCCATGCTAGTACGGCAAGGGCGAGCGTCTGCCCGAGAGAAGCGAGCACGAGCAGGGGCTGAACGACGGGAGAGCACCAGAACGCGGTCGTGCAGACCATGGGCAGGACCAGGTACGTGAACAGGTCCACCGCAGTCTGAAGCCGCTTGCGCATGGTGCGGCCCGCGACGTTGCAGTGGTAGATCTCCCAGCCGAACACTGCGCCGTGGGCGGAGGTAAGTTCCCCCAGGCGCGGTCCCAGCCGGTCGCGGACGTAGCAGCCGATCGCCGAGATCTTCTCGTCGTTGACAAGGTAGGTCCAGCCCAGGATCAGACAGATCGCGGGGACGGATAGCAGCAGTCGGGACTGTCCGCTCTGGGCGGTGATCGCCACGACCGCAGTGGCTGCGGCGAGCGTGAAGTAGAGCAGGTTGTCGCGGAACCCTATGCGGGTCTTCTGTTCCTCCTTGAGGCGGTCGTACTCGGCCAGCAGGATCTTGCTCTCGGTGACGTCATCCGTGGAGGTCACAGGCACTCCTCTGCTCGAGTTCAGGATCAGCCGGCGATCTGGAAGGGCGCCAGGCTGTCGGGGCCGTGCCGTTCGATCCAGCTCTTCCCGTCCGCCGCTATCCCCTCCAGGAGGCGGAAGGTGTGGGTGGAGCCAGCTGCGCTGAGGTTGATCTCGGAGATTTCCTGGGAATTCTCGGTCGGCGCCAGTTGATGGGCGTCGGCGTCCTTGACGCGGATCTTCCTGGCCTGTCCGTTGGCGAGGACGAGCTCCAGGTCGTAACCGACGTCGGCGTTCTCCGTCACCTGCACGGAGGTCAGCGCGTCGAACCGGTAGTTGCTCCGCTGCTCGTTCCTGCGCGTTGCGTCGGAGAAGTTGAACTCGGAGCTGATCTCGCGGATGCCGTCCTGGGTGAAAAGGAACAGGCGGAACACGTAGTGCGAGTACCGCCATGGGCCGCCTCGGACCCGGCCACGTTTGTAGGAAGGACCCGGGGCCACCAGGATGGTGTGGGTGATCAGGTCGCGCCAGGTGAGCCGGTGGTGCCGGAGCGCCTCATCGACGAACGAAGTCTTGTCGCAGGTGAGCCAGGTCTCCATCTCCAGTTCGCTGGGGCGCGTCTCGTCCAGGAACGACTGCCAGCGCTGGTAGGCGATCTGTCGTGCGGTCAGCTGTTCGAGGTACTCCTGAGTCTCCCGGTCCAGCCGGCCCTCTTCACGCCGGACCTCCAGCCATCGGGAAGCGGTCGCGTGCCCGGACCAGGCCGCACCGAGCACGGCCAGGAACGCCCACAGAGGCCGCGGTTGGGCGGCACCGGTGACCGCAGTGCCGAACGCGGCCAGAGCCGCGACGCCGAGAACGGCGAGGGCTGCCACGGCCAGGGCCTTCGTCCTGCCCGAAGTCTGGTCCTGGCGGTGCCGATCGAACAGGGTGCCGTTGTTGTGGCGATTTCGGGCGTCCTCGGCGAGGTACCGGATCAGCCAGTCGACCCGCTCCACACCGATTCGGCTCTCCCGGTAGAGGTCTGCGATCTCGGCGGCGAGGCTGCTGCGGATCTGAACCGTGTGGGCGAGCCAGGCATCCGAGGTGAACCCGTGGGGCCTGCGGACGCTGAAGTAGTGATCGAACGAATGACGGACGCGCTTGGTGAACCCGTCCTCGGCGAAGGCGGGATCGCGCGGGTACGGGACGTGGGCCTCGGCCGTGAGGCCCGGCCTGGGCTCCCGGCCCCACCACCGGACGCCGAAGCGGGCCGCGGTCAGGCCCGCGCCGAGCGCCACCGGTAACTCGACGATCGCCTGGGCCGGATCCGCGATCAGTGCCAGGGCCCAGAGGAGCGCACTACTGATGACGAACAGGACCGCCCGGACAGGGAGGGCCGCCTTGGCGGCGGCAGCGGTGCTCGGGCGGGGCCGAACGGCTCGCGCCCCGATGGGGGCGGGTGCGAAGTAGGCCCAGACCCGCTGGACCCGGTCGTTGCCGAAGCGGTCCACCCTGGCCCGTCCGACGGTCTCCGCCCACAGGTCGTCCTTCAGCCCTCCGGTGAGTATGACGTCGAGGTGGCGGAGGATCGCGTCGTGCTGGCGGAGCGGCAGGTCCTGCAGCTGCTTCAGCACGGGGCCGGTCTCGCTGCCGGTGGTGCTGAGTACCGCCAACAGGTCGAAAGTGACGCGCAGGGCTTCCTTCCACTCGTCCTCGGCGTAGGTCCGCACGAGCCTGGAGGCGTAGCGCAGCCGCTCGACCTCTTCGGTGCTCAGGTCGTGGTGGGTGCGTGCGCTGAGCATGGCGAGCACCCAGTGGAAACGAACCTCCGTGCCGTCGTGCCCGTGGACGATCGCATCAGTGATCATTTCGCGGGCCCGGCTGGGGACGCCGTCCTCCAGGAGCTGTACGCCGACCCGGTACTTCTCCTGCGGCGAGGCGTCCGGGTGGACGAAGTAGATGGTGGAGTCGTGTACGGTCTCGGCCTGGATCCCGATTGTGGAGTTGTACGCGGCCGAGCTGTACGCGGCACCGTCGTTGTGGCTCATGCCAGGCCACCGGCCGCAGCAACCATGGGAGCCAACGTGGCCACCAGCGCGGGGCACTCCGCGACCAGTCCGCGCAGCCTCTTGAGCGTCATGACCGTCCGCTTCGACGATTCAGGGGTGCGCTCCCCTGCCGACCGGAGGGCGGAGTCCAGATCGGTCAGGGCTTCCCGGTAGCTGTCCTCGTCGAGGACGCCCTCGGTGCGGTGCCACCCCAGCTGATCGCGGAAACCGTTCAGTTCCGTGATCAGGTCCGTCGGGCCGGATGCCTTCGAGACCGCGTTCATGTGGACACTGCTGCCCGTGACTGAGCTGGCCATGATGCCGACGGTGCTGTTGTGGACGGTGTTGCTGACGCGCCGGTCGAACCGGTCGAACCGGTCGGCCGAACGGGCCCTGTCGTCCCGGGGCATTGCGGCCTCCTCCTGCTCGCCCACCAGTTCCACTGCCAACCGGATGGCGAACGCCGCCGCGTTCGCCGCGGCCCGCGGCTGCCAGTTGCGGTCCTCCGAACTGTTCTTCGTGCCGTCCGCCCGGTCGCTGATCCCCCGGACGATGGCCACTGGCGCTCCGCTGAGATGGCCGGCCTGGGCCACACCGGCCGCCTCCATCTCGATGGCGAGCGCGTCGTTGTAGTGCTGTCGGATCCACTTCGCCTCGGCCGAGATTCTCGAGTTCTGGACGATCTCGCCGGCGGCGATCGCCCCGAAACGCACCTGCGGTCCGTCCTCGTGACCGGGTGTGGGGTCCGCCCAGTCGTTCAAACGGGCCAGGTGCGAGGCGAGCTGGCTGATGCCGTGCGGCGCTTCCCACACCCGGGGACGGGCTTTGAGCCCGTCGTCCTCGCTGGTCCCGCCGTGATAGGCGTACACGTGTGACGCCATCACCACGTCACCCAGCCTGGTGGCGTCCCACAGGGCGCCGGCGACCCCGACGAACAGCACGGCCACCGGCGAGAACTCCTGGATCGCACGTTCGGCGATCACCGCGGCGGAATGGTTCCCCTTGTTCGTCAGGCCGAGCGCGACGCGGCACGATGTGCCCCGTACGGTTCCCACCTCGAACCGGGTACCGCGCTCATGGCGATGCACCAGAAGATCCGCCAGCCTCTGGCGCACGGACTGATATTCAAGATTGAGGGCGGTGAGAATCACCACTGGGCCCTTCGGCATTTACTCCTCTTCCCCTCTCGTGTTCTCTTCCGTCGCAGATGGCGCGGGTCGGATCAGCGGTGGGAACAGCACGGTTATCGGGCCGGCCCGGTACAGTCGTGCGGGCCGTCCTCCCGTGGTCCTGCGGTCCGTGCCGACAGGGACGATGAATCCCTTCGCGGCTTGGACCTTCCGGTAGAAATTGCGGGTGTCGAGTGTGGTGCCCCAGACGGCCTCGTACACCTGCTGCAGCTCTGCGATGGTGAAGCTCTCCCCGCAGAACGCGGTGGCCAGTGCCGAGAATTCGATCTTTGTGCGCGCGCGTTCGATCCCGTCCGCGGCGATTCGATGGTGGTCGAAGGCGAGGGTCGCCTCGCCGGACAGGACGGCTTCTGCGGGAATCCACGCGGCATCGGTGGCATCCGTCCCCGCGACAGGGTCGGGCAGCCCCGGTGCGATCGCCAGGTGAGCGACGGAGACGATTCGGCCCCGCGGGTCGCGGCCCGATCTTCCGTACACGGCCAGCTGTTCAAGGTGTACCCAGCCGGAGGTCAGGGCTGTTTCCTCACTCAGTTCGCGGTGAGCGGCGTCCAGGATCTCCTCGCCATCGTGGCTCAGGAATCCTCCGGGCAGCGCGAGCATGCCCCGGAAGGGATCTTCGCCCCGCTCCACCAGGAGGACGTGCAGACGACTCTCACGCAGCGTCAGGATCACGAGATCGACCGTCAGTAGGACAGAAGGTGGTGACCATGCGTCATCTTGCATAGCCCGCAAGGTACTTCAGTTACTGTCACTTGCACAAGAAGTAGGGTGTTGGGATCGACGCACCGCTCGACCTCATGGCCGTGGCGCGCATGGATGGTCAGCTGGTGGTCGAGCATGTCAGCTCGTACCTGCCTGCAGTGCCACGGTTTTCCAGCTCGCGACTGGCGCGCTCGTGGCGTCGATGGCAAAGCGGCAGTCGTGGCCCGTTCGCGTCGATGAGCCGCAACCGGATGCCGAGACCTGGGTCAGTTTCGTAGGTGGCTGACCTGGTTGGTGCGATCTTCCGTCAACGTGACCTTGATCAGTTCCTGACCGGGCACGGCTAAGCGATCGCTTACGAGCTGGCATGGCATCCGCAGGTGGTGCATCCGGCCCGGAGGTGGGGAATGTTCCGATCAGTCCGCGAACAACGACTATCCGGGCGCTACCGGTCAGCTGTCGAAAGCGGGGAGACCTCTCCGTCCTTACATGACCCCAAGATCGACCGTGATGGAGAAGGGTGCGGTGGCCTTCACTGTGCCGGTGAACATCTCGCCGTCCCTGTAAGCCTTGGTGGCGGGGTCGAGGACGTAGGTGTAGACGATCGGGACACCGGTGGCGGCCTGCTCGACTCGCCAGTAGAAGGGGATGCCGGCCTTGGCGTACTGGTCCACTTTCACGATCCGGTCGGTGGTCTCCGAACCGGGCGACACGACCTCGACGACCAGGAGTACGTGCTCGGGGCGGGTGGGCGTGAGGTCGATGGTCTCCGCCCGGTAGACGATGACGTCCGGGCGCCGGTTGGTGAGCGGAACGTCCTGCAGGCGGACGTCGAAGTCCGTGTCGGCGTTCCAGTCCGGGCCCGCGGCGGCGTCCAGGGCATTGGCCAGGATGCGGGCCAGCCGGTTGTGCCGCTTCGAGGCGCTCGGGCTCACGACGACCATCCCGTCCACGATCTCGATGCCGGCGCACTGCTCCTCGGACCAGGAGTCGTACTGCTCCGCGCTGATCTGCGAATGCATCCACGCGGGCGCCACCATCTCGGCGGTCATGGTGTACCTCCTTCGAGGAGCCTCGGCAGGTCCGGCGCTGCTGCGCTCAGCCTACTGTTCCGAGGTGTCGGGCCGCCCGGGCCGGGGAACGTCGGGAAGAGTTTGACGCTGACTCGGAGGAGAAGGTGCTGCCCACCACGTGATGGCCCACAAGTGCAATTCAGCCAGGCGGGGCGGGCTCGTGAGGGTTTCGTCGGTCGCGCGAGGCGCTGTGAGAGGCTGGGGCGTATGAACCGGTTGGCTGGTATGACCTCGCCTTATCTGCTTCAGCACGCCGACAATCCGGTCGACTGGTGGCCGTGGGGACCGGAGGCGTTCGAGGAAGCGAAACGGCGTGATGTACCCGTTCTGCTGTCGGTCGGCTACTCTGCGTGTCACTGGTGCCATGTGATGGCCCACGAGTCCTTCGAGGACGACACCACCGCCGCCTACGTCAACGAACACTTCGTCGCCGTCAAGGTCGACCGCGAGGAGCGCCCGGACGTCGACGCCGTCTACATGGAGGCGGTCCAGGCGGCCACCGGCCAGGGCGGCTGGCCGATGACGGTCTTCCTCACCCCGGACGCCGAGCCGTTCTACTTCGGTACGTACTTCCCGCCCGAGTCCCGGCACGGCATGCCGTCCTTCGGCGACGTCCTCGACGGCGTCTCCCGCGCCTGGACCGAGCGCCGCGACGAGGTCGGCGAGGTCGCCGGGAAGATCGTCAAGGATCTCTCCGCCCGCTCCCTCGCGTTCGGCGGCGACGGCGTGCCCGGTGAGGAGGAGCTCGCCCAGGCACTGCTCGGTCTGACCAGGGACTACGACGTGACACGCGGCGGCTTCGGCGGTGCGCCCAAGTTCCCGCCGTCGATGGTGATCGAGTTCCTGCTGCGCCACTACGCCCGTACGGGAGCCGAGGGCGCGCTGCAGATGGCCGCCGACACCTGCGAGGCGATGGCCCGCGGCGGGATCTACGACCAGCTCGGCGGCGGCTTCGCCCGCTACTCCGTGGACCGGGACTGGGTCGTCCCGCACTTCGAGAAGATGCTGTACGACAACGCCCTGCTGTGCCGCGTGTACGCGCACCTGTGGCGGGCCACCGGCAGCGACCTGGCACGCCGGGTCGCCCTGGAGACCGCCGACTTCCTGGTCCGCGAACTGCGCACCCCCGAGGGCGGCTTCGCCTCCGCGCTCGACGCCGACTCCGACGACGGCACGGGCCGGCACGTCGAGGGGGCGTACTACGTCTGGACGCCGGAGCAGCTGAGCGCAGTACTCGGCGAGGAGGACGCCCGGTACGCGGCCCAGCACTACGGGGTGACGCCGGAAGGCACCTTCGAGGAGGGCGCCTCCGTCCTCCAGCTCCAGCAGGACGCGGGTGTCGCCGACGCCGACCGGGTCGCCTCCATTGCGCAGCGGCTGCTCGCCGCCCGCGAGGAGCGCGAGCGCCCCGGCCGCGACGACAAGATCGTCGCCGCCTGGAACGGTCTCGCGATCGCCGCGCTCGCCGAGACCGGCGCGTTCTTCGACCGCCCCGACCTGGTCGAGCGCGCGACGGAGGCCGCCGATCTGCTCGTACGGCTGCACATGGGAACGGACGCCCGACTGGCCCGTACGTCCAAGGACGGCCATGTCGGCGCCAACGCCGGGGTCCTGGAGGACTACGCCGATGTCGCCGAGGGCTTCCTGGCGCTCGCCGGGGTCACGGGGGAGGGCGTCTGGCTGGAGTTCGCGGGGTTCCTCCTGGACATCGTCCTGGACCAGTTCGTCGCCGAGGGCGGGGCGCTGTACGACACCGCGCACGACGCCGAGGCGCTGATCCGCCGGCCCCAGGACCCCACGGACAACGCAGCCCCGTCCGGCTGGACGGCCGCCGCCGGCGCGCTGCTCTCCTACGCCGCGCACACCGGCTCCGAAGCCCACCGCACCGCGGCCGAGGGCGCCCTCGGGGTGGTCAAGGCGCTGGGCCCGCGCGCGCCCCGCTTCATCGGCTGGGGGCTGGCCGCCGCCGAGGCCCTGCTCGACGGGCCCCGCGAGATCGCGGTGGTCGGCGCCGCCGGCGACGACACCGCCCAGGCCCTGCGCCGCACCGCCCTGCTGGCCCCCGCCCCCGGCGCGGTCGTCGCCTTCGGCGCCCCGGACAGCGAGGAGTTCCCGCTGCTCAAGGACCGTCCGCTGGTGGACGGGGGAGCGGCCGCGTACGTCTGCCGGCACTTCGCCTGCGACGCGCCGACGACGGACCCGGCCGAACTGGCCCGCACGCTCTCCCGCTGAGCGTCGGACTACGGACAGACGAGCGAGGCACCGCCCCTCGGCCGGTACTCGCCGAGGCCCTGCGGGATCTTGCTCGTCTGTGTCGGCCGGGGTTCCGGCAGCGGCTCGTCGGCGCGCAGCGCCGCGAAGATCTCCGACGCCTCCTCCTTGTCCCAGGCGACACTGGACCCCACCCCCACGATGGTGGGGTTGAAGGCGTGGATCGGTACGGTCGCGAACTCCGTACGCTCGGGGGTGAGATCCCTCAGGCGCGCGACGAGCGTCAGCAACTCCCGCAAGGACAGCGCATGCTCGCTCTGCGCGGTGCCGCGCAGCGTCGCGGCCAGCAGCCGCAGCCGTGTGGGATCGTGCAGCAGGCCCTCACGGATCGTCTGCAGCGTGTTGACCGCGAACTTCTGCTGCTTCCGCATCCGCCCGAAGTCCATCTTGCCGTCGCGTCGCGAACGGACGTACTGCAGCGCCTCGCCGCCTCGGACCTTCCTCGTTCCCGGCGCCAAGTCGATCCCGGTGACCAGGTCCTTGAGCGGCGCCACGGTGCAGATCGGCACCCCGCCGTCGATCTGGTCCACGCCGTCCATGAACCGCCGGAAGTCGATCTCGAGGTAGCGGTGGACGGGGGTGTTCGTCATCCGTTCGACGGCCTCGACGGTGAACTCCGCTCCGCCCTCCGTGTGAGCGGCGTTGAGCTTCGCCCGGTGCGAGCCGTGCAGCGCGCCGGTCCGCTGGTCGACGTGGCCGGCGGGGAACTCGGTGAGCGAGTCGCGGGGCAGACTCACCACGCTGACGCGGTCGTTCCGCGCGGAGACGTGCACCAGCATCATCACGTCCGTGCAGTCGCAGCCCTTGCCGCCGGCGCGGAAGCGTTTCATCTCCTCGGACGTGAGGCCCGCGCGGCTGTCGACCCCGAGCACCAGGATGTTGAGCCCGCCGTACGGCGCGGGCAGGGCGGTCGGGGCCGCGGCGAACGCCGCGGTGCCGAGGGCGACGAGCGCCGCCGCGGCGAGCGCCAGCCGTCGCGGGCGCGGGAATTTCCTCACGGACACGGCAGACTCCACGGGTCGGAATCAATAACGCCCGCACCGTACGCCGAGGTCTGTCGCACACAGGTTCGCGACGCGACGTGGGCCGGTCGAATCACTCTCCTGCGGGGTCTGTGGAATGATGCGGGAACCACTGTGGATGGGAGGGAAGATGGCGGCCGATCCCGGGAAATGGGAGCGGATGGCCTTCATTCCGAAGAGCCGTTATGTGGCGGACCCGCCGCCACCTGCCGACCGGGGACCGTTCCCCGTCTACTCCTCGCTGGTCCAGCAATGGGCCCTGGCCGGGCGCACGGTGCCGGGGATGCCGGACCGCGAGTGGGAGCGTCTGATGACGACACCGGTCTGGCCGCGCTGACGATGGGCGCAATGGAGTGAATACCGCTCGACCGACGATAAGCCGGTTTCCTTTTCGGGGCATGGTCGTTGTGATGTGTGCGGCGGAGGTCGGGGGCTGCAATGCACCGGCGATTCGCGAAATCCGTGAAATTCCGTCCGCCGCGGAAAGGACTCAGACGAAATGAAGTGCAAGAAGGCTGCGGTCGTCGTCGCCGGTCTGTTCATGGCTCTGGGCGCGGCCGCGCCCGCGATGGCGGACGCCGACGCGTACGGTGTGGCATACCATTCGCCGGGTGTGCTGTCCGGCAACGTGGTCCAGGTTCCGATCCACATTCCGATCAACGTCTGCGGCAACTCCATCAACATCATCGGCCTCCTCAACCCCGCGTACGGCAACACCTGCGTCAACTACTGACGTACGACTCGGGCCGGTCCCGCAGGACGTCCTCGACGTTCCGCGGGACCGGCTTCGTCATGCCCGCGCCGCCGGCGTCCGCTCGTCACCGGTACGGGGACGGCCGACCGCGCCACGCGACGTCGCCCGCAGCCGCTGCCGCACGCCTCGCACGAGCCGCCCCGCCGTGTAGTCGGCGCCGAACACGAACCGCATCGACGGGCCGTACGACGGTGCCGTCAGCAGCCCCGCGAGGAACAGGCCCGGCCGCGAGGACTCGAACAGCGCCCCCACCTCCGGCGCCCCGCCCGCGCCGACCGTCCGCAGCGACGCGCGCAGCTCGGGCGTCAGCACCTCCGCCCGCCCCAGGCTCGGTGCGAACCCGGTCGCCGCGATGACATGGTCGGTCTCCAGGACGGTGGTTCCGTCCGGGCCGGCCACGTCGAGCCGGAGCCGGTCGTCCCCGGTGGGGGTGGCAGAGGTGATGTGCCGTCCCAGCCGTACGTCGGTGACGGCCGCGAACCGTTCGCGCAGCCACCACGCGCCCGCCGGGCCGAGCGCCGAGTCGAAGATCCGCTCGCGGGTGGGGGCGGGCAGCCGCCGGAAGAGCCCGGGGGTGTCCGCGTAGAGCCGGTTGTGCCAGCCGCAACCCAGGCCCGTGTGCGGCGCGCGCAGCGACCGCCACAGGCCGCGGTCGAGGGCGGGCGGGAGCGTGTTCCACTTCAGCCGGTCCGAGCGGGCGAGGATCCGGACGGTCGCCCCCTGTTCGGTCAGGAGCGCGGCCGTCTCCAGGGCCGCCTGGCCGGCGCCGACCACCGTGACGTCGCGGCCCGCGAAGCCGTCGAGCTCCCCGTGGTGGCTGCTGTGGGTGACGTACCGGCGCGGAAGCCCGCGCAGGGGCCCGGGGATCTCCATGAACGGCAGGACGCCGACGGCCAGGGCCACCGTCCGCGTACGGAAGGTCTCGCCGTCCTCCGTGACCACCTCGTACCCTTCGGCGCGCGGGGCGACGGAGGTGATCAGGCGCTGGTCGAGCCCGGGGACCGCCTGGCGGGCGAACCAGTCGCCGTACGCGGCGAAGAAGCCGACGGGCAGCGGGACTCCGTGCTCGGCGCGGGCGCCCCGGGTGGCCGCGTAGGCGTCGAGCCCGTACGCGCCGGCCGGATCGGAGAGATGCGAGGCCCAGGGCTCGGACTTCAGGAACATGCCCGAGGGCATGGCGTGCCAGGACTCCATGGGGCGGCCGAAGGTCCGGAGGTTCAGTCCGTGGGCCGCCGCGTGGGCGGCCACGGACAGTCCGTAGGGTCCGGCTCCCACAGTGACCAGGTCGTACATCGTGCCTTCCGTCCTCATCGTCGGTTCAGCTGGCTGGAGGGGGTACGGGCCGCCGGCGGCGACACGGTGGTCCCGCCGCGCGGGCGACCGGACCGGAGAAGTCGACGGATCGTCACCAGGGCTTTGCGCAGGGCGTGGACGAGCCAGGCCCGGGCCATCGCGAGTGCGGGAGCGGGATCGTCGGCGGCGAACCAGGCCGTTTCCGTACCGGCCCGCGGGCCGTCGGGCTCCGCGATGCACCGGCGGCGGGGAGAGGCGAGCACGGACAGGGCCGCGTAGTTCTCGACGACGAAGCGGCGCCCGTACGTGGGGGTGTGCGCCGGGACCGGACGTCCGGTCAGGTCCAGGTGCAGCGCGCGGACGACATCGAGCCCGTCCCGGTCCGTGAAGAGCCCGAACTGGGCGCCGGGGCGGGGGTTGAAGTCGAGCAGGTGGTACGCGCCGGTGGCGCGGTCGAGCCGGAAGTCCAGGTCGAACACGCCCCGATAGCCGAGGGCGGCGAGCAGTTCGCCGGCCATCCGCTCGACCACCGGGTTCGCCGCCCAGCGGCCGACGGCCGTGAGGCCCGCCCCGTCCGGCCACGACCGCTCCTTGCGCCCGGTGGCCCGGACCGCGCAGCGGCCGGCGGAGTCCGCGTACCCGTGGCAGAACCAGTCCAGATCGCGCCCGGGCGGCAGGAGCCGCTGGAGCAGCAGCCTGCTTCCGGCCTGCGGGGTACGGGCGTACAGCTCGCGCACCTCGGAGAGCGAACGCGCGATCGAGGTGCTGCGCAGCCCGGTGCCGGCCGGGAGCAGCCAGGGGCGGCTCCACTTGGCGACGACCGGCAGCCCGAGCGACCAGGCCATGGCGGCCGCCTCGTCGGCGCTCCCGGGGAGTTCGGTACGGGGGTGGGGGAGGGACAGCGCGCGGCAGGTCTCGGCGAGTGCGGCCTTGTCGGCCACGCGGACGAGCTGCTCGGCGGACTGGTCGGGCAGGAGGTACCGGTCCGTCAGTTCGGCGCGGTGCTCGGCGAGCGCGAGGGCGCTGACGTCGTCCAGGGGGACGAGGAGCGCGGGTGCGGGCACCTCGTCGTCCGGGAGCCGCTGGAGGAGGCGGGCGAGGGCGTCGGGCGACGCGGTGGCGGGGCGGAGACGGACGCCGTGGACGTACCGGGAACGGGCCGCGGGGCTGGTGAGAGATTCGAGGACCGCGTGGACCGGGATTCCGGCTCTTCCCAGCGAGCGGGCGGCGCCGAGCGTGCCGTGATGGAAGGGGTTCCGATCGAGCCGCACAAGGACTGCGGGGACGCTGGTGTCAAAGCTCGGCACGGCATTCCTTCATCTCTGGTGCCCCAACTGGGCGATGAAATACACCAATGGACTACTGATCAGATCGAGACCGCGTTCACGGTCGGCTCATTAGGAATACTTTCGGAGTATCCGACTGACGGATCATCAAGCGGCGGATTGTGAAGGAGTGGCCATGACCTACCGAAAGCGAAAGATTTCGAGAATGTGGCTGGGGGTGTTCACCGCAGGTCTCCTTGCCTCAGGTTCAGTCGTGCTGTCCTCTCCAGCTCACGCCGCCGAATCCGTAACGACACGGGACCCCGAACCGACTCTGTCCACCGCATTGGGCGCGTTCCTCGAATCCGGACCGATCGGCGTCAGCCGGATCGGTCAGTTGGAGCGGTGGCTCGGCGGACGGGAGCTCCGCGTCGGCCACACGTATCTCCCGGGCGATCGCTGGTCGAACATCGAAGGCCGCCCGGGCTTCCTGAAGGCCTGGGCGGACTGGCGCAACCAGCAGGACGACCGGCTCTTCGTGCTGAACGTGCCGATGTTGGAACGGAACGAGGCCGGCGTCTCCGACCACGAGGTCCGCCGCCAGCTCCAGCTCGGTGCGGCGGGGTACTACGACCACCACTTCCGGACGCTGGCACAGCGCCTGGTCGACCAGAAAGCGACCGACACCGTCATCGTCCTCGGCTGGGAGATGAACGGCACCACGTACACGCACCGGTGTGCGCCGAACCCCACGGCGTGGAAGAAGTACTGGAACCGGATCGTCGCCGCCATGCGGTCCGTTCCCGGCCAGAAGTTCCGCTTCGACTTCAATCCGAGCCGGGGTACGGACGCCGTTCCGTGGACGGATTGCTATCCGGGCGACAACGTGGTCGACATCATCGGCATGGACTCGTACGACCAGCCGCCGGGTGCCAGTTTCGACCGGCACATCAGCGAGCCGTACGGGCTCCAGAAGCAGGTGGATTTCGCGGCCGAACACGGCAAGGAGATCTCCTATCCGGAATGGGGGCTCTTCCGGAACGGGGACAACGCCGAGTACATGCGGCGGATGCTCGACTGGATGAAAAAGCACAAGCCGCTGTACCACACGATCACCGACTACTGCCCGCACGGCGTCTGGCAGTGCGACGACAACCCGAAGTCGTCGCAGGTGTTCCGGCAGATGCTGTACGGCGTGGAGCCGGAGGTACCTGAGGTGCCAGAGGTGCCTGAGGTACCGACCGAGCCCGAGGTGCCTGAGGTCCCGACGGTGCCTGAGGTCCCGACGGTGCCTGAGCTGCCGACGGAGCCTGAGCTGCCCACCGAGCCCGAGGTACCGGAGGTGCCGACGGAGCCGGAGACCCCGACGAAGCCCGAGCCGAAGCCGGAGCCGAAGCCTGAGCCCAAGCCGGAACCGAAGCCGGAGCCGAAGCCTGAGCCCAAGCCGGAGCCGAAGCCGGAGCCGAAGCCCGAGCCGAAGCCCGAGCCCAAGCCGGAGCCGAAGCCGGAGCCCAAGCCGGAGCCGAAGCCCGAGCCGAAGCCCGAGCCCAAGCCGGAACCGAAGCCGGAACCGAAGCCGGAGCCGAAGCCGGAGCCGAAGCCGGAGCCGAAGCCGGAGCCGAAGCCGGAGCCGAAGCCGGAGCCGAAGCCCGAGCCCAAGCCGGAGCCGAAGCCTGAGCCCAAGCC